>WRAB01000040.1 GCA_009780435.1 Oscillospiraceae bacterium | reverse complement strand
TTACTTCGACGATCAGCGGGCTATTAAATCAGGTGCTGTGGCAGACGGGGCCGCCTATATCGGCTCCCCTGTGACACCGGGATTTACCGCCGTACGTCAGGCGGGGGAATCCATCTCCGTCCTCCTGGTCTTAGAGGACGGACAGATCGCCTGGGGCGACTGTGCCGCCGTGCAATACTCCGGCGCCGGAGGGCGGGATCCCCTGTTTCTGGCCCGTGATTTTATTCCCGTCATCGAGGCCCATATCTTCCCCGCCCTCGTGGGCCAGGAGGCGGACAGCTTCCGCCGTCTGGCGGACGATCTGGAATCCATCCGTGTGGACGGGAACCCTCTCCACACGGCCATCCGCTACGGGGTCTCCCAGGCGATTTTAGACGCCGTGGCCAAGGCGAAACATCAACTCATGTGTGAAGTCGTCGCACGGGAGTACGACCTTCCCCTCACCGGGGACGAAGTCCCCATCTTTACCCAGTCCGGCGACACCCGCTACGAGGGGGCCGATAAGATGATTATTAAAGGGGCCGAAGTCCTCCCCCACGCCCTCATTAACAACGTGGACACCAAGCTGGGCCGTAAGGGAGAATTGCTCCTGGAGTACGTCACCTGGCTCCGGGATCGGATACTTGCGCTCCGCACGGACGAGACCTATTGCCCCACGTTACATATTGATGTCTACGGCACCATGGGCCAGATCTTCGGCAACGAGAACTTCCCCGCCATGGCGGATTATCTGGAGACCCTGGCCGAAGCGGCGGCCCCCTTCCCCCTGCGGATTGAGGGCCCCATGGACGTGGAGGAGCGGGAGCGGCAGATGCAGTGTCTCGCCGCTCTGACCCGGCTCATTGATGAGCGAAAAATCCCCGTCCAACTGGTGGCTGACGAATGGTGTAATACCCTGGAAGATATCCAATACTTCGCCGACAACCGGGCCGGACACATGGTCCAGATTAAAACCCCCGATCTGGGCGGGATTAACAACATTGTGGAGGCCGTCCTCTACTGCAAGGCCCGTGGCGTAGGCGCTTATCAAGGCGGCACTTGTAACGAGACGGATCGCTCCGCCCAGGTCTGCGCCCATCTGGCTATGGCAACCAAGCCGGATCAGATGCTGGCAAAGCCCGGCATGGGCGTGGACGAGGGATATATGATTGTCTACAACGAAATGCAACGCATCCGCGCGATTTTGGCCGCAAAGGAGAAACTGGGATGAGAGAAGAGTTCCGCATCTTAGCCACCACCGCCATCTTGGGCTATGGCTTCCCCCTGGCCTCTTTCGAGGCGGGCCTCGCCCGTAACCCCCACCTCATCGCCGTAGACGGCGGCTCTACAGACCCCGGCCCCTACTATCTGGGCGCTGGGGTATCCTTCACCGACCGGGGCGCCGTCAAGCGGGACTTGGAGAGTATGATCCGAGCGGGAGTAGAACGGAAGATTCCCGTCATCGTCGGCACCGCCGGCGGCAGCGGGGCGGATTCCCACCTCCACTGGTGCCGGGAGATCGTGGAGGAGATCGCACAAGAGAACAATCTCCCCTTAAAACTGGCGCTGATCCGCTCCCAACTGGATAAAACATTTCTGCAAAACGCTCTGTCCGCAGGGGCGATCACGCCCCTAGACCCCGCGCCACCCCTCACCCAAGAAGCCCTGGCCGCCACCACAAACGTAGTGGCCCAGATGGGCGTTGAACCTTTCATCGAAGCTCTGGATCAAAATCCCGACATCATTCTGGCGGGCCGGGCCTATGACCCCGTCTGTTTTGCCGCACTGCCCATCAAACAGGGTTACGATCCCGCCCTGTCTCTACACTTGGGCAAAATTTTAGAGTGCGCCGCCATTGCCGCCACACCCGGCAGCGGATCCGACTGTATGTTCGGTTACATTGGAGACGATTATTTCCGGGTGGAGCCGTTGAATCCCATCCGCAAATGTACCACCCTCTCCGTGGCGGCCCATACGTTGTATGAGAAATCCAACCCCTATATCCTCCCCGGCCCCGGCGGGCATCTGGATTTGACGGCCTGCCAATTTATCCAGGAGACGGAGTCCACCGTCCGGGTCACGGGGACGACTTTTGTCTCAAAAATCCCCTACACCGTCAAGCTGGAGGGGGCCGCACCCGTGGGCTACCGCACTGTGAGCATCGCCGGCACCCGTGACCCCATTATGATCGCCCAGATGGACGATATTCTAGCGGGCATCCGGGAGCGGGTGGCGGATAATTTTAAGGATTCCGATTTGGACTATCATCTGCACTTCCACATCTATGGCAGAGACGGTGTCATGGGGGAACTGGAACCCAACCCCTCCACGGCGGGGAGCCATGAGCTGGGCATCGTCATTGAGGCCACGGCCGCTACCCAGGAACAGGCCGACACGATCTGTGCTTTCGCCCGTTCTACCATGCTCCACTACGGATACGAGGGGCGCCGGGCCACGGCAGGGAATCTGGCCTTCCCCTACTCCCCCAGTGATCTCCATGTGGGTGCAGTCTATGAGTTCAGCGTATACCACCTGCTGGAGATTGACGATCCGATCCGGCTGTTCCCCATTGAGTACGTAACACTTCCCGGAGGTGCCGTATGAAGACAAAACTGCTCGATATCACCGACGTGATCCGCAGTAAGAACGCCGGACCCTATGAGTTGACCTTTGATATCATGTTCAAGACCCAGGACTGGTTCGAGAAAGTCGTAGCGGCGGGCGTCATCAACGCCGACCTGATCTGCACCCTCTATAGAATCCCACCGGAAGATTTGATCGGCATCGTAGAGTTCGCCCCCGCCAAAGCCATCAAAGTCACCATCCGACGGCCGAGGCCATCCGGGAGTCTGGGCGAGACCGACGTCTACGGCGCACAACAACATGCGCCCCTGTTGGATTTGGTATTTGATTTGTAGGAGAAAAAAGCCTCCTTTCGTAAAGGAGGTGGCACAAGGTGAATTGCCGCCCTGCGGCAAGAGAAGGCCTCCTGGGGGGGATCGAAGCTCTGACGGAGGTTTTCCCTGCGCCGCAGGTCAAGAGCAATCCTCAGTCGGCTTTGCTGACAGCTATATCACTATACAATGTACAACATCAAAATTAACCTTAAAAACAAGGGCTAACCTACAACGCAACGCCATCTAAAAATTAGCTTTTTTAGATGGCGTTTTGCGTGGTGAATTTTGTGCCA
>WRAB01000039.1 GCA_009780435.1 Oscillospiraceae bacterium | reverse complement strand
GGTCAGGTGACGGGGGACACCGCCCACCGTGGCTTTGAGATGGCGGCGGACAATATGACAAAAGTAGAATAGGGGGATGCGCATATGAGTATGAAATTAGCGGCAGGACTGGACATTAACAACCCGGCGACCTTCGGGGAACTCCGCTTCTGGGGTCTGCGCCGGGAGCGGCAGGTGTACGATGATGACAACAACCAGACCGGGGAGATAGACCGTCGGACATACAATCTAATCTCTACTATACAGCAGGACATTGTTTCGATTATCCTGCCGGGCCATGTCTCTGTGCGGGAGTTCCCGCAAAATACCGTGGTGGAGCTGGTGAACCCGGAGATCAACTCCGGCGCAAACCGTAACTTCCGTGGTGCGGATGCGTTCTGGTGGATCACCGCCGATGACATTGTGGCGGCAAAGCCCGGCGGCACAACCCCGCCGTCTCCGCCACAGAGATCGCCGCAGAGATCGCCGCAGGGAGATGGCAACAAGCCCAACCCGGACGGAAAATAGCCAATACTATGCAGGGTGCCGCAGGTGAAAATACCTGCGGCACCCGCTGTAAGGGGGTGTAGCAGATCAAACCGACCAGATTTTCATACAAAGGCAAGCGTATCCGGGCCGGGGATCAGCATCTGATCTTCCGCCTGGGGCTGATGTGGTTTCTGCCGGTATTCCTCTTGGCGCTCCTGGCCTATTGCGCTCCCGCCCTGCTGGTCTACGCCGTTGCGGCGCCAATCGTCTATGCCGGACTGGGGGCCATATATGTCAAACGCCTCCCCCACCATTACAAGCAGTTAGAGCACCGGCAGGCCATCGCACGGATGATACTGGACAACAACTGGTATGACATGGCGGACAGCAAATCCGAGGGCTGGTTCAAGGACTTGGGTCAGTCGAACAAGAAACGGATCGCATCTTTTCCGAAGGTCTGGTATCGGATGCAACATGGCGTGATCTACCTCACGGTAAAGATCACCATGGACAAGCACCAAAAGCAGTTAGCGGACTTGGAGAGCAAGATCGAACCGGGCCTGTTCTGTGAGACCATCAGCAAGGATTACCACGAGGGATATCTCGCCTATAGCTTCATATATAACGCAGAGCTGGCCCGGATCGGGATTGGAGATGTGGCGGTCAAGGACGGCAGCATGAAACTCATGCACCATATCTTTTGGCGGTTTGATTCTCTGCCCCACATGCTGATCGCAGGCGGTACGGGCGGCGGCAAGACGTACTTTCTCTTGACGCTCATCAACGCATTGGTCAAGACCAATGCCGCAGTATATATCCTCGACCCAAAACACGCCGACCTTGCGGATTTGGCTGCGGTCATGCCCAATGTCTACAGCCAGAAAGAGGAGATGATAGACTGCCTGAACCAGTTTTACGATGACATGATGGATCGCAACGCCGCAATGAAAGAACTGCCGCACTACAAAACGGGCCAGAACTACGCATATTACGGGCTCCCCGCTAACTTTTTGATCTTTGACGAATACGTGGCGTTTATGGAGATGGTGGGCCATAAAGAGAGCGGCCCTGTCATGGATCAGATCAAGAAGATCATCATGCTGGGCCGTCAGAGCGGGTTCTTTCTGATCCTGGCCTGTCAGCGCCCGGATGCCAAGTATCTGCAAGACGGCGCACGGGATCAGTTCAACTTCCGGGTGGCCTTGGGCCGGTTGTCCGAGCAGGGGTATCATATGGTATTCGGCGAAGTGAAGAAGGAGTTTTTCCCCAAGACGATCAAGGGCCGGGGCTATGTGGATGTGGGTGAGAATGTGATCACAGAGTTTTACACGCCGCTGGTTCCGCCGGGCTACGATTTCTTGGAGGAGATTGGGCGGTACACGGGGTTGCAAAAGGACGGGGGTGATGGGCGATAGAAATGTCCGTATATATTACCAACTTAGGCAAATACAACGAGGGCGAGGCAGTGGGCGCATGGTTTACACTGCCCGTCTGCCACGAAGATGTGGCGGAGAAAATTGGGCTCAACGCAGAATATGAGGAATATGCCATCCATGACTATGAGTTGCCCTTTGAGATCGGAGAGTATACCAGCATTGATGAACTCAACCGTCTCTGCGGACTGGTGGAGGAACTGGACGGCACAGAGATATATGATGCGCTGCCGGAATTGCTGGCCTCTGGCTGTTTCCGCAACATTGAGGATTTGGTGGAAAAACAAGACGATATCCGGTATTGGAGCGGCTGCCATGACATGTCCGATGTGGCCTATGAGTGCGTGGAGGAAGGATATTTGGGGGATGTTCCAGAGCGTGTTCAATGGTACATTGACTACGAAAAGCTGGGGCGTGATATGGAGATCAACGGTACTTTTATTGACACAAAGCAGGGCATCTTCGAGGTATATTGCTAGGCGGGGGGAGGTATGTATTTGTTCAAAAGTCGCTACAGGGCTTCCAATGCCCAATGGGTTCACTTCGATCAATTCGAGGCCGACTACCGGGATGCAGTGAAACCGACCCACCAAAAGGGGCCGGATTCTCTCAAATATGATGTGGTGGAACTGGTTGAAACATATTGCGGCATGGAGGGGTGCTACGCCGTGCCGGGATACAAGACGAAAGAGGGGCGATGGGTTCAATTTGTCTTTAGCTTTGACGCAGACGATGACGGCGGCCCGATCATCCAGTATAGTCACTGTTACCCGTCCTCATAAAAACAAAACTCTTTCTCAAAAATAACCAATTAGAAATCGTAGCGAAGTAACTACGTTGGTGCGAACAAAAAAGAGTAGGCCCGGCACATCTAAACGAGCCCCGTTCGGCGGCGAAGCGAACAGCCGGACGGGGCGCCGTGCGTAGCACGGCGGGGCGTGTACCCCTGTTTCTAACAGAGGGGTACACTTTTAGGAATACAGCGATAGCGCATACCACAACCCTTGTGATATCAGTGGTTCCAAGGAATATAGCCGATGTGAAGTCACTTCACATCACGGAAAGGAGCGATTCACATTTAAAAGTAAGCGATTGGAATATGGGATTACACAGGCAGAATTAGCGAAGAAAGCGGGCATTTCAAGGCGGCGGCTGGTTGAGATTGAGAAAGGCGGCACCGATCCGCCGGAACAGACCAAGCAGCGCCTCGAATGGGCATTAGAGGAATTGCGGGTGCTCAAAAGCGACTGCCGTATGGACGTGATGATAGATTACGTCCGTATCCACTTTATGACCAAAGATATCCGGCGTGTGGTGGAAGATGCGCTACGGTTCCCATTCGATGACATGATCCGGGAAGAACGTGGGTTCTACGGCTACGAGGCCACCTATCGGTTCGGTGATCTCTACGTCATGCAGGGTGCGGCGGACAGCGAGGAGTTGTACACCCTGCTGGAACTAAAGGGCCGAGGGTGCCGGATGATGGAGTGTCACTTGGAGGCGATTAACTGGACTTGGTACGATTTCTTCCAGCACTGTCTGGATGGATTCCCCGCCCGGATCAAGCGGCTGGACTTGGCGGTGGATGACCGGGACGGGGCGCTGTGTATCCCAACGCTCAAACAAAAGTGCCGAGATGGGGAGTGGGAATCCGCCTGGATGAAGTCCTACTCCGGCTACGAATCCGGGCAGAAACTCCGGCATGAGGAACAGGACAAGCGGGAGACCATGGGCGAAACACTGTATCTCGGCTCTTTGAGCTCCGAGATATATTTTTGCGCCTACCAGAAGGACTACGAGCAGTACAAAAAGCAGGGCATCCCCATAGAGGGCGCCCCTGTGAAGAACCGCTTTGAGATTCGGC
>WRAB01000038.1 GCA_009780435.1 Oscillospiraceae bacterium | reverse complement strand
TCTCATTCGCATATCGGCCATGATACAAACGGAACATTGTTCCAACAGCCTGTGAACGGTCAAATACAGTGAGCGGCTCAAAAGTAGTCGCCGTTGTTCCCCGTCAATACAGCACTTCCGCACTCCCACTGGTTCACCAATTCGGCGAAATCGGCAGGGGGCTTTTTGATAGGCTACTCCAGACATTTCGCCCTATAGATCGAAACCATTGCAAAAACCGACATATTTTGATACAATCATGTGGACACATCTCTAGCGAAAAACGCAAACGAGGCGCATGATATGGATAATTATGATCATAGACGCAGGGAGGCGGGCAGAAGGTTCCGGAGGCGCAGGGCCAGACGAAACACCCTAAGAGCGCTCTTGGTTCTGGTGTGTCTGACATGTCTAATCGCCGCCCCGCTACTTTTTATCTCTTGGCTCAATTCCGACCCAGACGCACCGGATATTTCAGATGCCCCAGACACCATAGAGACCCCGGAGAATACCCCGCCAGCGCTGAATTTGACCCCCTGGGAGGACTTCCACCCCCACAGCCTGCCCGGGACTGACCCGCAGCGCACAAACTTCGGATTCCAATGGGATACACAGATCGTGGGAGACTTAGGCCCCATCCACTTCGGGTGGCCGGAGGATTACTCAAATCTGGCCGGCATCACCACATTCCGAGGCAACAACTTCCGCAACCAGGCCGCTTGGAGTACAGTGGATATCGTGGAGGAACGGCTTGTCGAACGCTATATGCTCGGCACCGGCCGCATGGGGGACTGGTCCGGTGTCGGCTGGTCGGGTCAGCCCGCCATCGTCCAATGGGATTTTGAATTGCAGCAACAGATGAACATCGTGCCGTCCAAACGGGACAACCCTGATCTCGTCGAGGTCATCCAAGGCGTCATGGACGGCTATATCTACTTCTTCGATTTGGCAGACGGCGTACAGACACGTCCCCCCATCCGCCTGGGCGAGCCCATCAAAGGCGGTGTCACCGTTGACCCACGGGGCTATCCCCTGTTATACGTGGGCCAGGGCGTCATGTTCGGCGATCAATTTGGATTCTTCATCTACTCTCTCATAGACGGCTCCGAGCTGTTTTTCATAGACGGCCACGACCCCTTCGCCCCCCGTGATTGGGGCGCATTTGATGCAAACCCCGTCATCGATAAGGTAAATGACCGCATGATCCTGGTCGGTGAGAACGGCGTGATTTACAGCGTTTTGCTGAACACTACATTTGACAGAGCGGCGGGTACCATAGGGATTTCCCCCGTGGTCTCACGCTATCGTCACACCACAACCCCGCACAGGGGAATGTACGGGATGGAGAGTTCACCCGCCGCCTTCTCCCACTATCTCTTCGTCGCAGATAACAGCGGCATTATTCAATGTATTGACCTACGGACCCTCGAACCAGTCTGGGTCTTCGATTCGGGGGACGACACGGACGCCACCCTGGTGCTCGACTGGGAGGAGGAGCACCAGCGGCTGGTCCTCTACACCGGGACATCCGTAGATTTACAGGGGCCGGGGGGCTATGCCTTTGTCCGCAAGTTGGATGCGGCAACCGGCGCCGTGCTGTGGGAACACGCCTATCCCTGCCGGCACAACCCCGACGTAAACGGCGGCGTGATGGGTACGCCCGTCCTCGGGAAAGAAGATATCGCCGATCTTGTCATCTTTTCCATTGCCAAGCCCATCGGTGTGGGCGGCAACAACTTGTTGGTCGCCTATGACCGGGAGAGCGGGGCTGTGGTCTGGGAGACCCCCATGGTCTATTACGCCTGGAGCTCCCCCGTGGCCGTGTACACACCCGACGGCAGAAGCTATCTGGTCCTCGCCGATCAACAGGGGCATTTACACCTCATCCGGGGCAGAACCGGCGAAATTGTCTACTCACTCCAGCTCTATGGGACGATAGAGGCCTCCCCCGCTGTATTTGGCAACCAAATCGTCATCGGCACACGGTGGCTGCGGATTTTTGGGGTTGAGATTTTGTAGGCGACTGACAGATTGCATAAAAACGCCCGGGATGATTGAGAAACCAATCGTCCCGGGCGTTTCATGATAGAAACGACTCTATTACTGGTCCGTCAGCGACAATCCGCCACCCGTGAGCTGTATCGTACCGTTTATACGTGTATACAGCCGCAAGTTCTCCAACGTCACCGGCACCGGGTAGGGGTTCAAGTGGTCGTTAATGATCTCCAGCCACGGGTCGAGCACCGGCACCAGGTCATGTCCAAATGCTTCTGTGGGCATGGTGTGGAAGTTTAAGTTCTCATCGCCCAGCCCCATCATCTGTTGGGCCAAATAGGTCATGCCCGAGAGAGGCAAATTCGTATCCACATGCTCCCCGAAAATCCCCATCAGAGCCGGTATCCGGGTCACATTGCGGAGTTGCAGCGATTCGGCTGCCACGGCCCGCAAAAAATACTGCTGGCGCTGGACACGGCCCAGATCCCCATCGCCTGTGCGATGGCGCACGAAGTGCATCGCCTGGGTCCCCGTGAGCGTCTGGTAGCCCGGCTCTAGGTTGATGTGCAACGGTGGGCTGTCATAGGGGTCGCTGTACTGCATCCGGGTCGGCACGTTAAGCCCCACGCCGCCTAAAGCATCCACCAACTCCACAAACGCCTGCAGATGAAGCACCACGTAGAAGTCTGGCATAAAGCCCACCAGCCTCTCCACTTCCTCCATCAGGCGGTAAACGGAGCCGCCCGTCATGGCAAACACTGAATTGATCTTCGGGCCTTGCCAGCTCACATCCGCCCTGGTATCCCGCGGGATGCTCACCACATCCACCGCGCCGTTCTCCGTGTCGATCCTGGCCAGCATAAGCGTATCCGTGAGTCCGTGGGTACCCACATTGTCCTGCCCGGCGATGAGCACGGTGAATACCTCTCTATTAATCGGTGGTCGCATGAAAAAAGCATAGAACCCACCCAACACAGCCAAGAGAACGATGAGCATCACCACAATGGCCCGACGGTGCCGACGACGGCGACGGCGGCGACCACGTGGCCGCACGTTTTGCACCGGCGCCGGTCTGTTCGTGCGCGCCACCGCGGCGGCGGCATAATCCACCTTGGCCGCGGGGGCTGTCTCGATTGCGCGTGCCACCGCAGCGGCATAATCCACCTCGGGCGTAGGGACTGCCTCGATTGCACGTGCCACCGCAGCGGCATAATCCACCTCGGACGCGGGGCTTCCCTCAATCGCACGTGCTACCGCAGCGATATAATCCACCTCAGACGCGGGGTTTGTCTCGCGGCTGTATGCTCGGCTATTCGGTTTTTCTTCGTACCCTGCGCCATTTTCTACACCAAAAAATTTCATATCACAAAAAATTTCCTTTTACCAGGGAAGTCGTCAGCTTTCAACAAAACTCGCTATTCAGTATAGCACACTATAAGTCCAAGTGGTGAACAAAATATAAATTATCACCAAACCACCCAAAACCCCAGCAATATCAATGCCTTTGTTACTAGTCTGCGACTAGTTCAATCGCGGTTCTTAGCTCTTCCGGCGTCTTGTGGGTATAGATTCGCTCACCTACATCGCTGGACTTATGCCCCATCATGAGGTCGATGCACCGCTTATTCGCGCCGGCCGAGTCGAGCCGTGAGCGAAAGGTGTGGCGGCATTCGTGGGGTGTATGCTCAATCTTTGCCGCCCCCATGACCTCACGCCAGAATTCACGATAGGTTGTGCCACCACAACGATTGCCCTTGTAGGAGAACAAATGCTTGCCGTCCTCTTGCATCCGCGCCTCAACAATGTGGCGAATCCTGGGATGGATTGGAACAATGCGGTTTTTGCCTGCTGCGGTTTTCGTGCCGCCTTTGATTGTTCCCGCTTCAAGGTCAATGCCCACTTTTGGTAGGTCGAGCATCTCAGAGAACCTAAAGCCAGTATACAGCAAAAACAGCACTGAATCAACCCAGGGCTGACCCTCTAATGTCCAGACCGCCTTGATTT
>WRAB01000037.1 GCA_009780435.1 Oscillospiraceae bacterium | reverse complement strand
TTGCCCGTCGTAGGGGCGAACAGTGTTCGCCCCTGTTATACATTGGCAGAATGACGCCCCGACGTCCCGCACGCAATGTAATAACCACCCGCAATGGGGCGGGCGCACACTGTGCGCCCCTACGTGGGTGCCTGTCGTTCGCCTGCCACCTCCCTCAATTTGAGGGAGGCCAAAGGCTCCTTTGGTACAGGAGGCAAAACCAGGACGTCGTGCGAGATTCTCTCGTCCGGCGGCCTGTTTTTTGTTGAAATACGTTTGATTTTTGTCGAATGTCGTGGTAATATATAGAAAAACAACTGGAGGATATGCCATGAGTTTTCCACGTAGTGATGAAAAATTTTCCGCACTTTTGAAAGAAAGGGCTAAAGCATGTGACCCAGAATTTCAGTGGCGAGTTGGTCATTGCTATGATTTTGGCACTGGTGGCATTGAGAAAAATCATGCCGAAGCTGTTAAATGGTACAAACTTGCTGCTGAGCAAGGGCATGCTGGAGCACAATGTAACTTAGGCTATTCATTTGGCAGCGGTGAGGGGATTAAGAAAGATTTAAAAGAAGCTGTGAAGTGGTATGATCTTTCCGCAAAACAGGGCCATGCACGTGCACAGAATAATTTGGCGGTTACTTACGAAAACGGAGAGGGGGTAACGCAAGATTTCAACGAGGCTTTGAGATTATTTAAGCTTTCCGCCGAACAGGGCTTTTGGTTGGCTTCTTCTAACCTCGGCTTACTATATTTTAATGGAAATGGTGTAGAACAAAATTTCGCAGAAGCCAAAAAGTATTATGAAAAAGCGTTAGTTGATGCTGATTCCCCATATGACCCTGCAACAGAAGCGGATAAAGAAAACATCAAGGAAAAAATAGTTGAGGTCAACAGCAAGTTAGAAGAAATTGAACGTAAGGCGAAAGCGGCGCGCAAAGCCGAACGAACAGAAGTGTTTATCAGCTATTCACGTAAAGATACTGCCTTTAAGGAAGAACTAGAGCCGCACTTGAAAATGTTGGAAAACATCGCAAATATCACTTGGTGGGACGACTCAAAAATAAAGCCCGGTGAAGATTGGGAAGAAAAAATAACCGAAGCGCTTTCAAAAGCAAAAGTCGCCGTGCTGTTGGCTTCAGTAAACTTCTTTGCATCCGACTATATATGGAGAAAAGAACTCCCCGCAATATTGGAGGCGGCAGACCAGCATGGCGCAACAATCTTATGGGTGCCTGTCAGAACCTGTCTCTTTGACGAAACAGGCATAACACGTTTTCAATCTGTTGTAACAGACCTGAAAAACTCTCTCGACAAACGTGACTCTTCCGAGCGCGATGATGTGTATACGGATTTAGTCAGACGCATAAGAGGGCTTTTTAAAGCGTAATAGGAGACTCGCCATGATTAGAATTTTACTGTCCACCCGCCTCGGTGAACGGCGATGGACACAAGCCGACCTCGCACGAAAGACAGGGATTCGTGCATCAACTATAAATGACCTCTATCACGAACTTGCAGAGCGGGTCAGTCTGGAACATCTCGACCTGATCTGCGAGGCGTTGGAGTGTGACCTCTCTGATCTCATCATCCGGGAACCCAACAGTATCCCGGCAAATATAATACGAAAAGAGGCCAGACAGGAACAAAGCGGAGGGTAATTCGCTATGACGGACGCGCGTTTGCCGTGGAGACGATCCCGATTCGGGCGGCTGGCACCTGTTGCCGTTGCCCTGCGTAGCGCTGTGTTGAGCCGGCGGCTGGCCTCGTTTTCCATCGCCTTTGCCGCCGCCACTGTGTCCTGGCAGATCGTTCCCGCCTGGTATTGGCTGTTGCTCCCCGCCGTCGCCTTAGCGGTTGGCGTGGGGTTTTTGCGCGAATCTTCCAGGGTCGTGGCCATCGTACTCACCACCGGATTCTTCCTGGGCTCTATCTGGTGTCTCGGCCACGACCTCCTCTTTCTCCGCCCCGCCCAAGACTTAGATCGCCAGCGGGGTGAGATCACCGTCTATGTCACAACCCTGCCGCGAGAGACGCCCTATTTCACCGACGTCCGGGGCCGCCTCGTCCGGGAGGACGGCATCAACATCCCCATGACTCTCCGCTTAGACGAGATGGGCGAACCCCTCCAGCCGGGGGATACCATCACCGTAGACGCAATCCTCTACCGGGCCGACGAGGTCGGCGGCCAGCGGGCTTGGCGACACACGGCAGACGGGATATTCCTCCGGGCCTTCGCCTCCGGCGCGTACACGATCACCGACTCCGGCAGCCGGATTTGGTATTTCCCCCAATATTTAAACCGCGCCGTGGCGGCACGGGTCGCAGAAATCTTCTCCCCGGATACAGTTGGATTTTTGACCGCTGTCTTGACCGGCAACCGCTCCTATATGGACGCCGGCATCTATGAGAATCTCCGCCGAAGCGGGATCGCCCATCTGGTGGCCGTATCCGGGATGCACGTGGTACTCTTGACCAGTTTGCTCATGCTCCTCATGGGCAAGAGCCGCCGGACGACCTTTGTGGCCATCCCCCTGATTATCCTCTTCGCCGTCATGACCGGGGCCTCCCCCTCCACATCCCGGGCTGCGCTCATGCAGACCATGCTGCTCATTGCGCCCCTCTTCCACCGGGAGACGGACAAGATGACCTCCTTGAGTGCAGCTCTGCTCTTTCTGCTCCTCTTAAATCCCCTGGTCATCTCCAGTGTGACACTTCAATTGTCCTTTTTGGCCATTGTGGGCATGTTCGGCCTCACCCCACGGGTGAAGCAGTATCTGACCGGGCTGATACAGGCGGAGACGCCGATTGGAAAATGGGCGAGAAAGTTCGTGGCCACAAGCATTGCGACGACTCTGGGCGCCACGGCCTTCACCACGCCGATTTTGGTCTTTCACATGGGGGCCATCCCCCTGTATTCGCCCCTGACGGACTTGCTCACCGTCTGGGCCGCCACCTTCATCTTCGGCGCAGGCGTGATCGTCACCGCCGTGGGGTTTATCTTCCTGCCCCTGGCCCAGATCCTCGCCTATCCCGTGATGGCCCTGGTACACTACGTCCAGTGGATAGCGTCGGGCATCGCCCAGTTCCCCGTGGCGATTCTCTGGACCTACAGCGGCTATATCCAAGTATGGCTGGTTGTAGTGGCAGCTATCGTCGCCCTATACTGCCTCTATCGGGGCGATAAGCCCAGGGCATTTCTGCCCATTTCCCTGTCTGCGGGACTTTTGATCTTCTGCCTCTTCCTGGGCGGATTAGAAGCCCGGTCAAGCGGCCACACAGTGACCATTTTGGATGTGGGTCAAGGCAAGAGCGTCGTACTCACCACCCCTGACACCACGGCCATTGTAGACATCGGCAGCGGACGGGGCCAGGGTAGCCGGGCGGGACATATCGCCGCTGAGTACCTCTTTAGCCGCAACATCTATGCCCTGGATTTTCTAATCCTCACCCATTTCCACCAAGATCACATCAATGGCGCGGGCCATCTGATGCAACGAATCCCAATCGGGCGGCTCCTCATCCCTGACCGCCCAGAGGGGAATGCGGCCAAGGATCGTATCTTGGATCTGGCGGCGGAGTGGGACGTGCCGGTGTATATCATCCGAAGCAACACCGTGTTCCCCTCGGAAACGGGAACGCTGACCGTATTTGCGCCGTTCACACGGGATGCCCGATCAGAGAACAACCGAGGTCTCGCAGTGCTCAAATCCGTCGGGGAATTTGACACGCTGATCACCGGGGACATGTACACCGACATGGAGCAGCGGATGGTGCAACTGGTCGATCTGCCATCTCTCGAAGTTCTAGTCGTAGGCCACCACGGCTCCCGCACCTCTACGTCGGCGGAACTCTTGGAGGCAACCCGCCCACGGGTCGCCATCGCCTCGGCGGGCCTGGACAACCAGCACGGCCACCCCCACGCCGAGGTAGTAGTACGCCTCCACGAGTTCGGGAGTTCTATCTACCGCACAGATCGGTCCGGCACAATCACCGTGCGGGCGGGGAATTGATATATCTGCCCATCAAACCGGGGTATTAAATTGAAAAGCGGGCGGCCAAATGGCCGCCCGCTTTGTCGGATTATGCCGGGTCTGTGGGGCTTAAGAGGATGTCCTCCGCTTTTTCCAAGGACTGCTTCAAGCGTTGGTTGACGGTGCGGAGGATTGTGGCCAGTTGCTGTTTT
>WRAB01000036.1 GCA_009780435.1 Oscillospiraceae bacterium | reverse complement strand
GCCGAATCTCAAAGCGGTTCTTCACAGGGGCGCCCTCTATGGGGATGCCCTGCTTTTTGTACTGCTCGTAGTCCTTCTGGTAGGCGCAAAAATATATCTCGGAGCTCAAAGAGCCGAGATACAAAGTCTCGCCCATGGTCTCCCGCTTATCCTGTTCCTCATGCCGGAGTTTCTGTCCGGATTCGTAGCCGGAGTAGGACTTCATCCAGGCGGATTCCCACTCCCCATCCCGGCACTTTTGTTTAAGGGACGGGATACACAGCACCCCGTCCCGGTCATCTACCGCCAAGTCCAGCCGCTTGATCCGGGCGGGGAATCCGTCCAGACAGTGCTGGAAGAAATCGTACCAAGTCCAGTTAATCGCCTCTAAGTGACACTCCATCATCCGGCACCCCCGGCCCTTTAGTTCCAGCAGGGTGTATAATTCTTCGCTGTCCGCCGCACCCTGCATGACGTAGAGATCACCGAACCGATAGGTGGCCTCGTAGCCGTAGAACCCCCGTTCCTCCCGGATCATGTCATCGAAGGGGAACCGCAGGGCATCTTCTACCACACGCCGGATATCTTTGGTCATAAAGTGGATGCGAACATAATCTATCATCACGTCCAGGCGGCAGTTGCTTTTGAGCACCCGCAATTCCTCCAGGGCGCTTGTGAGCGCCGTTTGCATCTCTGCGGTCAATGTCTGTACGCCGCTCTCAATCCGTATCAGGTGGCGCTTTGAAATACCCACCTTTTCGGCTAACTGTTCCTGGGAGACCTTATACTGCGTTCGCAACGCTTTTAGATCGTCCAATTCTCACGCTCCCTCCGATGGTGACATCATGTCACCTTGATTTCATCCCGGCGATCGTCCGCCTCCCAAGGCTTTGCGTAATTTGGTAAGCTGTATTCTGTAAAGTGTACCCCCGTACTTACACATCGGGGGTACACGCCCC
Source organism: Oscillospiraceae bacterium (assembly GCA_009780435.1). Lineage (GTDB taxonomy): Bacteria > Bacillota > Clostridia > Oscillospirales > Oscillospiraceae > WRAB01. Next base: position 3,246 of record WRAB01000036.1, on the reverse strand, counting down.
GCTGCGCAAGCGCAGCGGGCGCACACCGGCGATGACCGCACGGCTATGGCGTTGCCGCCGCACGGCCACCCCCGGTGCGCTGCATTGGTATCGGTCTCTCCTGTATCTATCAGACAATCTCACAAACCCCGCCAGAGGTTTCGATAAAGTTTCTGCTCGTACTTAAATTGCGTCCGATTGCTTCATAATCGAGATAGCGTTTCAATTCGTCAGAGATTTCACCATACTGCCCTGCGTCTACCCGCTCACGGGCTACTTCGGCCAAGCTGAAACAGCCACGCCACACATGAATCACATTTTGTTTGCGGATCAAGTCTTCTATCCCCTCAAATTGTTTTGAGGCAAGAAGTTCCGTGGCGACCAGATAAATCTGTGTCCCTTCCAGCTCCCAGATCAACCTACTGAAACGGTTGGCTTCCTCAATCGTCCCCGGCCAACCCACCTCAATGGGGAATTCATAGTTGAAGATTTCATACGCCTCACTCCCTGCGCTTAATCCGATTTTCTCTGCCACATCTTCATAAGTTGCTGGCAGGGTAAACCACGCACCGACCTCCTCGCCTTCATCGAAGTATTTTTTCGAATTCACGATATATATGCGCATTTCTATATTTATCCTGTCCTTTCTCCTAGCGATCACTCTATTTCCGGCAGGTTTAGGAACTGGTATATCTCGGCCAACACCTCCAACACCCGCCCTGTATCGCCTACATGACCCCAATGCACTTCGTGCGGCAAAACCTCCATGTGGTTGTCAACATATCTGGAAAGCGCCGCAAGGTGGGCTTGAATTTCGCCCATATTGGTCATAAAGGCGCTCAACGCCTTATCGTTTGCTCTTGACATCTTCTCTCATCCTCCTATTGCGTTGTGAAATAGACTCGTTTGCGCCCGAAACCCCTCTAGGCGCTCACAAGCCGAGGCATAATACCCTGGACAAATCTCAAACCCGATGAAATCATGGCCCTGTTCGATGCAAGCAATCAGGCTCGAAGCGCTCCCGACGTGTGTATCTATAATCCGATCCCCCGGCTGGGCATAGTTGCGCAGGAGCCAGCGATATAGCACAACCGGCTTCTGCATGGGATGACAACGCCCCGCCTCCTGGTTGGTTGACCCCGCATATGGGTAGTCAAAGCATTTCGCCGTCTTCTGAAATGATGTCCATGCGAGCTCGCCGTCAGAGAACGAGGGCAGACCCTGGTGTTTGTGCCAAAATATGAACTCTTTGGTCTTCGGCAACAGATCGGACAGATGGTTATACCCCCAGATGATCTGGTTCTTGGACACCCGAAAAAGTTCTTGGAAATATAAATGATCTGGCTTAGCATCATTCGCCGTCTTGGTCTGTCCATACTTCGTCGCAAGGTACCCGAAGTTGGTATCCATCCCATAGGGCGGGTCTACAATGGCCAGATCAAAATGCTTGTCAGGAAAGGTCGCCATGCCCTGCATACAATCCATGTGATATAGCTGATTTAACTCTAAAATTATCTCACCCCCATGTTCTGCGTTTCGATTGTGGACAAGCTGGTGTGCTTGCCAATCTCCTCCAAGAAATCATACCCCGCCGGAACCAGCGGCGTGTAAAACTCTGTGATCACATTCTCGCCCACGTCCACATAGCCCCGGCCCTTGATCGTCTTGGGGAAAAACTCCTTCTTCACTTCGCCGAACACCATATGATATCCCTGCTCGGACAGCCGCCCCAGGGCCACCCGGAAGTTGAATTGATCCCGTGCGCCGTCTTGCAGATACTTGGCATCCGGGCGCTGGCAGGCCAGGATCAGAAAGAACCCGCTCTGACGGCCCAGCATAATGATCTTCTTGATCTGATCCATGACAGGGCCGCTCTCTTTGTGGCCCACCATTTCCATAAACGCCACATATTCGTCAAAGATCAGGAAATTGGCGGGGAGCCCGTAATATGCGTAGTTCTGGCCCGTTTTGTAGTGCGGCAGTTCTTTCATGGCGGCGTTACGCTCCATCATGTCATCGTAAAACTGGTTGAGGCAGTCTATCATCTCCTCTTTCTGACTGTAGACATTGGGCATAACCGCAGCCAAATCCGCAAGGTCGGCGTGTTTCGGGTCTAGGATATATAATGCGGCGTTGGTCTTGACCAGTGCGCTGATGAGCGTCAGCAGAAAGTAGGTCTTGCCGCCGCCCGTACCGCCTGCGATCAGCATGTGAGGCAGAGAATCAAACCGCCAAAAGATATGATGCATGAGTTTCATGACCCCGTCCTTCACCGACACATCATCAATCCCGATCCGGGCCAGCTCTGCGTTATGTAAAAACTGATAGGCGAGATATCCCTCGTGGTAGTCCTTACTGATGGTCTCACAGAACAGCCCCGGTTCGATCTTGCTCTCCAAGTCCGCCAACTGCTTTTGATGCTTGTCCATGGTGATCTTTACCGCGAGGTAGATGACGCCATGTTGCATCCGATACCAGACCTTCGGAAAGGATACGATCCGTTTCTTGTTCGACTGGCCCAAATCCTTGAACCAGCCCTCGGATTTGCTGTCCGCCATGTCGCACCAGTTGTTGTCCAGTATCATCCGGGCGATGGCCTGCCGGTGCTCTAACTGCTTGTAATGGTGGGGAAAGCGTTTGACATATATGGCCCCCAGCGCCCCATAGACCAGTAGCATCACACCGGCATAAATCAGGTAAACGGGAGCGCAATAGGCCAGGAGCGCCGTGAGGAATACCGGCATGAAAAAGACCATCCCCAACCGAAAAATCAAGTGCTGATCCCCGGCCCGGATACGCTTGCCCTTGTATGAAAATCTAGTCGGTTTAATCTGCTACACCCCCTTACAGCGGGTGCCGCAGGTATTTTCACCTGCGGCACCCTGCATAGTATTGGCTATTTCCCGTCCGTGTTGGCTTTGTTGCCGTCCCCATGCGGCGATCTCTGTGGCGGAGACGGCGGGGTTGTGCCGCCGGGCTTTGCCGCCACAATGTCATCGGCGGTGATCCACCAGAACGCATCCGCACCACGGAAGTTGCGGTTTGCGCCGGAGTTGATCTCCGGGTTCACCAGCTCCACCACGGTATTTTGCGGGAACTCCCGCACAGAGACATGGCCCGGCAGGATAATTGAAACAATGTCCTGCTGTATGGTAGAGATTAGATTGTATGTCCGACGGTCTATCTCCCCGGTCTGGTTGTTGTCATCATCGTACACCTGCCGCTCCCGGCGCAGACCCCAGAAACGGAGTTCCCCGAAGGTCGCCG
>WRAB01000035.1 GCA_009780435.1 Oscillospiraceae bacterium | reverse complement strand
GTGGTGATTGTACAGGCTTGTATGGGGATGCTTACCACTATCGGCAATACCACCGTGGGCGTGGTGGTCGGCACTTCATACCTTGCCGATGATGTGGACATTGACGATGCCGCCCTGATCTACACCCGTTGGGAGACGGAAATGCAAGTCCGAATCCGCAACGCCGCAGAGGAATTTCCCGGCTACCATGAGTACAGATTCAGCGTGGATATGGTTTCTCACAACCCGTTTGAACTCATGGCCTACCTTACAGCGGTACATAATGACTTCACGTTTGCAGAGATAGAGGGGGTATTGTGGGAGATATTCAATACCCAATACAGCCTATCCTTTGTGTCGGAAACAGAAATCCGTACCCGCACGGTGACGAGGATTGATGCCCAGGGGAATACCTACACGGCGACGATTGAGTATGAATGGAGAATACTCCATGTCACCCTCACGTCCCAATCCTTTATGGGCGTAGTGTTTGACCGCATGGACGCGGAGCAGCTTGACCGTTTCCGCTTGTATATGCTGACCCTGGGGAACCGTCAACACGTAGCAAGTCCCTTTGATTTTAATTGGCTCCCCTTCATCAGCAGTCACTACGGCTACCGCATTCACCCGATCCGGGGCGAAATGGCGCGGCATTGGGGCATCGACATTGCCCTCCCCACCGGCACGGAGATTTTGGCAACCCATGACGGCACCGTAACCGTTGCCGGGAACGCTGGCGGCTATGGTCTGATGGTGGAGATAAACGATGGCGCGGGCATTGTCACACGATACGCCCATTGTTCGGCTTTACTGGTGCGTGTCGGCCAGACTGTAGAGGTCGGGGACGTGATCGCGCTGGTGGGGAGTACGGGTGACAGCACGGGGCCGCATCTCCACTTTGAGCTAATCAAGAATGGGCGGCACCTCAACCCGCTTTTCTTTGCTCTGACCAACCATCATTTGGCGTGGTCGGGGGACGGCATAGCGGGATCAGCCATGACCCCGGAGCAATTCGCCGCCCTGTACGCAGAGGCGCGGCGGCACCTGGGGAAACCCTATGTGTACGGCGCGAATGGGCCGAACGCTTTTGACTGCTCTAGCTTTGTCTGCTGGGTCTTTACCCATTCCGGCGTATACCATCTGCCGCGCACAACGGCCCAGGGCATTTACAATCAGACCTTGCCCGTCCCCTGGGGGATGCAGCAGCCGGGGGACATTATCTTTTTCCAAGGGACATACAGCACCACCGATTTCATAACTCACGTCGGAATCTACCTGGGCGCGGGCCGCATGGTTCACGCCGGGAACCCCGTACATATTACATCAATCAACACACCATTTTGGCAACGCCACCTTGTAGGGTGGGGCCGTCTCGCATGGTGAGGAGGGAAACTTAAAATGAACACAAAAATTGAAGGGATCAACAAGAAGATTGACAAGAGCAAGAGTAGAATCGCGGATGAACAGGCCAGACTGCGGGAGTTGGAGAAGCAGAAAACCGAGCTTGAAAACCTGGAAATCGTTGACGCGGTGCGGAGTATGGACATATCTTTCACTGATCTGGCCGTCCTGCTGAAATCCGTGAAAGGACAGGCCGATCCCACACCCAAGGAGGGCGACACAGAATGAACTATCGCATTGTAGCGGCGGTGCTGATCGCCGCATTTCTATTCTTTCTCCCCGCTCATGCAATGGCGGGGAATGGCGGCGATAAGGAGGGCAACAGTCCCGATGATACATTTAACTGGCAAGATTTTCTCCCCGACCCCCAAGAAGAACCGCCCCTACCGTCTCCGTCACCATCACCCCCGCCGCCCTCGGAGCAACCGCCACCAGAGCCGCCGAATAACCCCTGGATCAGTGACCCCTTTACCCCACCCGGTACGGGGACGGTCATAGACAACGCCACGGACGCGGATGGCACAGAGTTTTTTACCATCCAGACACCTAACGGCAACATATTTCACCTGATTATAGACAGGCGGAGCAATCAACAAAACGTACATTTCTTGAACGCCGTCACAGAACGGGATTTATTGGCTCTGGCCGAACAGTCCGGGGACATAGATTTTTCCCCTTGGCCCACCCCTGAAATACCCGTAACTCCACTCCCCCCGGAAGAGCCGGAGGACGAGCCAGAGCCGGAACCCGAACCAGAGCCGCAAGGGGGTGGCCTGGGCTTGGGGCCTGTGCTGATTGTGGTACTGCTGGGCGGTGCCGGGGCCGGGTGGTACTTTAAGATTTACCGCCCCAAACAACAGGGGGCCGCCACCGTGGAGGATGATTTTGACTACGGGGACGAGACCGACGATTACGAAGAGGACGCGGAGGACAACCCAGCCACCTGGGAGGGGGAGGATGACGAGGATTGAACTTCACCAACAGCCCATACGAGCGGATGATGAAAGAGATTCCGCGAAAATGCCCCCCAAAGAGGACAGGCCCGCCCATCGGTTCTCCCTGCCACGGGTGCGCCTACTTTCGGGAACCTGCCTGTGTCGGTGTGTGTTATAGGAAGCTGATTCTTGCAAAGAGGGGGGTAACGTCAACTTCGGGCCAATCTGGCCCGAAGTTGACGGGCAGACCATGAGGACATATGCAAAACGCGCCCGCGAACTGGCCCGCTCGGAACGCGCCGCGATCCGAAAGCTGGTAGCGGGTCTATGTGCCAACTATGATTGGGAATATGGCTGTCTGCTCACGGATCGCCCCTGCTATATGCTGGGGAAGTGCTGGACGGGCGGCTACTGCAAGTATTTCAAGAGGGCCGTCTTACCCGCTGACCCGGTTTTGGGGGCTTCGCTCTTAGGCCGTGAGGCCCCAATCGCTGACAACTGTGCCGCCTGCGACAAGCCCTTTTTCCCCAAAGGGAAGCAGTTTTATTGCTCTAGGCGCTGTCAAGCAGAGGGCAACCGCCGCAAGAGCCGGGAGCGTATGCGGAAGAAGCGGCAGGGCAAGCGGGGGTAGAGTTACGATTTGGCCCTCAAAAAATCCTGTTTTTATGCGGTTTTTAGCGGGTATTCCAGAGGGGGCGCAGGTGTTTATACTCCCGCGCCTTTCAAATCGTAACATTTTTACAAATGAGGAGGTTGATCCCATAGGAAAAAAACGCAAACGCGACACCCTGATTCAAGTTTGGGTGAGTGAGGCCGAGTATGACATGATCCAGGCGCGAATGAAAGAGCTAGGCACGGAGAATTTGAGCGCATATATCCGCAAGATGGCCCTCAACGGTTACGCGCTCAATGTTGACCTCTCCCCGGTGCGGGAGTTGGTATCTCTACAGCGGCGGTGTGCGAATAATCTCAATCAGGTTGCCATCCATGCCAACACCCAGGGAGTGTACCCGGACGAGACCGCGGCATTGCAAAGAGATTACGCCGCATTGTGGGGGCCGCTATCCGAGTTGTTGAAGCAACTCGCCGCCATTGTGAAGCTATGACAAAGGGAGCGGCTAGTACCGCTCCCTCTCGTGGTCATCATCATTACAATCCAAGCGGTTCATAATATATCCTTGCAAATCATATTCATATGCTAACTGATATAAGAGATTTACTAATTCGGACTTGTTTTTCTTTTGCAATGATGCACGTAAGCCCCGCTTTTTTCCTCGTTGTTTTAGGGCTGTGCCTTGCTCTAAATGTCTGCGAATCGCCAATAGGACGGCTACCTCGTGTTTGCAATATTCACCCCTGTCATATGGACAATCACAGCAGTGATGCAGTATCTCGCCATTTGCGCTAAGATGTATCTCCGCATCATAATAATGGACACGCCCACCGATCACTGCACAATACCGATTCGGGGCCTCTGACCACAAATCTACCACCAAGCCATCAGAAAAATAGCTCTTGCCGCGAGTGAGTATCTTTTCTTCTATACCAAGTTCAAAATCGGCTATGTACATACAGAAACCTCCCGAAACTGATTTATTTTATCATACACATAGGTATGGTACAAGATTGCGAGACAGGATTCACTCACTTTTCGCATCCTTGTGGGGCGGCTCTTAACACGGTATAATATATGTAGATAGTACAAGTTTGCATGAAAAACCATGAAAGGGGCCGTTTTCACTATGAAATTATTATTCAAAGTTATCTCCCTACCCTTCATCCTCACGCTGTCCATTATCAACCCATTTTTGACTTTCCTGTTTTGCATTTCCGAAAAGATATGTACCCTTGTCGCTTTCCTCTTAGCTGGCTTCGGTATCCTCATGTGGCTAACGGGAATGTCCCTTTTCCACAGCGCGGCGCTGGTCATCATGGGCTTTCTGGTCTCTCCCTTCGGCCTCCCCGGTGTCATCCAATGGCTGATTGAGAGGATGTATGACCTCAACGATGCGTTGAAAAGTTTTGTCACGAGTTAGAAAATACTTGAAAATCCAATACGCCGCGACTTCGGGCCAATCTGGCCCGAAGTTTGCTTTTGCGGGAAAGGAGGGCCGCTCTCTGGCAACCAGCTATCTACAAAAACGCCATATTGACGCGGGATCATCCATTCTCCAATCCATGAAAAAAAGCATCGACTACGGAAAAAACCTGTACAAGACACGGGGCGGCGAACTCATTACCACATATATGTGCGATCCTGAGACGGCTGATGTGGAGTTTCTACTC
>WRAB01000034.1 GCA_009780435.1 Oscillospiraceae bacterium | reverse complement strand
CCCCGTTGGGATCAGGCCCTCACCGCGGACCGATGAAAAAGTCGCAGCACGGGGCAACCCATACTGCGACATAGTTTTCTGATGAAAGCTACGCCCTCACGGCCATACAATCCTGTTCTTGCGTCAGGTAGCAGAAAATGCTATACTGGTGCAAGCGGTGGGGCCTGAGGTCATGCATGGGTGTCCTGACACCTATGACGGCAGGGAGTGCTCGCTCGCCTGTCGCCACCGCTACCGACTTTGCTTCAATCGGCTTGGGTATATTGTATCATATATTTTCCAGAATGCAACAGGGAAATGAGAGATATTTTTCTGTCCGGCTTGCGGATCGCCAAGGAGGGACACCCTATGAAGTCATACCGAAAAGAATTATGGTTTGCATCCCCAGCCCGGCGGGAGATCATCAACATCACCCGGGAGGTGGAGTTGGCTGTGAAAGAGAGCGGCGTACAAGAGGGCCTGTGTCTCGTCAACGCCATGCACATCACGGCCAGCGTGTTCATCAACGACCACGAGTCCGGCCTCCACGCCGACTACGAGGTCTGGCTGGAGAAATTGGCCCCGGAAAAGCCCTATAGCCAGTACCGCCACAACGGATACGAGGACAACGCCGACGCCCATCTCAAACGCACCATCATGGGCCGGGAGACGGTGGTGGCCATCACCGGCGGCAAGCTGGATCTGGGCACTTGGGAGCAGATTTTTTATTATGAACTAGACGGCAAACGGAAAAAGCGGGCCTTGATTAAGATCATTGGTGCGTAACAAATCGAATACACAATGCAAAACGCCGCCCTTATGGGCGGCGTTTGTGTTTTGACTATCTATCGAATGATAACGCTGTCGAAGAAACGTGCAATTAAGCCCTCATCATCCTCGCTGCGCAATTCAATTCCCATCATATACATGTCGTCTCCAGAGAAAAATACCCGAAAGGCTACGGGGTTGCCTTCGTACCGGCCATAGGCCCCACGGTACTGGATCCCGCTCATAGTGCCATCAGACCAGCGTATATCCTGGAAGCCCTCATCGGCAATTCCCTCTAAGAAGATTGGCCCTGCCTCTTCCGGTGTCAACCCCCAACTCTGCAGCAGCGGAACGATATCTTGAAATGTAACCAAAGTGACGGCGACCGCCCGAGAGAAACTCTCTTCAGACAAAATGGTCACGTTGGGCATGGCGGGATCCCGCTCGGTTTCCTCGACAATACGCTCGGATGGTACACGCATGGTCACAGCGCCGGAGGCGTGCTCTGTCCAGTCTTCAAAATTGCGCCCTGATGCGAAAGCGCCCGTGGCGGCTCCATACGCCAGCGCCCCGAGTCCGATACATGCGATGATTGCGAACGCGATGATTCGTCCCTTCGGCATCTTCGGTTTGCCCGCCTGGATCGCAGCGGAGATTTCTCTGTTTACAGTCGCCTCGTGCCGCTTGACCATGGCATGGTATTTGAACGTGTAGATCAGTCCGCCGATAATACCGAGGAACAGGCCGCCCCGCATAATGATGGCACCCACATTAAAATGTGCAAGGCCGCCGGATATGACCCAATTTATAGAGTCCGCAACAAGTGCGAGCAGGGCAATAATGGCGCATACTCTGCTGTGGAAGCTCACGCCCACGGCCAAGCCGAGGTACAACAACCCGAATCCGATTTGGAAAAACGCGGCGGAGGGATCAAATATCCCGCCGGCAAAGCCGGCCAGAATGTCTGGGAAGAAGATCATCACCGCACCGAACAGGACATTTATCACAGCAATGACCATGATTGCCCCTACCGCACTTTTGATCTGTTTATCTACTGCTTCCAGTTCTTTTTTCACGGCCTCAACTTCTTGGGATTGCTCCGTCTGTGGCTCATAGCTTTGATTTGGCTCCATGTCATGTATCTCCTTCTCTCGTTGTTTACAACAACTAAGCGTAATTGTACTACATGACACTGTAATCCGCAAGATTTTTCCGCTCCCTACCGATCCAACGCCTCCAGTCGCCGTGCAAAATCGATACAAATCTCCTCGGCGGCCTCCATGTCGCCGCTCTCTCCGTGGATCTGCAACACGGGCCGTGCCGCCGCGGGGGAGATGTGTACCCAGCCCCGCCCCACGGGGAGCCGAATCCCCTCGACGAGTTCCGTTGCGGACTCTGCCAGCGTCCCGGCCAACTCCCGCATGAGGGCGGCCCGATCTTTTGTAACGGATACCTCCCGGCGGGCCATGTGAATCGGCGGCGCATTCTGGCGCAGATCACACAGCCGCTTTCCATTGGCGGCCATAATCCCCACCAAACGGGTGGCGGCGAATATCCCATCCCGGAGATAGGGTCGCCGATAATACAGTCCCTCCGCCCCCCGATCCCTGCCCAAACGGAGAATTTGAGCATCAAAGGAGGCGGCCAGTTGATCCAATGCCATGGGCGCCGCGTAGGGTACGGCCACAGTCTTCGCTCCGCTCTCCAGCTCCAGTGCGACGAGAATGGCCAGAATCTGCTCTGGCTCAATTACATGCCCCGCCTCATCCTCTGCCCACAGGGCCATTCCGTCCCGAATCGCCTGGAAAACGGGAATATCCCGGCTGTGAGAGGTAAGTTTGGCCCCCATCTGCTCCAGGGCCCGACGGAGCGCCCGATTGGCGCTCCCATTCCCCCGCACTTCCATCGAAAATACAGGTGCCTCCCCCAGATCGCCCCAAGATGCGGCGGCGGAGATATACGCCTCCAACGTCCCGGTAATGGCGATCAATTCTCCAATCCGGGCCACATCAGCCCGACGAAATTCCCCCGCAAAGAGGGCGGATTCCACCTGCCGTTCCTGCTCTCTGGTCAGAGGCATCCCCCGTGGGCCGTAGACTTGCAACGTGATCTGGCTCTCATTATTGGGGCCACGACTGGCGAACACGGTCCGCTTCAAATCGTAGAGGTCCGCACCGAAGCGCAGAGCGGCCTCGAACCCACCGTCTAACTCCAAGCCGCTCCCCCCCGCCGCCGATACGCCGCAGGCGATAGATCGAGCGGCCAGACGGCTGGCAGCGTCTCCAGCGCAACCAATCCCCACTCGACCCCCTCGACCCAGGGCCGATCCGATGGCGAAACAGGCCTCCGGCGTCAGGTTGATTCCGATCTCACCACGGATTGCACCGCCGTCGGAAAACCGCAGACCGCTCCGGGGCAATCCGCTGATCAGGTTCTCTGTCACGTGCGCACCCGCCGGAATCTCTTTCTGGGGCCAGACCCGCACGCCGGGCGCCACTATCACATCTTCGCCCACAATGGTGCCGCCGCCGATGACGGCGCCCTCCTGCAAAATACAGCCCCGGCGCAGAGATGCGCCCCGTCCGACGACGACCCCCTCCAGCCGCACGTCCCGATCCACCAGGGCGCCGTCCACCACGGAGCGCACCACTTCCGCCCCGGTAGAGATATGGCTGCCCGCTCCAATCATGGCGTGGGGGCCGATGACTGCTCCGGTCTCCAGGATCACATCTTGTCCGATATAGCAGGGCTGCCGCACCACGACTCCCACGGGGATCGGCGAGTGGGTCCACAGCCCGTGACCCCGTCGCTCCACGCCAAAGTCCAGGTGCAGTTTCTCCTCTAGAGCGTCAATCCCGCTCTGCAGATACGCCGCCGGGCTCCCGATGTCGCACCAGTAGCCTGGGGCCTCCACGCCGTAGAGCTTCATCCCCTTTTCCAACAGCTTGGGGAACAGATCCCGCCCGAAATCATAAGGCCCGTCGCCCGGGATTTCCGCGATGGCTTTTGGAGAGAGAATATAAATCCCCGTGTTGACCCGGTTGGTGAATACTTGGTTCCAGGGCGGCTTTTCGATGAACCGCTCAATTCGCCCTGTCTCGTCGGTCATGACCAGACCGTACTCCAGGGGTTCCGGATGGGCGTAGAGGACAATGGTGGCATCCGCATTCCGCTCCCGGTGGAATTGGATGCACTGTTGCAGGTCAAAATCACAGACCGCATCCCCGCTGATGATAAGCACATCTTCTCCGTCGATGAATTCACTGCAGGCTGCAACGCTTCCCGCTGTTCCCAGAGGTGTCTCCTCAATCTGATGGGTCAGTTGTAGCCCATAGTCCGCCCCGTCCCCAAAGTGATCGGTAATGGCCCGTGGCATAAATCGTAAGGTGAGACAGGCCTCGGCGATCTGATTTTTCTTTAACAAATGCAAGATATGCCCCAGTACAGGCCGATCAAATAATCGCACCATGGGCTTCGGCGCGTCTACACTCACAGGCCGCAGCCGCGTCCCCTCGCCCCCGGCCATAATAATCGCTTTCATCGGAATCCTCCCAGATGTAACATGTTACATCCAGTATTTCCAAATCAAGGGCGGATTAGTCGGAAAACTCCCTCACAGGGCAGTCAAGACACAGCGTATGCAAACAGAAAGCGCTAGTGCGAACTACAATAGTTCTTCGTACTGACGTTTTGCATACAAAATCCTACGGATTTCAACAGTGTTCCCGTTGATGATATAAAACACAATGTAGTTTTCTATATGCAACAGCCTATATCCGCGCAACCTAAGCTGCGTATCTCTTGCTAATGCACAGCGCTCCGGCATTGATTGTAGTGTGCCTACCTTTTCTACGATTAGATCATAATATCGTAGTGCGGCAAGAGGAGACAGCGTGTTTAAATAGTCCACGATGTTTTTCAAGTCATTTTGCGCAGTGGGGAATATCTTTACCTTATACTGTTCCATGAACGTCTGCCCTCAGTTTGTTCGCAAACTCAAAGAAATCCATACTTTCGGCACCGGACGCGATTTCCGCTTCAGCTTCGGCGAGCTTTGCATAAAGCTCAAGCTGTGCTTGTTGGCGCTCATACGTCTCAAGGCTCAGGACTACCATGTCACCTACGCCGTTTTTTGTGATAAATACCGGCTCACGAGTAGAGCGGCAAAATTCACTTATTTCATTGGAACTATTCCTCAAATCGGATATTGGTCTGATGCTAGGCACAACTCACACCTCCTTGTGTATCGTTATTTATGTCGTTATTGTATCATAATTTTGAGAAATCAGTCAAGTGCATCGTAAGGCTCTATGAACTAAAAAATCCTATAACATCACTCGCTCGGGTGCGAGTAGCGTTATAGGATTCGCTGCATGGAGCGGGTGATGGGAATCGAACCCACGCTGCCAGCTTGGGAAGCTGGAATTCTGCCATTGAACTACACCCGCATGTCGGGTCCCATCTTACCACATCGATCCGTAAAAAACAAGCCGTAATATTTGTCCGTTTTTCCGCATACTCATCCAGTGAGGAACCTTGAAACCGGAGGAGGATACGGATGAAACGAGCCATCATTTTAGTCCTGTTGCTTGCACTGCTCACAAGCGCCGTGGGCGCTGTCATGGCCAAGACCTATTATCTTACTTACGAGGACCAGGACGATTTCCCCCGCTATTTCGGCGCAGTTGTGGATCTCTCCATCTTCGACGGAGGTCGTCTGGCCCTGGCCCCCCAGGATTTAGACCTCCCCGTTCCCTTCGCCATTTTGATGGAAAAGGAGACGGGCACGATCCTCTACGAAAAGGACGCGGATACCCAGACGGCCCCGGCCAGCGTCACCAAGGTCATGACCATGCTCTTGATCGTCGAGGAGATCGCCGCCGGGCGGCTCGGGCTGGACGACATGGTCACAACCAGCGCCAACGCGTCGCGGATGGGCGGCTCCCAGATTTACTTAAAGGAAGGCGAACAGATGACCGTCCGAGATATGTTCAAGGCCATCACCATCTCCTCCGCCAATGACTCCTCCGTGGCCATGGCGGAGCATCTGATGGGCAGCGAGGCGGCATTCGTAGCCCGGATGAATCAACGGGCCGCGGAACTGGGGATGCAGAACACGGTCTTTCTCAACTCCACAGGCCTGCCCGCCGCTGATGGCAAGGAGAATTTGACCACGGCCAGAGACGTGGCCATTATGAGCCGGGAACTCATCCGCCACGACTTGGTCAAGGAGTTCACCACCATCTGGATGGACACAGTGCGAGGCGGGGATTTCGGCCTTAGCAATACCAATAAGCTAATCTACTACTACGACGGGGCCACGGGGCTCAAGACCGGATTCACCCAGGGGGCAGGACACTGCCTGGCCGCCACGGCGGAACGGGACGGGGTGGAATACATCGCCGTGGTGCTGGGCGGCGAGAGCAGTGACAACCGGTTCGAGGCGGCAAAGGCCTTACTCAGTTTTGCTTTCGCTAACTATACTTTGGTCAATGTCCAACCGGCGGAGGTCCTGCACCCTCTCCAGGTGACTCTTGGCGCCGTGGATTCCGTGCAACCAGTTCTCCAAGGTGCAGAGCGCCTTTTGATGGAGCAGGGCGCCGCCGCCCGTGTCACCCAACGGATGGAGATCGCGGAGAGCGTCCCGGCACCGGTCAGAGCGGGGCAGATTTTGGGCACATTAACCGTCTACGACGGCGAGACGGAGATCGCCGCCATCCCCATTGTGGCGGCGGATGACGTGGCGAAAATCTCTACAGGGCAGATGTTTGAAAAATTTATGCGATTACTCTTCACAGGTGGATTGTAAAATCTATTCATTTGCTGTAGAATATGGGTTGGGAAGAGAGGCGGGTATTCCCGTCTCTTCTTTTTGTAAACACAAAGGAGGCCATTATTTTGATTAAACTGGATTTCACAGGTGCAACACCTTTTTTAGAAGTGGGTGATCTCATCCCGGAGGCGCAAGTCCAAAAAGCGGCGCAGGATCTCTACACCGGCAACGGGATCGGCAGCAAGTTCACCGGCTGGGTCGATCTGCCGGAGACCTATGACCGGAGCGAGTTTAAGCGCATCAAGTCTGCAGCGGCGGAGATCAAATCCGAATCCGATGCGCTGTTGGTAGTGGGGATCGGCGGATCGTATCTGGGGGCCAGGGCGGCCATTGAACTCTTGCGCTCCCCTAACTATAATCTGATCACCAAGCCCACACCAAACATCTATTTTGTCGGCAACAATCTCTCTGCAAAGCATTTGAGCGAGATTATGCACCTGCTCCGGGACAAGAACTTTTCCCTCAATGTAATCTCCAAGTCCGGTGAGACTACAGAACCCGCCATCGCCTTTCGCGTCCTCAAGAACATGATGGAGCGGCGCTACGGCGACGTGGGTGCCAGAAGCCGGACCTATGTCACCACGGACAAAAATCGGGGCGCACTCAAACAGATGGCCGAGCGGGAGGGGTTCCCGACCTTTTCGATTCCCGACACCATCGGGGGCCGCTACAGCGTCTTGACAGCCGCGGGCCTTTTGCCTATGACCGTCGCCGGCGTGGATATTGACCGGGTCATGGCCGGGGCCTACGACGCCATGAAGACCTACACCGAGGAACACAGCATGAAAAATCCCGTCTGGCAGTATGCCGCCATGCGCCAGGCCCTGTATCGGAAGGGCAAGTCCATCGAAGTTTTGGCCTGCTATGAGCCCGCCTTTCGGTTTATGGCCGAGTGGTGGAAACAGCTCTACGGTGAGAGCGAGGGCAAAGACGGGGGCGGTATCTTCCCCGCCAGCGTCGAGCTGACAGCGGATCTCCACTCTATGGGCCAGTACATCCAAGAGGGTGCCCGGACGCTGATGGAGACCGTGGTCTCCTTCGACACCTTCCGCCGGGATATCGAAGTCCCCCTTATGGCGGAGGATTTAGACGGGCTCAACTACTTGGCCGGGCGCGGTATGGAACACATCAATGCCGTCGCCAAGCGCGCCACTATGGAGGCCCACATCGCGGGCGGTGTCCCGACCATGGAACTCTCCCTGCCGGATATGGACGAGACCGCCTTCGGCTGGCTGGTCTACTTCTTCCAACTGGCCTGCGGTATCTCCGGCTATATCCAGGGGGTGAACCCCTTTGATCAGCCCGGTGTGGAGGCGTATAAGAAAAATATGTTCCAGATGTTGGGCAAACCGGGGTATTAAATTGAAAAGCGGGCGGCCATTTGGCCGCCCGCTTTGTCGGATTATGCCGGGTCTGTGGGGCTTAAGAGGATGTCCTCCGCTTTTTCCAAGGACTGCTTCAAGCGTTGGTTGACGGTGCGGAGGATTGTGGCCAGTTGCTGTTTT
>WRAB01000033.1 GCA_009780435.1 Oscillospiraceae bacterium | reverse complement strand
TTGCCCGTCGTAGGGGCGAACAGTGTTCGCCCCTGTTATACATTGGCAGAATGACGCCCCGACGTCCCGCACGCAATGTAATAACCACCCGCAATGGGGCGGGCGCACACTGTGCGCCCCTACCCTACAGGGGTACCTATCCTCCCCATACACTTCCACACCCACGACACCAGCAGGCGCACACTGTGCGCCCCTACGGGGGTGCCTGTCGTTCGCCTGTCACCTCGTTTCGAGGGGGCTGTCAGGCTCCGCCTGACTGGGGGAGGCCCTGCGGCATACCTAGCGCTGAGTACACTTGAAGTCGAAAGAAATCTATGCTACAATAACAGTAATTTTTCAAGAATTTAGGAATACGCAATGAGAACTGATGTATTGGGCGTCGGATTTGACAGTCTGACCATGGAACAGGCCGTAACACAGGCCTTAGAAGAAATCGCAGCCCGTAGCGGGCGCTACATTGTGACCCCCAACCCGGAGATCGTCTGGCTCTGCCGGAAAGACAAGGCCTTGGGGCAGATCATCGGCCAAGCGGCACTGGTGCTCCCCGACGGGGTGGGGATCACCCTGGGGGCAAAGATTTTAGGTCGCCCTCTGGCGGCACGGCTCCCGGGGATCGATTTTGTGGCCAACCTGTTGGCTGAAATGGCCCGGCGTGGGCAATCGGTCTTCCTCTACGGCGCAAAACCCGGCGTCGCGGAACAAGCGGGAGAATCTCTCCTGATCCGCTATCCCGGCCTGAAACTCGTCGGCACCGCTGACGGCTATTCCGACGACCAGCCCACTATCGCGGCAATCCGGGCCGCAGAGCCAGATATGCTCTTAGTTTGCCTGGGCGCACCGCGCCAGGAACAGTGGATGGCACGCCACGGGGCAAGCCTGGACGTGGGCCTCATGGCGGGCCTCGGCGGTGTCTTAGACGTATTCTCCGGGTCGGTGAAGCGGGCGCCAAAGATATTTCAAAAGTTAGGGCTGGAGTGGTTCTATCGGCTCTGCAAAGAGCCACGGCGCATAGGCCGGATGATGCGGCTCCCCCTATTTTTATTCGCCGTAATCGGCCAGAGAATCCGGAGGAAGTAACCCATGCCCCTAATTGTATTTGAAGGCATCGACGGCAGCGGCAAGAGCACGCAATTTCGCCGCCTTGCCGCACATATGGATCAGGCGGGTGCCCCCTACTCCCGCCTGGTCTTCCCCCAATATGACAAACCCAGTTCGGCCTTGCTCCGCATGTATTTAGACGGCGCATTCGGCGCTGATCCCGACGCTGTAAACCCCTATGCGGCCTCTACGTTCTACGCAGTCGATCGCTACGCCTCGTACAACCGGGTCTGGGGCGATGCCTACAAATCCGGGGCTACAATTTTAGCGGATCGCTATACCACGTCAAACATCGTCCACCAAGGGGCCAAAATCCCGGCGGCGGACCGGCTTCAATTTTTCCGTTGGCTGGACGAATTTGAACACGATTTAATGGAACTTCCACGGCCCGATCTCGTCTTATACATGGATATCCCCACTGAAATCGCCCTGGAAAATATGCGTACACGCCAAATTGAGACCAACACCCAGGCGGACATCCACGAGGCCGGGGAGGCATATCTCAGGCGCTGTTGTGAAACAGCCCGGGCCGCAACGGACTTTTTCGGTTGGCACCCCATCCCATGTGCTGCAAACGGCGTAATGCGCCCGGAAGAAGAGATTCACCGGGAGATTTTAAATATCCTGTCCTCCGGCTATGATCGCTAGGGAGAAAGCCGCCTTGCGAATCGCATTGCGGCGACGGACAGTTGCCATTCCGGCAGATATCCGCCGGGAGGTCGACAGTGAAATTACCCGGCGGGCCTTATCCCTCCCCGCGTTCCGATTAGCGGATACGATATTTTGCTATTTCAGCGTGGGCGCGGAGATTGACACCCGCCCCCTATTGGAGCAGACCCTGCGACTGGGCAAAACGCTCTGCCTGCCCCGGTGCCAATCCGGCGGCACAATGGACCCCGTTGCCGTATCGGATCTGAGGGCGCTCACGGAGGTGTTTTTCGGCATCCCCCAACCGGGGGTGGATGCCCTGGCTGTCCCGCCGGAGTCCATCGATCTGGCCATCGTACCGGGTCTCGCCTTTGACCTGTCTGGCTATCGCCTAGGGCAGGGCGGCGGATACTATGACCGGTTTTTGCCAAAGCTATCTGGTGTGGCCGTCGGCCTCTGCCGGAGCGCCGTGTTGCTACCGAAAGTCCCCAGAGACCCCCACGATCAACCCATATCAATTTTGGTGACGGAAAAAGAGATTGCGGAGCTCAAAATTTGAGCCCCGCAACCTCGGGCGCATCAACTAGCAGCAGCCGCCTCTCTCGCAACCGCAGCCGCCAAAGCCGCCATCCCAGCCGCCACCCCAGTTGTTGCCGCCACAGCAGCAACAAAGGATGAGGATGATGATAATGATCCACCAGCATTGACCACCGCCAAAACCAGTTCCACAAAACATAATGTACTCCATTCCGCCGCTGCGCATCGGCTGTAGTGTAGTGATATATTTATAAATCCCGTATGTTTTGCCCCTCTTTGTCTGCGCAGTGAACTTCATCGGACAAAGAGCCCTATCTTTTGTGGATCAGCCGGAAAACCTTTCGGCTTTCTGCCTTCTGTGGTATCCTATGCAGAGGGCGTATCAGAGGTTACACAGCAAGGAGTAAACTACATGTCTGACAAAAACGATTACTGGAAAGAAATATTTGAAGACAACTTAGACGATGTGGGTGTATCGCCTTTAGACAACGCAGTCGAAGACGCGGACACCTTCCAAATCGACGAGGCCTTTTTCGCCTCGGATGAGGATTACAAGTTGCTCCGTCCGCCTGTCTCCGATACCAACGTAATCCCGCCCGAAGTGCGAGATGTATCCGCCTATACCAATGGCCACTCGAAGGGCGCCGATGCATTCGATGAAGGCGGAAACACGGATGAAGATGAGGACGACTACCAGTTCGATGCAAGCATCTTCGACCTCGAGGACAGAGACGACGAGGCGTTTGAAGACGACGACCCCTACGAAGAAGACGACATGGAGGACGACAGACCTCCAAAAGGCGAAGAGCCCTCCGTCCAGCTCGTCCGCAGGAGGCGGACGGGGCTCATGGGCGGAGTTATGTATGCCGCTGTCATCATTAGCGTCAGTATCATCCTGGCCTCTGTGGCCTGGATGGTGGCGGACGATGTCCTCGCCTTGACAAAAGAGGAGGTCACCGTGGAGGTCATCATCCCGGACAACTTTACCATCGGAGATGTGGCTGAAGAGCTCTACGCCGCCGGGGCCATTAACTTTCGGCCCCTATTTACCTGGTTCGCTTACTTCTCCAGCGCCGAGGATCGGATCCAGCCTGGTCAGTACCAGTTGACCATCGCGGATTATCGCGCCATCATCAACCGCCTCAACCAGAGGACGGGTGAGCTGATCGAACAAAGAGTGATGATCCCCGAGGGCAGAACCATGCGGGAGATCTTCCAGATTTTAGAGGACAACGGCGTATCTACGGTGGAGGCCTTAGAGGAGGCCGCCGCCACGACTGAGTTTGACTTTGAATTTTTACAAGATATCCCTATGAACACCATGAACCGCTTAGAGGGGTATCTGTTCCCCGACACCTATGTTTTCTATCTGAGGCAAGATCCTGTCCGGGTCATAAACCGGATGTTGCAAAACTTCCACACCCGGATGCTGCAAAACGACATCTATGATCTGGTCGAGGAGAGCGAGTTCACCCTCCACGAGATTATCAACATCGCCGCCATGATTGAAAAAGAAATGGCGTCCGTGGCGGAGGCGCCTACCATCTCCTCCGTCATCCACAACCGTCTCAACGTCCCCATGATGCTCCAGATCGATGCCACTATCCAGTATATTCTGGGCGATGACAGGCGGGAAGTGCTCCACGCCGACGACCGCTGGATCGACAGCCCCTATAACACCTACGTGGTAGACGGCCTACCCTACGGCCCCATCGGAAATCCCGGTGTGGCGTCCATTTTGGCGGCCCTCCAGCCAGCCCGTACCAACTACTTGTTCTATGCGTTGCATATAGACGGCCACCACGAATTCTTCCCCAACTATGAGCGGCACTTGGCCTTCCAGCAGACGCCAAACTTCGCCCACTATGGCCGGTTCTAACCGGCCGGAGCTCCTGGCCCCCGCCGGGGACCTGGAGCGGCTCCGATACGCCCTGCGCTACGGGGCCGACGCCGTGTATCTGGCGGGCCACCGGTTCGGGATGCGCACGGCATCGGACAATTTTGACGAGACGGGCCTCCGCACTGCTGTGGCCCTGGCCCATGACCGGGGTGTGCGGGTCTATCTGGCCTGTAATATCATCCCCCGCAACGCCGATCTTTCGGAGTTGCCGGACTATTTCGCCCTGGCCCAGGAGATCGGGATCGACGCCCTAATCACGGCGGATTTGGGCCTGTTCACCATGGCGGGCCGCTATGCGCCCAAGATCCCCCGGCACATCAGCACCCAGGCGGGGATTTTAAACGTAGAGAGCGCCCGGGCCTGGCACGATTTGGGGGCTGCCCGGGTGATTCTGGCCCGGGAGATGAGCCTTGCGGAAATCGCCGAATTATGTGTAAAAAAACCCCGGGATTTGGAGACGGAAGTCTTCATCCACGGGGCCATGTGCGTCTCTTTTTCCGGACGGTGCCTGTTGAGTCAATACATGGCGGGCAGAGATGCCAACCAGGGTAACTGTGTCCAATCTTGCCGCTGGAAATACCATCTGGTGGAGGAATCCCGCCCCGGTGAATACATGCAGATCACCGAAGACGGCGGGACCCATATTCTAAATGCCCGCGACCTCTCTATGATCCGCCACCTGCCAGAGTTGATCTCCGCCGGGGTGGATAGTCTCAAGATCGAGGGCCGGGCCAAAAGTTTCTATTACGCCGCCGTGGTGACCAACGCCTACCGCAAAGTCTTAGATGCGGCCCTCGCCGGACAGGAGCCGGACCCCCTCTGGCTCCGTGAGGTGGAAAAGGTCAGCCACAGGCCCTATTCCACCGGATTTTTCTACGACCCGGAGGGCGGCGGCCAGGACGTATCCGACGGCCTGTACATCCGGGGCTGTGACGTGGTGGGCGTAGTGGAATCCTGCGACCCGGACGGCGAAGCGCTCATCACCCAACGCAACCGTTTCTTCGTCGGCGAGACCTTAGAACTCCTCACCCCGGACGCTCTTCCCGTATCGTTCACACTCCAAGAAATGCGGGACGGACGGGGCAATCCCATCGAATCCGCCCCCCACCCCATGATGCCCGTCCGCCTGCGATTGCCGAAATCAGCGCCCCAATATTCGATCTTGCGGCGGGATGTGTGAGTTAGGAGGATATCCCATGCAACAATCCGTAAAAAGCTTTATCAAAACATATCAATTACAAACCGACGCCCAAACCCGATACATCGACCTGGTCTCCGAAGTGGGAGAGCTGGGCAAGGAGATTGTAAAATCCACAGAGTATGGAAAAAAGCCATACGCCCCCACTTCAAGCGCAACGGACGAGTTGGGCGATTGCCTCTTCTCGCTGTTTGCACTCTGCTACGAGATGGATGTGGATGCGCAAGCGGCGCTGGAGCAAGCTCTGGCGAAGTATGAGCAGCGTTTTGCGCAGAAGGGTTATGTTGGCTCGGGGGGATAGCATGAAACACAAAAAGACCATAATAATCGCCATCATCATTATCGCACTACTCATATCTGCGGTACTATTCTTCCAATGGACGAACCGGGGCTACAGCTTGGGGATCAACCCGGACGAGATTTATCGCATTAGCTGGTGGTCTTTTCGGAGTTCACCACCGGAAGTAACGGACAGGGATGAAATTGAGGCAATCGTAAGACACTTAAACGCCTGGTTGTTAATCGAGAGAGTTCCACGAGTGATTGGCGGTGAAACACCTGATATGATAATAACGCTTTATGGCGCAGACGGAACGCAAAAATGGTATTTGTCAGTACGCGAAACAGGAACTGTTCGAACGGAGGATGGCAATTGGTATCACATTACTGGAAGCTGGTCTCCTGTGAGCTGGTTTTCAGAACGGTTTGGATGAGTATTTTCGGCAATAGACACACATTTTCGCATAACCGTTACATGGATTGCCTACGTTATTGGCTCTTGTTTTGAGGTTTGGCTTACTGTATAATGGCTATAGTAATGTAGAGAGCATATATTATACGGAGAAGTGTAAGGGCGGTATAACAGATGAAAACAGTTTTGACCCCCCAAGCCGCCAAATATCTTGGTCGGCTGAATGAACCCGTGAAAAGCAGAATACAGGAGGCTTTAAGAAAGTTAGAGCAAGAACCGCCGCAAGGAGATATTAAGGCGCTGTCAGGGCAAGCCGGATTTCGGCTTAGAGTTGGCAGCTATAGAATATTATTTGGAATAAAAGCTGACACGATTGTTGTAACGGATATTGCCCCTCGTGGGCGAGTTTACAAAGGGAGGTAGCAATGATGACTGTAAGACAAGAAATTCACGCTTATATAGATGACATACCAGAGAGCAAGCTAGTGGCACTGAAACCTCTGCTTTTCGCTTTAGCTGACGAAACGGTTGTGATTGAATATGATTTAACCGAGGAAGAGCGTGCACTCCATGCCAAAGGCATGGCAGAATATGAAGCTGACCCGGATAGCTTTGTAGCACTGGATGAAATTTGAGGCCATGTACGAAGAAAGTCCTGTGCTCATACAGTTACAGGACTTTTTTATTCCGAAAGATAGCATAAAGCACACGGAGGCACACCAATGAACTACATCGACACCAACAAGGCGGCATGGGAAGAGGCCTTCGACCATCGCCGTCCGGCGTGGACGGATAACACGCTCTTGCGCCTCAAGAGTGAGCCCTTCGCCTTTTTTGACTCCGATTTAAAAGACATGCTGAAACACATGGATTTTCACGGCAAAACTGTCGCCCAGTTCTGCTGTCACGACGGCAGGGAGCTCCTGTCTCTCATGGACGGCGGGGCGGCGCACGGCATCGGGTTTGATATTGCCGAAAATATGATCGCACACGCAAGGGATACGGCAGAAAAAGCCGGAATTGCAAACTGCGCTTTCCATGCATATAACATCCTTGAAATCCCAGAGCAATATCATAGTCAATTTGATTTTATTCTATTCACAATCGGCGGGATTATCTGGTTTGAAGACTTATCTCTGCTCTTCAAAAAAGTGTCAAACTGCCTGAAAGACGGCGGAGTACTATTAATCAACGATTTCCACCCCATGGTAAATATGCTCCCCCTGCCGGGGGAGCCGGAGTATAATCCGGACGATCTGCACCGGGTCGTACACTCCTATTTTACAAAAACGCCATGGATTGATACCGGCGGCATGGGGTATATGTCCACGCTAGAAAAATCCAAGACGTTTACAAGCTATCGGCACAAGACGTCGAATATCGTCAACGCATTGATCGAAAACGGCCTGACGATCACCAGATTTGAGGAATATGAGTATGATATTATGATTGAAACCCAGGTATATGAGGGCGTTGGCTTCCCCTTGTCGTTTATCTTAACCGCAAGAAAGGGAAACACCCGGCTCTGCGGAGCCACCCTCTTTAAAAAAGAGGGCGAAGACGAAGGATACTGCAAACCCCGCCCTCTTTCGTATAGAGGGTGCCGACAGCAGGCGGCGGGTGTTTCCCTACCTTAAAAAAAGTTTTTCCTTGTCGGAAACGACAAGGAAAAACTTTTTTTACACCTACGCAACTGGTATAATTGTTAGTTGATCCGCTCGGACTCCCAGTTCACTTACCACGGCCTCGGTGATCCGGGCCACGGCCACTTGGCTCAACCCTTCCGGCGGCGCATTGACGATGACGCTGACGCCGTCTTCTCGGATGAAGACCACACACTGTTCAAATTCCTTGGCCATCAAGAGATTTTCCAAATTGGCCTCCTGGAGGGAGTGGGTCGCCATCACTGTGAGCGCGTTTACCGCACCGTCGATCTCCTGCTGGGATGCGGCGCCCATGGCGGCGGCCTCCTGGAGCAAGGTGCTGGCGCTGTCTCTGGCCTGGGCGCGGGTCAGGCGGGCAGAGTCAAAATAACGCAGGGCGGCGGCGCTGATGCCGGATTCCATGTCCTCCCGGAAGTACAGACTGGCGGGATCATCTTTCCGCTCACCTTCTTGTCTCTCGTTTTCCCCGTCCTCCCGGAGGGTATCTTCGTCGCTCTGTCGGTTTTGCTCCGTCTGTTCCGTTTGGACGGGATTTGTCGCCGTCAAGTCCTGCCCTCGGTTGTAAGACCAGTTGAGATAGACCGCCACTGCCACAAACAGGAGCACCGTGATAATCACTGCGTTGCGCTTAAATACTTTCATCGTCCCTCATTCCTCCCAATTTATAGGATCTACTCTGCCCCCATTTTCGTCACCGTGATCCGATCCGTTCCCAGACCCGTGAGGGCCGCCACCGCCTGGGTAATTTGTAGCCGCACCGTGGGATCATCCGCCCCCCGGCTGACAATCAGAGCCCCCTGGTACTCCGGGTATCGGTACCGCAGGGTCACCTCCGATTGGGTTCCCTGGCCCGTAGAGACGGTGACCGTCTCCCGCCTGCCGGAACCGTCCTCATTGACTGCCACCTCCTGTTCCAGTGATGTCCGCAAACTCAACACGACAACCACCTCCCCCGCCCCCTCGATCCGAGACAGGGCTCTGGCGATCCGCTCTTCCTGCTCGGCCAGGGCAAATGCCAGTGGGTGCGCAATTTGCTCCAGGGCCGGCGGCGGCTCCGAATCCCCGCCGCCACCCGTGGGCCACAGGATAATGAGTAGGCCCGCCAAGAGCACCAGGATCACGTATTTGTTCTTTTCCACCACCTTGATCACAGGCCCAAGTCCTGCGGGCAGTTTCGCTCTCTTCTCGTTCATTCGATTGCACTCCAATGTTGTCGCTTGGCCGGAATCCCGAAGGTCGCGGCGAGAAAGTCCTCTAACATCTGCCGCTGGGCCGGTGTGTACCGCCCTGTCAGCCAGACCTCAAAGGGATAGGGTGTGCGGGCCTCATCGAGCATGGTCTCTACCCGGACAGTCAGGTCAGACAGCCCCAGGGCTTCGGCTTTGTCCAATATATATGTCTCGCTCCGCTCTATTATGATCCAACTTGTCAACCTTTCTTGGGAATATTCCACTTCTCTGATCCTCGCCTCCAGGGCAAAGTCGTATCCGATCATATGTCGGGCATAGGCGTCGTAGTCAAAGTCTACGATGGGGGCGATGAGGACGACGATGGTCATCATCCCCGTCACCAGCCCCACGACGGCCCGGCTTTTGCCCTTGGGTGTCAGGGCCAGGGCCAGCGCCGCAATAAACGCCGCCGCCGTGAGGCCCAAGACCCAGGTTCGTATCAGTTCTGTCATCCCGTCACCATCCGCATCATAGAGAGTATGGAAAAGAAGATCATCATGGCGCCGGCCCCTACGAGGCCCACCATCATGCCAAAGGCGGTACCCAAATCCCCGATCAATTCCCCGATTTTCGGATCTGTCACCGACGCGGACACCGCGGCGGCGGCCTTGAAGAGTAAGTAGTGGGCCCCCAACTGTAGAATTGGGAGCAGACATATTGCCAACACCACCAAAAGCCCCATGACCCCCATGGCATTGCGTACCAGGGCCGCACCCGCCACCACTGTTCCCCCCGCATCGGCGATAATACCCCCCACTACGGGCAGCGCCGTGGAGATAGCCGTCTTTGCCAGCCGGGTCGCCACCACGTCGGCGGAGGCCGAAACTAGGCCAATCACGGTGATATAGGTCACAAAAGCGATCATAATCACGGTAATCAGTGCTCCGGCTACCCATTTTAGGAGGCGCACCGCCCCCTTCAATCCGCTGCTCCCCATGGCGGCGTTCCCGATGGCGGCGGCCATATAGGCGTAGATAACAGGCAGAATCACCCGTCCGCTGACGGTCATGAGCACGTCTAAAAAGAGTACCGTGCCGGCGTATTTCACCGTCGCCGAGGTAAAGGCTCCGCTGGCCGTCCCCGCCGCCGCCAGGGTGGGGAATAATACCTTGGAAAAGGCCTCCAACTCCTGAAGGGTATCGGCCCCCAGGCCAATAAATGCCCGGCTGGAACCCAGGGCCGCCGCTGAGACGGCCAACACCCCCAGAAGAGATACAAAGTCCGGCACCTCGGCACCGGAACCCTCATAAATGCTGCGCAAAAGTCCCACTAAGATGGCGATGACCATCACGGTAGCCGCACTCCTGGCCGCCTCCCGCAAAACGCCCCCCAGACTGCCGACGACGTTCTCCCATATCCCGCTCATTCCGCCCGTTATGTCCGTCCCGATTTGTAGGGAGACCCCGTCGAGAAGCGGTCTGGCCCCGTCGGGTACGGCTCGTCCAAGCTCTCCCGCCCCCAGGGCATCGGCCTGCCGGTCAATGAGAGCCTGCTCGTCCACTGCCAGGGCTGTACCCTGTAGCAGGATCAGGAGCAGGATTGCGATCCATAGCCGCCTCATAATAGCCCTCCGATCATCTCGAACACGGTCTGCATCAGGGGCAGGGCAATATAGATTGCCGCCACGGTACCCATGAGTTCCACCGCCGAGGCGATGGCGCTCTGTCCCGCGTCTTTGCAGATATCCGTCGCCAGACGGGTCAATATGCCGATCCCCACCGTCCCCAGCACCGGGCGCACAACCGCCGGAGATAACCCCGCCGCCGCCCGGAGCGTCTCGGCAAATGCGAGCACCGTCTCCAAGACATCTACGGCCAGCACCACCACCAGGACGGCCACCGTAAGGGCCAGGATCAGACTCATCTCCGGGCTCTCCCGCCGGATTACGAGACAGATCACCGATCCCACAAGGCCCAGCAGGACTGCTCGAATTACCAGTTCCATAGGCTAAAATCCAAACAGGCGGCGGATGAGTTCAAACAGATTGTATATCTCCTGCACCACAATCATCAGCACCACCACCAACCCCGCAATGGTGGTCATGAGGGCCTGATCCTCCCGCCCGGCCCGGCTCAGTAGCGAGTTGAGCACCGCGACAAGAATCCCCACCGCCGCAATCCGAAAGATCAGGTCTACATCCATTTGCTTGCTCTCCTTATCTTAACGTAAAATAATCAATCACCCCACAGAGCAAGCCCTGCCTAGAACCATTTCATACCCCTAATGTAGGGGGCGGCGCCCTCGACGCAAAAAGGGTGATGGGTTTCTCGTCCTACAGTAAAATAATTACCACGAACACACCCGCTACAAGGCCTAAGGCTGCGTGGACTTTTCCCCGGCTCCGGCGTTCTTCTATGGCGGCTTTCCAAAAGTCTTCTATCCGCCCGATGGTATCGTCCAAGGCAGACCGCTGTTCCTCCACGTCGTATCGGCCCAGGGTGCGACCTAAGTCCGCCAGGACCTGTGCCTCCCGCTCTGTCAAAGCAAGGTCTGTGGTCTGCTCCACGGCAGCTTTCCAAATGGAGTGGAAACTCCTGGTCCCGATGGCCCCCATCTGTCGGGTGACCTGGGCGAAGAAGTGATCCACAGGACGATCCGCCTCGTTTTGAAGTTGCTCCAACAGTTCCGGCATAGGGGTCATCCGGTCACATATCTCGCGTTTCATGGTCTTCAGAGAGGTCAATATCCCCGACAGGTTTCGGACACGCTTCTCCATCTGCCACACACTGGTCAACCCCATGGCGGCAGTCGCACCGACAATCAATATCGCGCCGATTAATCGAAACATCGCTTCCCCCTATCTCCGTCGCTGTATATATCCGCTTCCCGTCAACTTTAGTGATGCTGATCAGCCGGGTGAACAATCCCCTGTCCAATAACCGGCGGTACATGGGCCGCCGCATTAAATCCTCTACTCCGTTTCCGTGGGCCGTGGCGAATAAAATCACGCCGCAGTTGGAAGCGCTCTGGAGGGCCTCGGCATCCGCCGGGGCGGTGATCTCGTCCATGGCGAGGATCTCCGGGTTCATGGCCCGCAGTAACATCATGGCCGCCTGGGCCTTTTGGCATCCTGCAACCACATCGGTATAGGCGCCCAGATCCATCTGGGGCATACCGTCCCGCATGGCGGATAACTCCCCCCGCTCGTCGGCCACGGCCACCCGCCTGCCGCTCGCCGCACACTGGCGGATCATATCCCGGAGCACGGTGGTCTTCCCACCACCCGGTGGGGAGAGGATCAAAGCCGATTGCACCACCCCATCCGCCGTGATCCGGGGCAAAATGTCGTCTGCTACGCCGTGGATTTCTTTCGTGATCCGAATCACGGCGGAGCTGATATGTACAAACCCCGTCACCGCACCCTCCCGGGAGGCGGCTTGTCCGCCGAATCCCACCCGAAACCCGCCCCGGGCCGTTATGTATCCGTTTCGCAAACTATCCCGCACCGCATGGGCCGAGGCGGCGGAGGCGATCTCCAAAACGGAGGTCAACTCTTTTCCCGTCACCGGGATACTGGAAAATATCCGCTCCCCGTCTGGCAAGAGCACTGTAGGCGACTGACCTATACGCAGCCGGAACTCCTCCACCTGGGTCTTGTCCATCTCGTCCATGAGCCGTGCCGGACCCCGCAGGGCGTAGGGTAAGAGCTCCACCGCCTTGTCGTACCGGGCAATTAGGTCTAGTATTGTGTCCATGTTGATCTCCTCTCCGCCACCTTGCCTGTCCTAGTCCATATGTATTAACCTGTCGGCAGGTTTATGCCTAGAGTTTGATTCAAAAAAACCGCAGGACATGATGTCCTACGGTTTTTTGTGTTGTGTTGCCCTCTAACTGTGCGCTGTACATATGTAAACGTCCTTTCCATGTTGTTTTTTACGCAACACCTTGAAGGACTTGACCGCACATGGTATAGCATTTATGCGGTTGACCGTAAGATGAATTGCGTGTGGGGAAGTGGCGTAATACGTTTACCGACGAGCGCCGCTTCCTTCTTATTTTTCTTTGAGCGATTTTATCCCATCCCGAATAGCTTCCGACCTTTTTTCCCCTGTCCGTTTGCAATATTCATCTAATATATGCGCATCATTTTCGCTAATGCGAACGTCCAAACGAATAGGCTTTGGCTCATCAGTGGGCCGCCCTATTTTTTTAATCGGCACATACGACCCCCTTTCTACCGACAAAAGTCAAGACTTTATTTTGATATTGTTAAAGGGCCGCATTTTACAGTCTTTCACAGGCTCCTTTTCCAAAGGAGCGCATAGCGATATTCCCAACGAATTTGAAACGGCGCTTCAACCACTCCGGCGGCAAACGCTCTGTGATCCTCGCTCGGTAGCCCAAACAGGGTATATAACTCCTGCCGAAACAGGACATGGCTATCTTCCACGATTTGATCCGCAGCACGCTCGGTGAGCACATATCCTTCCATCTGCGCTTGTAGCACTTGCACAGCGGCCACGTCATCATCGAAAAACACAATGACGCTGACAGGGCTATCATCCCTGGCCAGCGCATATGCGCCCTCAAAACCCACGAGTCCTTGATACTGCTGCTCATACTGTAT
>WRAB01000032.1 GCA_009780435.1 Oscillospiraceae bacterium | reverse complement strand
GGTAAGTGCTAGTATAATGTTAAAAACAGGGGCTGGGGAAAGCGTATAAATGCGCAATCCCCGTCCTTTGCTTCGGACGGAGATCACTTTTTGATGTTATTTCAACTTATCGACTGCACTTAAACCATTGATATTACTGGATTTCTTAAAAAGTTCTGTATCACCATTTCGACCAAGTGGAACAAATGCGAACGCACCCCGATGGTTTTTGTTGGGGAGACGTTCGCATTTGTGTTTTCGTTGGATAGACGAAGTGAAGGCTGATATGCTCGAGTATCTCGTAACGCGCAAAGAGTATTGACTTTCCAAGAGAAGCAAATTTATAATAAATAGGAGCAATCAAAATGCGTAAAGCAGATTACGAATGAGGAGTGGAGCACATGGGGACCGTAAATGAAATGCTGAAAGATATCTGCATCCCGCGCATGGTGCGCGCGCGCCAAAGATTCGATGAAAGCTGTATCGAGGATGTCACCGGGACGCTGCGAGAGGAACTTTCACGCGAAGCAATCGCCGCGCTTGTCAGGCCCGGCATGCGCATTGCGATCACGGCAGGTAGCCGGGGGATTGACAATATTGCGCTCGTCATTCGTGAAATTTCCCGTTTTCTAAAAGAAAAGGGAGCGCATCCCTTTGTAATCCCGGCGATGGGCAGTCATGGCGGCGCGACGGCCTACGGTCAAATGGAGGTGCTGGAGTCTTTCGGCATTGTCGAGGCGTATATTGGCTGTCCCATCCACGCGTCTATGGAAACCGTCTGCATCGGGGCCTTGGATGACGGAAGACCAATCCAGATAGACAAATACGCCGCTGAAGCAGACGGCATTATTCCGGTAGGGCGCATAAAGCCGCATACCGCCTTTCGTGCCAGATATGAAAGCGGTGTGATGAAGATGATGGGCATAGGCCTTGGCAAGCAGCAGGGGGCTGAAGTTTGTCACAAAGCCGGCATTCTGCACCTGGGTGAAAATGTCGAAAAATTTGCCTTTGGCGTATTGCGCCACGCAAACATTCTGTTCGGCGTGGGACTGATCGAAAACGCCTTCGACAAAACCGCAATGATACGCGCCATGACCCGGGAGGAAATTCCGGAGATGGAACCCGTTCTTTTGAACATGGCAAAAGCGAAGATGGCCCGCATCATGTTCGATCAAGTGGATGTCCTGGTCGTCGATGAAATTGGGAAAGATATTAGCGGTGAGGGCATGGATCCCAATATTGCGGGACGTTGGATTGTACCGAATATCAAAAGTGGCATAGATGCCACCCGCATTGCAATTCTGGACTTGACCGATGCGTCCCACGGGAATACGACAGGTCTCAGCATGGCAGATGTCTGCTCCAAGCGTGTTGTGCAAAAAATGGACACAGAAGCCACCTATCCGAACTCGTTGACCAGCACGGTAACGATACTGTCTGGGATACCCATGTATTTTGATAATCATCGCTATACGATCCAAGCGGCAATCAAGATGTTGCCTGGAAAAACCCCGGAAGAAATCACCATGATCCGGATTAAGAACACCCTTGAACTCGGCGTGATCGAACTCTCTGAAAATTTGTTGGCGCAGGCGCAGGAAATTCCGGGCCTAGAAATCCTGGGGGAACCCTATGCACTTGCTTTTGATGAAAGTGGAGATTTGTTTTAGCATCAGTTCTTAACAAAAAGCGGGGACAGCTCGGACATGTGGCCTTGCGCTGTGCATACAAGTATGATACGATAAATTGGCTAGAGTTCATCTGCGGCGAATCATTTGATTCGGTGTCATGGGAAAAACAAAGGAGGGGGGCGCTCCTGTGCAATACACGTATCAGACCAGCGGCGTCTGTTGCCGGGAACTACATTTTTCCGTTGAAAATGGCATCCTGACCGAGCTTGCGGCAATCGGCGGCTGTGCCGGGAACCTCCAAGGGATTTGCAAATTGGTGGAAGGGATGCCTGTCGATCAAGTGATTGACCGTCTGGCCGGAATCCACTGCGGTGACAAACCCACCTCCTGCCCGGATCAGTTGGCGTCGGCCCTTAAAAATTTGGCATAGTTGCGCTTTGGCCAGTCGGGTACACTATGGACAAGCCACCTAAAAAAGAGAGAGGAGGAAGCGCCATGTTGCAGACGATGGAAAAAACCACGAGACGAAATCAATTTTTTCGCTCCGTGGTTTTATTTTTCATGTTCTGTGTTATGGGCTGGTGCTGGGAGTTCATGCTGGGGCGTATCTTTGAAAACGCCTGGCAAAACCCCGGATTCTTACACGGCCCGTGGTTGCCAATCTACGGCGTCGGCGTCCTGTCTATGGCCGCTGTATGGCACGCAATCCGGAAAAAATTCCCTCGCCCACTACCTCACTGGCTGACGGCTGTCTCTATGTTTCTCCTGGCGGGGAGTTTGGCCACTGCGCTGGAGTGGGTGACCAGTCTCGCCGCAGAGCATTTCTTCGGACTTAAACTGTGGGACTACAGCCAATACCCATGGAATCTGGATGGGCGCATCTGCCTTTACGCCTGGACGCTGTTCGGCTTTGGCGGTATATTGACTGTATTTTTCCTGCTGCCCCGATTCTCCAAATGGCTGGATCGCCTGCGTCCCGTCGCAGAAATCCGCCTGGGGGTGGCGATACTTGTCATTATGGGGATTGATTTGATCTATACGCTGTGGAGTCTGTAAGGCGTCAAAACGCCGCCTAAAACCACACGAATCTGTGATAATACAAAAAGCCAGAGTAGTTCATTTTGCTCTGGCTTTACTGATTTATTTAACCTTCTTGTCGCTAAATCCCCCGCTCCGCCATTAAAACTTCAATCTCCTGTTCATTGATGCCCACCATGGCCTCGCCCAGGTCTTCCGAGACTTTGGCCAAGAGGTCAAAGTCAGTATAGTTGGTCGCCGCCTCGACGATGGCTGCCGCCCGCTTTGCGGGGTCGCCGGATTTGAAGATCCCGGAGCCCACGAACACGCCCTGGGCGCCTAATTGCCGCATGAGGGCCGCATCCGCCGGGGTGGCGACGCCGCCTGCGGAGAAGTTCAACACGGGCAGTTTCCCGTTTTCGTGGACGTATACCACCAGATCGTAGGGGACTTGCAGTTCTTTCGCGGTGTGGTATAGCTCGTCTTTCGACAGGGTGGCCAGCCGCCGCATCTCGCCCTGGATCTGGCGCATGTGCCGCACGGCCTGGATCACGTCCCCCGTCCCCGCTTCGCCCTTGGTGCGGATCATAGAGGCCCCCTCTTGGATCCGACGCAAGGCCTCGCCCAAGTCTTGGGCGCCGCAGACGAAGGGCGTCTGGAACTGGGATTTATCAATGTGATACTTGTCGTCGGCCGGGGAGAGGACTTCGCTCTCGTCGATAAAGTCGATCCCGATGGCCTCCAGGATCTGGGCCTCTACAAAATGGCCGATCCGGCACTTGGCCATGACGGGGATGGACACCGCCTCTTGGATGCCACGGATCATCTTCGGGTCGCTCATCCGGGATACGCCCCCCGCCATCCGGATATCCGCCGGGATTCGCTCCAGGGCCATAACGGCAGAAGCGCCCGCATCTTCGGCGATTTTTGCCTGTTCCGGCGTGGTGACGTCCATAATAACCCCACCCTTGAGGATGAGGGCCAACTCCTGGTCAAGTTCTTTTCTTTTGATTGACATGGTAACAACTCCTAAGGCTAAACATCTAATGATTTAGTATAAAGCAAGTGGGCGGGAAAGTCAAACTTTCCCGCCCACTTGTTTTTTCAGGGTTATTCAGATTCAGAGTACGTAAACGATTTGAATACGCTGTCTTCAAACGTGCTGACCTGGTTATATATCCCACTGGCGATGATGTGTTCGATGGATTTTCCCGTCCGCTCCGAAATATGCTCTAACCATTTACAGACCACTTCGTCGAGTTCGATTGTAAACTGCCGCATGGGTATGACCTCCCCTATCTTTTCGTTTTGTAATGAATACATTCCAATATTATCACAAGAATATGTGACAATCAAGTGGAATATATACATTCCAAAAAAGATTGGGTAAAGCGTATGGCAAACAGACTAAAACAAGATATATGCATTGGGGAAAATCTGAAAAAATATAGAAAAAAAGCAGGTATGTCGCAAGAACATGTTGCCGCAAAGCTACAGGTTCAAGGCATAGACATTGTCAGAGAAATCATATCACAAATGGAACTGGGGAAATGCAATATCCGCATCAGTGTGTTGCTGGCATTGGCAGAGATGTACCGTGTGCCAGTTGCGGCGTTCTTCGCAGATTTAGAGCGGTATGAATAGGCTCCTGCAACTGACGCCCCAAGAGCGGAGCGATTGGCACGGCGGAAGGGGTGCCTGACCGGGGGAGGGCGCACCCCTAAATCACCAGGCCCCCATTGGGACTAATCACCTGTCCCGTGAGAAACTGGGCCTGATCCGACGCCAAAAAGGCCACCAGGGGGGCGATGTCCGCCGGGCGGCCTATGGTGCGGAGGGGGGTCTCCCCGATTAGTTCCGCCAGATCGGCGGGGGAGAGATCACCCACCATGTCTGTATCCACGGCACCGGGGGCCACGCAGTTGACCCGGATGCCGGATGGCCCCAGCTCTTTGGCCAGAGATTTGGTCAATCCGATCACTGCCGCCTTGGTGGTGGCATAGGGTGCCTCGCAGGAGGCCCCCACCATCCCCCAGACCGAGGCAATATTGACAATCACGCCCCGCTTGGCCCGGATCATGTGGGGCAGGGCGCACTGGGTGCAATGGAATACGCCGTCCACATTGACGGCGAATAGTTCCCGCCACAGCCGGATGCTGGTCTCCGTGAATAGGCCGTAGGCGGCGATGCCAGCATTGTTGACCAGTAGATCCACAGGTCCTGCTACCCGAAACATCTCGCTGACCTGGAGAAACTCCCGCACATCGGCTTGGATTGCCATGCCGCCCGTCTCCTCCGCTAAGGCCTGGGCCGCCGCTTCCGAGGTGTGGTAGTTGATCCGCAAATCCCAGCCGTCTTTGGCCAGGGCGCGGCATATCTCCGCCCCGATTCCTTTGGCGCCGCCGGTGACCAGTGCGATTTTGCTCATTGAATCGGCTCCCTCTCTAAAACTTCGCCAATTTATCGTACACGTTCAACAGCGCGAAGTAACTCTCATCAAAAACCTCCCGCAATGGCCCGTAGGCCCCGTGGGCCGCCAGATCCGGCTCGATGACGTCGTCCACCCGGATGAACCGGTCAATGGCGTCAAAGCTGGGCAGGACACCTGCGCCGACCCCTGCCGCCACGGCGGCGCCCATGGAGGTGGCCTCGTCCAGATGGGCCAGCTTCACGGCCCGTACACCGTAGATGTCCGCCAAAAGCCGCCGCACCGGGCCGCCCTTGGCCAGCCCGCCGATGATGTTCATCTCCCCAATCGGCACGTGGCCCCGGAAGATATCCAATATGATGGCCATGTTCATGAGAATCCCCTCCACCGTGGCACGGAGCATATCGCCACGGGTATGCTCCATTTTCAGGCCGATAAAGGCCCCCCGGGCGTTGGAATTCCAGCGTGGACTCCGCTCCCCCAGGAGATAGGGCAGAAATAGCAGCCCGTTGGCCCCCAGGGTGCTCTGGGCCATGGCCTCGTTCATCAGATCATAGGCCAGCCCGTCGCACAGGACATTTTTGGCGAAAGAATAACTGTTCCCGGCGGCCTGCATACTCCCCGTGGGGGAGTACATCCCCGGCA
Source organism: Oscillospiraceae bacterium (assembly GCA_009780435.1). Classification (GTDB taxonomy): domain Bacteria; phylum Bacillota; class Clostridia; order Oscillospirales; family Oscillospiraceae; genus WRAB01. Next base: position 9,272 of record WRAB01000032.1, on the reverse strand, counting down.
CCATATGGGCAAAGTTGAACGTGCGCAACTGATTGTCATAGATGGGCTTCTCGCTGCACAGTGCGATCCAGGCGGAGGAGCCCAGATAGTTGTAGGTCAGCCCCTCCCGCACACTGCCCGCCCCCACAGAGGCGCACACGCCGTCGCCGCCGCCTAAGATGATCGGCGTCCCGGTTGCCAACCCGCACTCCGCCGCGATGGAGGCGGTCACCTCTCCCGCCACGTGGGTGGAAGGATACGCGTCGGGTAACATCTCCCGTGGGATATTCGCCGCCTGTAAAATCTCATCACTCCAATCCAGAGCATTCAGGTCGAAGCAGTTGGTGCCGCAGGCGTCGGAATAATCCGTGGCAAAGGCCCCTGTGAGCCGCCCGATGACGTAATCTTTTGGGTTGAGCATTTGATAGGCGGCCTGATAGACTTCCGGCTCGTGGTCTCTGACCCACATGAGTTTTTCGATGCTGTAGCTGGCGCTGATCTTATGGCCGACGATCCGGTAAAAGCGTTCTTCATCTATCCTGTCCCGGAGCCGTTGTTCCTGTTCCGTACTCCGCTGATCCGCCCAGATGATGGCTTGGCGCAGAGGGCGGTGGTTCTTGTCCACCAGGACGCAACCCATCATCTGCCCGCTGAATGCGAGGCCGGCGACGGCTTTTTTATCCACGTTTTGTAAGAGAATCTGATTGCTCTCACAGACGGCCCGCCACCAGTCCTCCGGGTTTTGTTCCGCCCAGTTCCCGTTGAAGAAATTGGTGCCATAGGAGCAGGTTACGCTGGACACCAGTTCTCCGTCGGTGGTAAAAAGGGTCGCTTTGTTCCCGCTGGTGCCGAGATCGTGGGCGATTAGGTATTTCATGTGGACATCACCTCGTCGGTATGATTTCTAACCAGTAGTCATCGGGGTCATTAATAAAATAAATCCCCATGCCGGGGTTTTCGTAGCAGATACAGCCCATGGCCTTGTGTGTTTCATAGGCCGCGTCATAGTCGTCGACTTGGAAGGCCAAATGGAACTCGTTATCCCCCAGATCATAGGGTTCCGTCCGATCCCGCAGCCAGGTCAGCTCCAATTGATGGGGCGTGATCCCGTCTCCCAGGAATACGAGCTTGAAGCTCCCGTCAGAGGCCGTGTGCTCTTTGACAGGCACGAGGCCCAGGGCCTCTTCATAGAATTTGAGGCTCTTTTCCAGATCCAGTACGTTGAGGTTGTTGTGGATGAATTTGAACTTCATAGGGTTCTCCTCGCATTACTGTGTTTCCCCCGCCTGGGGCGGGAGAAGCACGAAATTGAACGATTGCCCCACCGCATAAACGGTGGAGCAATCGGGCGTTCGTCAATCCGTAGGGTCTGGGTCTGGGGATGGCGGATCCGGAGGTGGCGGGGGCGGTGGGTCAGTTGTCCCTGGATCCGTTGGTGGTGTTGGCGTTTGGGCAGTACCGGTGCCGCGATAGACGATCCGGGGCTGAGGGTGGTAGTTGCTTCTGTCTACCAGCTCCCGCCGGATGAAGTTGCCGTCTAAGTCGTAAAAGCGCTGGAAGGTATCCACCACGTGTCCGACGGCGCCGCCGCGATACACTCTGGTCTCCCCTGTGGACATAGAGGGGTCATCTCGGTAGATGGTGGAGGTAGCGTTGCTGCCGATATACACGTACTCCGGCCGGATCCGGTAGTTGCTCCGGTTGGTGCCATACAGTCTCACATGGAAATCCAGGCCGTCCCGATAGGTGACGATCCGGAGGGGAAATTCTGTATTGTTGGTAAAGGCGAAGTCCGGGCCGCCCCAACTCACCGCCGCATCCATCCCCAGGGGGAGATAGGTGACCACTAAGGTGTGGTTTCTGCGGAGGTCTACCTGGAGCTCCGTATGGAGTACAGCGTGATAGATGGTGGAGGACACCTGACAGATGCCGCCGCCGATTACGTCCCGGGTCTCTGTGCCGAAGAAGGCGCCTGCGGCGCGGAATCCCCGCTCCGCTGTCCGGCGCTGTACCACGGTGTTGAAGTCAAACTGCTCCCCGGGATTGAGCACCATGCCGTTGATCTCCTGGGCCGCTAAGTGGATGTTGGTGTTGCGGTTTTCGTTGTTGGTCAATCGGGTGGTGGAGGACGCTAATACATCCCGGAACAGCACTTCTCGGAGATAGCTCGACGTGATCTCCGGGTCGGTGAACACCAAGGGGATCATCACATCGTCCCCGTTGGCCGCCGCGTCCAGCAACTGTTGGGCAAAGGCCAGGTCAAAGCTGATGCCCTGGACGTGATCCGTCACCTCATCTAACTCGATATCGTAGACGGCGCTCTCCGGTTCTGTGTATAAGTTGTCAAAAATCGACTGTAGATCGACAGGTTCCGGATCTCTCGTCTCGGTCTCGTAATTTATCACCGTGTGGGCGCCGGCCAAAAAGGCACCCACAATCATCTCCGTCAGTTCTTCTTCGTCAAAAGTAAAGCCCAACTGTCCCTTGGTGACGATGAGAAAGTCGGCTTCGATCTCGTAGGCGTTCTGCATCAGGTCATCCGACAGCTCCTGGGCAGATTCGGCCACTACGCTCCGGATCATGGCCCGATCCGGCTCCAGCATAGTAATTGGCTCTAAGTGTACCGTGTTGATTCGACAGCGGAGATAGGTGGTGAGTTGTTCAAATCCGCCTGTGCGACCAAACTGGTAGGCCAGCCGGGCAAGATCCTCACCCGTAGCCGTGAGCCCCGCCTGATGGGCGTAGATCTCCAAGGTGCTGCCGCCGGGGAATTGGATGACCACATGGGTGTCCGCCAGATCTTCCGCCACGGGATTGAGGCGCGGTGTCGCCTCTTGCACAGTGAGTCCGCCGACTTCGATCCCGCCCATAGTCACATTGGGAAAGATCATATCCCCATTGGAGCCGGATGTAGCCACTGCGGCCAATACACCGCCGGACCCCAAAAGCAGGGCCAGCAGTACAAGGATCGCAATGAGCGCCTTCGTCCTCGATCTCATTTTTGTCTTGGTCTTGGTCATATCACTATCCCCGCCTTCTTTTATCGTTCTATCTATTCTATTTATAGTACTTCCACTTTGTGTTTCCCGCTCATCGTTCTTCTGCTTCGTCCCTCTCCCCACCCCAGGCGGGGAAATACAGCAAGATTCTATAATTTTATCTGTGTCATATAGGACTTGTACTCACTCTTCTTCCAGGGCATTCCCACGATGACCCGCTGTTCTGCGTGGGCGTCTAAGATGTCGCTGATGAGTTGGTTGGACAGGAGAAACCCCGTGGGGGTCAAACTCCACCGCCCGTTGATCCGGTAGGCCCAGCCGTTTTTCTCGTAGGAGAGGAGCAACGCCTCAATGGGCGCGAAGTTGGACTGATAAATACGGTAGTATTCATCCCCTGTGATCCCTCGGGTGGTGCGTAGACCCAGCATGAGGTATTCCACCGCCTGTTCGCTTTTGGGAATTTCGTCTCTCGACTCTAAGATGGACTGCTGGCCCGCAAGTCCCGCCAGATACGCTTGGACACCCCGCACGTAGCTGTACCGCATGTTTCCGATATAGGAGTGGGCCGAGGGGCCGAACCCCACATACTCCTCTCGGTTCCAGTATTTCAGATTGTGCCGCGACTCTTTGCCCGGCAGGGTGAAATTGGATATCTCGTACTGGCGGTACCCCAGATTTCGCAGGGTATCTACCGTATAGAGGTACATGTCCGCCTGCTCGTCCTCGGTGGGGATCGCCGGACTGTCTTTATAGATATAGAGGGGGGTCCCCTCCTCGATTCTAAGCCCATAGCAGGACACGTGCTCCGGACGTAAGGCCATGACCCGGTTTATCGTGTCGGCCCAGTCGGCTTTGGACTGGCTGGGCAGACCATAGATGAGGTCCAAGCTAATATTGTCAAACCCGGCTTGTCTGGCCTGCTCTACTGTCCGTTCCACATCTGCAAAAACGTGGCGGCGGCCAAGGCTTTTTCCCAGTCCGTCATCCGCGGTCTGGACACCGATGGACAGTCGGGTAATCCCCTCTTTTCGCATCCATTTTAAATCTTTTAAACTGATGCTGTCCGGGTTAATCTCCACGGTGACTTCCGCGTCCAACAGAATCTTGTAATAGTCTTTCAAGGTGTTAAATAAGCCCACAATCCGGCGGATTCCGTAATAGCTGGGCGTACCGCCGCCGAAATAAATCGTATCCACATAGTACCCGGCAAGGGTCGGAGCCGACTCGCGCATCTGCCGCACCAGCGCCTGGTGGAATTTCGGCATCTGATCCTCACACCCGGCTAGGGAGTAAAAGTCGCAATAGGCGCACTTGCTGGCACAAAAGGGGATATGTATGTAAATTCCAATGCGCTTTGATGTCACAGGAAAATGCCTCCGGGAGAAAGATAGTTTGTTTGACCTACGGCAAGATACTTGCCTAACTTATAGAATACCGCACACGACGACATCCGTCAACAAATAGTGACGAAAACGCACCAACTTTTGTTCCCGCTCTCAACATGTTTCCCTGATATATATGATTTATGCTATACTATATCTCACAGTATAACATAAATCATCCCATTGGAGGAAGCCTCTACCATGAATTTTGCTTCGATTTTAAGTCGGGAGTTTAATATCCCGCTCCCCTATGCTCAAAACCTGATTGATCTCTTAGACGAGGGCTATACCATCCCTTTTATTGCCCGGTATCGCAAAGAGCAGCACGGGACGCTGGATGATCAGGTCCTCCGCCAGATCGCCGACCGACTCACGTATCTGCGCAATCTGGAGGCCAGAAAAGAGGAAGTCCGCCAGACGATTGCGGGACAGGATAAGTTGACCCCAGAGTTGGATGCCGCCATCACCGCCGCAAATACTTTGACAGAGGTGGAGGATATCTACCGCCCCTACCGCCCCAAGCGGCGCACCCGGGCCACAGTGGCACGGGAACGGGGCCTGGAACCTCTGGCGGAGATTCTCTTTCGTCAGGAGATGCAATCCGGCTCCCCGACGGAACTGGCCGCCCCATATATAGACCCCGCCCAGGAGATACATACCTGGGAAGACGCCCTGGCCGGGGCCATGGACATTATGGCCGAAGACATGTCCGATGACGCCACCGTCCGGGCAAAACTCCGGGACCTCATTCACCGCCGGGGGCAGATTATCGTCCGGGGTACGGGAGAAGAGGATTCGGTCTATGGACACTATTATGACTTTCGATCCCCTGTTAAGACGCTCCAGAGCCATCAGATTCTGGCCATCAACCGGGGGGAGAAGGAGAAATTTCTAAAAGTCGACCTGGAGATTGAAGAACCCGCCGCACTGGACATCCTCAACCGCGCCTTCGTCCGGCCCGGCAGTATCACCTCCCATCTGGTGGCGGATGCCGCCGGGGACGCCCTGACCCGGCTGATCCTCCCCTCTGTCCAGCGAGAGATGCGCAGTCAACTCACAGAGTCCGCCGGTGAGCAGGCCATCGCCATGTTCGCCCTCAATTTGAACCCCCTTTTGATGCAGCCTCCCGTGAAGAATAAAATCACCCTGGGGTTGGATCCCGCCTATCGAACAGGTTGTAAGCTGGCAGTGGTAGACGGCACCGGGAAAGTCCTCGACACCGCTGTCATCTATCCCACCCCGCCCATGAGCAAAATAAAAGAGGCCGCCGCCACACTGCAAGGCCTGATTGAACGCCATCAGATCACCTGCATCGCCATCGGCAACGGTACCGCCTCCGGCGAGGCGGAGGCCTTCGTCGCCGACACCATCCGGGAGATGGGAGGCGAGTTGGCCTATATGGTGGTCAACGAGGCGGGGGCCTCGGTCTACTCCGCCTCGAAACTGGCCGCGGAGGAGTTCCCCCAGCTAGATGTCACCCTCCGCTCCGCCGTGTCCATCGCCCGGCGGCTCCAAGACCCTCTGGCGGAGCTGGTGAAGATCGACCCCAAGAGCATCGGCGTGGGCCAGTATCAGCACGACATGCCCCAGGCCCGGCTCGGCCAGGTGCTGAGCGCCGTGGTGGAGGACTGTGTCAACCGGGTGGGCGTAGACCTCAACGTGGCATCCGTCCCCTTGTTGGAGCAGATTTCCGGCCTCACCGCCACTACGGCCAAGAATATTGTGGCCTATCGGGAGGAACACGGTCCCTTCCCTGACCGGAAGGCCCTCCGCAAGGTGTCAAAGCTCGGCCCCAAGGCCTATGAACAGTGCGCGGGATTTCTCCGTGTGCCGGAGTCGAAGCAGATTCTCGACAACACCTCCGTCCACCCGGAGTCCTATAAAGCCACAGAGCGCTTGCTCTCTCTCTTGGGCTATGCTCTGGCGGACGTAAAAGCCGGAAATCTTACAGACCTGCAAGATCGGCTAAACAAACTGGGCATCCTCCAGACCGCTGAACAATGCGGCATCGGTGCACCCACTCTGGAAGATATCGTAGAAAACCTCCAAAAACCTGGCCGAGACCCGAGAGACGAGCTCCCCCCGCCCCTCCTGCGCCGTGACGTCATGGACATGGCCGACCTCACCCCCGGCCTGATCCTCTCCGGCACCGTTCGCAACGTGGTGGATTTCGGCGCTTTCGTGGATATCGGCGTCCACCAGGACGGCCTGGTGCATATCTCCGAGCTGGCGGATCGCTACGTCCGCCACCCCTCGGAGATGGTCACCGTGGGCGACGTGGTACAGGTCGTAGTGCTCCAGGTGGAACAGGAGAAGAAGCGGATTGGGTTGAGTATGAAGCAGGTGGGGCAGCACGTTTGATCAGTGCGCAGAACGAGCCCCCGCCGCATATCTGATGGATACGCGGCGGGGGTTGTTTATGTGCATTTGATTTTTTGTCTACTCTGCCACTGCCGCAACATCCATGATAAACCGCATGAGAACCGTGGCGCACTCGGCACGGGTGGCAGTGCCTGTGGGATTCAGTGTCCCCAGGCCTGTCCCCATGATGAGACCGTTGTAGTTGGCCCAACGCTTCCCAACTTCCGCCCAATCGCTTATGAGGTCGGTGTCCGGGAACGTCAGGGTAAAGCCGGGCGATAAGGCGGTGTCATAGCCCATGACCCCGGCAAACCGGTGCATCATCACGGCGAACTCTTGGCGGGTCACACTGCGGCCCGGCGCAAAGAGATTGCCGCCGACGCCTGTCACAATGTTGTTCTCATAGGCCCATGCCACGTAGGACGAGTACCAGGTGTTTGCATCCACATCGTCGAATACTTGGCGGTTCTGTGCGGGGACAAGTGCCGGGGCTGTAGCCGGGTCACTGTGGGCCATGCGGTACAGGGTCGCCACTGCCATGGCACGGCTGAAGTCTGTGTCTGGCTCAAATGTGGCGGGGCCGGTGCCGCGCATCAGGCCCTGGTCGTTTACAAACTGAATAGCGTGTGCGCCCCAATGGAGGCCTACGTCAGCAAATTCCGTGATGGGCGACGGCTGATAGAGTTGACCGAACGGGACGGAGAAAATAAAGCTGGCATGGGTCATTCGCCTTAAATTTGCAAGCTGTCTGTCGATATAACTCCGTTCTGCCGTACCAGAACCGAACCGGGTTCTCATGGCCTCATACCGCATGACTTGCAGGCCCCGTGCCAGATAAAAGGCATTTCTGTAGGTCTCCACATCTTGCGAGGTAAAGTACCCCAGGGTAATTCTCTCGGCCGCATCTCTAAACGTGTTCATAACCTGTACGTTCAGATTATCTGATACGATAATGGTCTCCAGCCCGCCGACAGAACGAACTTGGCTGGTGGCCCAATTCAAAGCGCTTGTAATCGCAACTGTCGGTTTGCCAGCCACTGCTCCTACCACTAAGTCAATTAATTTCCCCTCTACAAGCTCCCGCCCAAACACTGCAAAGGCGTCGGCAAGGTCTCTTTGATATGCGGCAATTACGTTGTTAATGGTTTGGGTGAATTGCAGTGAACGGCTTGCTCGGCTGATTGAGTCTAACATTCTGATATTGTGGTAGTAAACTTGAAGGCTTCTGCTCACCTCCTCCAGGCTGCCGTCGAACCCTTTCAGAACAGTGAAGAAATGTCCCGCATCGCTGTTCAAAGCCGTAAGGGTGTCCGCAAAAAAGGTGAGCAGTTCGCCCGTTTCTTTATCGGCGGAATACACAGTTGTCCCTATTACTTCATTGACCAAATCACGCACAATCTGATTCACCCTGGCCGGGTCGTTCATGATGGCGTCAGCGATCCCGTCAATCCCGGCACCGCCGAGGATACCCTCTATCAAAAGGGCCCGGATATTGCTCCGAAGTCCGAGCAGGAATACATCGGTCAGTGGGACGGCGTCTATGTAGACCGTTGTAAAGGCATTATAGCCGGGGAATAATCTGGCGAAATCGTTGTTTTGCAAGAGGTCGTAAATATGTTGATATTGGGCGGGGACACGCTCTAGGGGCGGCAACTCTTGCTCCATCCCCGGCGGGAAGCTGCGTTGGCCGCAGATGGTGATGCGGTAGGGTTGGCCAGAAAATGCTGTGAATGACCCCCAGACATCGCGTGGCCATGTGGCCATGCGATTACCGCGCAATACAAGTGTGTCACCTGGTTGTACAGTGGTGCCTGAAGAAACACCCACATTGGTTGGAGTTGTCGATGTACCATCTGCACGGATCGTATACCGGGTTATCGCATTACTCGCAACTCCCGCAGTTGGTCTTGGATATGCAGTCCAAAACCACCAAACACCGTGATTAATCGTGCTACTATTCAACCACTGCATTGTAACCCCTTCTGACATTACTCTTACATCTAAAGCGGGACACAGCAACTGCCTGATTTGGAAATTGGTTACATCCCCTCTCGCTATGACAGGTAAACCCATTCTTAGTTCAACCACAAGCATTCCATTTCGAGGTATCGAAATATTTTGACCTATTTCAACGACTCTATTGGCTCCACTTCCTCTCCAACTCCACCCAATTGGTGTACCTCTGCCATTACCAGGGCTCCCCGGAGCAGAGTTTGGATATACAAATCGGTCCCCATACGTCCCATCGTTGCCGTAAAACCGCACAGTTTGTGTCCTGTCGGTAAGATTGCGAAACTCCCAAATTTCACCTGTACGCATTGTAACAAGTTCTGTTTCCTCAACCGCAAACGCCGCCCCCGGAACCAGCGTAGCCAGCATAAGAACAGCGAGGATCATACACCCAATTCGTTTCAATTTTCCCACAAGTCATTCCCCTTTCAAACTCTCAAAAAGCGTAGGTTTTGATAAAGGCCCCTGTTCCGTTGAGCAAACGAGAAAATTTGTATATTTTAGCTGATTAAGTTTTATAAAACACTTGCACATATAGTTT
>WRAB01000031.1 GCA_009780435.1 Oscillospiraceae bacterium | reverse complement strand
GCAGTCCTGGAACTGCCGACCTCCAGACCGGAGCACATCATAGAGGCGGACCTAGCGCAACGAGCCCAGTAGGCAAGTATGCAGTAGTACGGAAAGGGCAGAGCCAAGTGGCTCTGCCCTTTTGGGGTAGTATTGGAAATGTTGAGGGCGGGGGTAGTATAGTCGGGGATTTGTTGTGTTATCTCCAATAAGCAACAAACCCGAACGCCTCACCAATAAAGATGGGGTTCGGATTTGTTCCACTTGGCGGAGGGGAGAGGATTTGAACCCCCGGTGCATTTCTGCACAATTGATTTCGAGTCAATCACCTTAAGCCACTCGGACACCCCTCCAGATCAAATACTCCGCTATCCTACCAAAAAAATGACACAAAATCAAGGGTTTTGCCCTGAAATCCAAAAAATACGAAGAAAACTTGGAAAAGTATTTGACAACTAGGGGGTTTTTCATCTATAATGTTCTAGCGACTAGAGCGAGGTGCGCCACAGTGAGGCTGAATCTGAACGACATCATCGAGCGGCCGGGGGCCAGGAAGGCTTTCCAGTTTTCTTTGGATATACAGGACATGTCCTTTCTACAGATTCACCAATTGAACAGCCCATTCCCTGTAGAGGGGGAGGCGATCAATGTGGCGGGTGCCTTAGAGCTTCAGGGTACGATGCAAGTGTCCATGGTCTGCATCTGTGATCGATGTATGACAGCCATCCCGGTGGAGAAAACCCTCCCCGTCACAGCCTACTTGGCAGAGACGGTCACGGAGGAGGAAAACCCGGATCTGTTTCTCTTAGAGAACGGCGAGATTGATCTGGACGATGTTTTCACCACGGCCTTTGTTCTCCACTTGGACAGCAAAGTTGTCTGCCAGGACGATTGTCAGGGCCTCTGCGCAACTTGTGGTGCCAATTTAAATGGTGGGCCGTGTGCCTGTCAACCCGAAATTGATTCCAGACTGGCTGCCTTGCAGCAGCTATTAGAAGGCCGGGATTAAGGCCTGTACGAAAAATTCAGAATATCCTGCTGCATGCAGCAAAGCCAAGAGGGAGGTGTCACCATGGCGGTTCCAAAGAATAAAGTATCCAAGGCAAGACGAGATAAACGGCGCAGCTCCCACTGGAAGCTGGATACGCCCAACATCGTCGCCTGTCCCAACTGCGACGCATACCGGTTGCCACACCGGGCCTGCAGAGCCTGCGGCACATACAAGGGCCGAGAGGTCATTGCCGCAAAAGAGGCCGAATAAGGAAAATACAAAGTGGAATAGAGGAGGCCCCGTGGCCTCCTCTATTTGCTATACTAATGGAAAGAAACAAAACCGAAGCCCAACGCAGTGGATTTGGTTTTGAAGCAAACGACAGGGTGACATGGCGCAGTTCTTGCCCGCAGGCAGAAACGGAGCGGAGCCCCCCTGATAGAGAGCAGAGGTGAGTGTATTGACAGAAATCACTAGAGTGGCTCCTGATTCCCCGGCGGCGGGGAAGATTGCGCCCGGAGAACATCTCACGGCCATTAACGGCTATCCCATAGCGGATGTGCTGGACTATCAATTCTACAGCTACGACGCAGAACTCATACTCGCCACGAAGACTGCCGAGGGACAATTTAAGCTCTGCATGGTAGAAAAAGAGGCTGGCGCGGATCTGGGGCTCAGCTTTGCCACTTATCTGATGGATTCCCCCAAGCCCTGCGCCAATCAGTGTATTTTCTGCTTTATCGACCAGCTCCCCCCAGGGATGCGGGAGACCTTGTATTTCAAAGACGACGACGCGCGTTTAAGCTTCCTCACCGGCAACTATATCACCCTGACCAACCTCACAGAACGAGAACTCAAGCGGATTATTCAATTGAAAGTCAGCCCCATCAACATCTCCATTCACACCACGGACCCGGGGATTCGAGAGCGGATGATGGGAAATAAACGGGCGGGGCGCTGTGCGGAGATCATGCGGCAATTGGCTGCGGCGGGGATTACCATGAACGGCCAGATCGTCCTGTGTCCCGGCATCAATGACAGCGCGGCCCTTCAGCGTACGATGATAGACTTGGTAACGCTCTATCCCCATTTGGTCAGCGTATCTATTGTCCCTGTGGGCCTCACCCGGCATCGGACAGGGTTGTATCCATTGATCCCGATGACCCGGTCCAAGGCAAAGTCGACCATCGACCAGGTAGAAGCATTTGCCGCTGAGTGCCTCAAGCAACACGGGAGCCGGATATTTTTTTCAGCCGATGAGCTATACTTGAAAGCCGGGCTCCCCCTGCCGGACGAGACATATTACGAAGGGTATCCCCAACTGGAAAACGGCGTGGGGCTATTGACGTCTTTCCAAGCGGAATTTCTTGCGGCCTTAGATCAATTGGAGGAATTCATTGATCCAACTCCCTTTTCCATTGCAACGGGAGTATCTGCCGCGCCATTCTTAAAAAATTTGTTGCAGACAGCGGCAGAAAAATATGGTAAGATAGAGGGACAAGTCTATCCTGTGGAAAACAACTTTTTTGGCCATGCTGTCAATGTGGCGGGACTTCTCACGGGACAAGATATGATAGCTCAATTGCAGGGCAAGGACCTGGGGGAGCAGCTGTTTATCCCTACGTCTGTGCTCCGACACGGAGAGGGCGTATTTTTAGACGATATGACAACCGGGGGCCTCGCGGCGATTCTCGGTGTTCCCGTAATCCCTGTGGAACCCAACGGCGAGGCACTTTTGCGGACAATCTTTGCATAAAAAATACGGGACATGTGTTTCCCCCGCCTTCGGCGGGGGAAACATAAACCCAAAAATGAGGAGGTGGGCCAATGGCGAGACCTTTGGTGGCCATTGTGGGCCGACCCAATGTGGGCAAGAGCCATCTGTTCAACCGATTGGTAGGCAAACGGCTCTCCATTGTGGAGGACACGCCAGGCGTTACCCGGGATCGGCTCTACGCTGAGAGCGACTGGAATGGTCGGAGCTTTGATCTCGTAGACACCGGCGGCATTGAGCCGACGACAGACGACGAGATTTTACTGTTCATGCGGGAACAGGCGGAGATCGCCATCGCCGCCGCCGATGTGGTAGTGCTGGTGACGGATATCCATGTGGGCGTCACAGCGGCGGACCAGGAAGTGGCCCAGATGCTCCTGCGGGCCAATAAACCCGTGGTGCTGGCGGTGAATAAGATGGACAGCGTGGGGGACGTAAATCCCGCCATCTATGAATTCTACAGTCTGGGTCTGGGAGACCCCATCCCTGTCTCCGCCGTCCACGGTCACGGAACTGGCGATCTGTTAGACGCCTGTGTGGCTCATTTTCCGCCCCCAGAGGTAGAGGAGGAGCCTGATGACACGATCAAAGTGGCCATCATCGGCAAGCCTAACGTGGGCAAGAGTTCCCTGGTCAATTTGATTCTGGGAGAAAAGCGGGTCATCGTTAGCGATGTGGCGGGTACCACCCGGGATGCGGTGGATTCGACATTGGAAAATGAGCACGGGAAATATCTCTTCATCGATACGGCGGGGCTGCGGAAAAAGAGCAAGGTTCATGACCGGGTTGAGCATTTCTCTGTCCTGCGGGCCAAGATGGCCATTGAGCGGGCCAATGTCTGCCTTATTATGATCGACGCCAGAGAGGGCATTACCGAGCAGGATACGAAAGTAGCGGGACTCGCCCACGAGGCGGGGAAGGCCAGTATCATATTAGTAAACAAGTGGGATCTGGTGGAAAAAGAGACCGGCACCATGGAGAAAATGCGAAAGCGCATCATGGGGGATTTGGCCTTTATGAGTTATGCCCCCATCCTGTTTATCTCCGCCCTCTCCGGCCAGCGGGTGGAGCGGATATTTAAACTTATCAACTTCGTCTATGAGCAGAGTTGTATGCGGATCAGCACGGGCAATCTAAACAGCATCCTGGCGGACGCCACCATGCGGGTGCAGCCTCCCACGGACCGGGGCCGTCGTCTGAAGATTTATTACATGACCCAGACGGGGGTCTGTCCGCCCAATTTTGTCGTCTTTGTCAACAGCGCAGAACTGTTCCACTTTTCATACCAGCGGTATCTGGAAAACCAGATCCGGGCCGTCTTCGGCCTGGAGGGGACGCCTATCCGTATGGTAATCCGCCAGAAGGGAGATCAATAAGCTGTGACTTTCTTACTTTTTATCGCCATTGCCCTGGGGAGTTATTTTCTCGGGGGACTCAACGGGGCGCTCATTACATCCCGACTCGTCTATCGGCAGGATATTCGCAATCACGGCAGCGGCAATCCGGGACTCACCAACTTCTATCGCACCTATGGCGGACAGGCAATTTTTCTGGTGATTCTCATCGACATATTGAAGACGGCGATCCCTGTGGTGGTGGGCGGTAGTCTGTTAGAGAGTTACGCCGCCTTCGGCACAGTGGAGGAGCGGGTCGCAATCGGTCGGGTCTGGGGCGGTCTCTTCGCCATGCTGGGCCATGCCTATCCGTGTCTGGACAAGTTTCGGGGCGGCAAGTGTGTGCTGGCGGGCGGGACTGTGGCCCTGTTTCTGGACTGGCGGGTGGCTCTCATCGTCTTAGGAGCCTTTTTCCTGGTGGTTCTCTTGACCCGTTATGTGTCTTTGGGCTCGCTCACATCGGCAGTTCTCTTTCCCGTCTCGTTTATTTTTCTGGGGTACAATATCTGGGCGATCTTATTGGCAGCTCTCTGCGGGGCGCTCATTGTCTATCGGCACACAGAAAATATTGAGCGCCTCCTCCGGCGGGAGGAGCGGAAGATTCGCTTTAGACGAAAGAGAAGTGAGGATACTTAAATGAAGATTTCCATCTTGGGCAGCGGTGCCTGGGGGACGGCGCTGGGGATGTTACTCCACCAAAATGGTCATCAGGTGACCATCTGGTCGACCTTTCCCGCAGAGGCGGAGACCCTCCGCACGACACGCATAAATCCCTATCTCCCCGGCGTGACCCTGCCAGAAGACATGATCTGCACGGCGGATATCAACTGCGTACAAGATGCGGAATTGGTGGTGTTGGCCACACCCTCCTTTGCGGTGCGGGATACCGCCAAGTTGATCAAAGGACTTTTGGCTCCGGGGATTCCTGTGGTCATCGTCTCGAAGGGTATTGAAAAAGAGAGTTTAAAACCCCTCTCCGATGTAGTAGCGGAAGAGCTGGGCGACAGCGTTCCGTTAGTGGCCCTCTCCGGGCCGTCTCACGCAGAGGAGGTTTCCCGGGGGATTCCCACGGCCTGTGTGGCGGCCTCGAAGGATGTAACAGCGGCGGAGACGGTGCAAGACGTCTTTATGAGTGAGCGGTTCCGGGTCTACACCAGCACAGATCTCATTGGCGTGGAGTTGGGGGCGGCGCTGAAAAATGTCATCGCCCTGGGCGCCGGTGCCTGTGATGGCATGGGTTACGGCGACAATACCATCGCTATGCTAATGACCCGCGGGCTATCAGAGATGGTGGCTCTGACCATCGCCGTGGGCGGCAAGCGGGAGACCCTGGCCGGCCTTGCGGGCCTGGGCGACTTGATCGTCACCTGTACCTCCCGTCACTCCCGCAACCGCCGGGCCGGTGTGCTCATCGGCCAGGGGATGGATACCCAGGCGGCCATGGATCAAGTGGGTGGTGTGGTGGAGGGCTACTACGCCGTAGCTGGCGCCATGAAACTGGCAGAGGCCACCGGCGTGGAAATGCCCATCGCCGGCGAACTCTATCGGGTGCTCTACGAGGGCAAAGACCCCAAACTGGTCTTGAGAGACCTGATGACCCGCTCCAAAAAAGCCGAACACGGCGATCTGGCGGCGAAACAGTGGGTGAATACATAGGGGGCCGCTGATATGAAGAAACTATTGGCGCTCTTTTTAGCGATGTTGATGTTACTGCCATTGGCGGGCTGTGGCGTTCCCACAGGCGGTAGACATCCAGAATTGTTTGTTGTTGCAACTCACTCTTTGTTAGGCGTTTTGGGCCGTGACCGTGAAAATACCATAATTCTAGAAGAAGATGATTTCGGTAGAGTGATGTTTGCCTATGGGGGCCACACCATAACGAGTTCCAGACGTGGTGCAACTTTTAATATTTTGGCAGTTTTAATTGCACAAAGAACAACGAGGACGCACTCCTATTTCTATAGCGGAATCAATGTTATTTTAACTGAGATAGAAGGCGATTGGTGGCCCAATGCCCGAGAGTTTCTTGACGAAGAGTTTATCATGGAGCACTTTTCCGGAGAACAGTTGGAGCAATTAAAGGTGGAAAATGACTGGAACGAGGAACTGAACGAGGATAGGTTTTTCAGAGTGTCAATTTCGGCTAGGTTCAAAAGAAGATATATAACGACAGTTTCTGAGGAAGCGCAAAGGGAAGCGGCTGAGGAAGCGTTTGAGGAAACACTTGGGGAAGCTACTTTGGGAAGCGTATTTCTCCTCCGGTCTAACATCCCCTTGACAATGGATCAAGATGGGAGAGTGCTATTTCTCCTAAGGAGCGACAGAACATTTTTGCTCATGTTCGACAGCGACGGAGCCCTAATCGAAGAAACCGGGATTATGGAATTGCCAGACGAAAATCTATGGGACTACCGTGATCAACTACGGGAGTTCAAGGCAGCAAACGGCTGGGCGTTTTTTTATCGGGAGGTTGAGGGGGAGTAGCACGTTTTTGTGTACTACGGTAAAGAAATTGAGAGATCAAACCAGAGGAGGGCGTCTCACTTGAAAGAGATTGCGGCCAGTTTGGTCACAGAAACAATCCGGGATATGTGCATCCAAGCCAACGTCATCCTGCCGGAGGATGTGGCGGCCAGCATCTCTGTCTGCCATGCACAAGAACCATGGCCCACGGCGAAAGAGACGTTGGAAGAACTCCTGGAAAATATGGAGATCGCCAGACAAGAGGACCTGCCCCTCTGTCAGGACACGGGGGCGGCCTCTGTATTTCTGGAACTGGGCCAAGATGTGCATATCACCGGCGGCAATCTATACGAGGCTATCCATGAAGGGGTGCGGCAGGGCTATGATGCAGGATATCTCCGGAAATCTATTGTGGCGGACCCTCTGCGACGTAAAAATACCGGCGACAACACCCCGGCCATGATCCATGTGGACATCGTATCGGGGGAGAATTTGACCATTACCCTGGCCCCCAAGGGGGCGGGATCGGAAAATATGAGCCGATTGGGACTTTTGACGCCCTCTGCCGGACGGGGTGGGGTCGTCGATTTTGTATTGGAGACGGTGCGTTTAGCGGGGCCGAATCCCTGTCCGCCCATTGTGGTGGGGATTGGCATCGGCGGCAACTTTGACCTGGTGGCGACACTGGCCAAAAAGGCCCTGCTCCGGCCCCTGGATCAGCCTAATTCTGACCCATATTATCAGGAGCTGGAGGCGGAGTTGTTGGAACAGATCAACGCCCTGGGGATCGGCCCCCAGGGATTCGGCGGCAGGAGCACGGCGCTGGAGGTCAATATTGAGACCTATCCCACCCACATTGCGGCCCTGCCCGTGGCGGTGAATATCAATTGCCACGTGGCACGGCGTATGACCGTTACGTTATAAGGGGGAGAGAAACGTGCATATTTCGATCCAGACCCCGTTATCTTTAGAGACGGCAAACTCCCTGCGGGCCGGGGACACGGTACTGCTCTCCGGCGAGATATACACCGCCCGGGATGCGGCCCACGCCCGTTTGGTGGAGTTAATCCACAGGGGGGAGCCATTGCCCTTCCCAATCCAAGATGCCGTCCTCTATTACGTGGGGCCTACCCCGGCCAAACCGGGCCAAATAATCGGCTCCGCCGGTCCCACCACCAGCGCCCGGATGGACGTGTACACGCCCTACTTGATCGCACAGGGCCTCCGGGGGATGCTGGGTAAAGGTAGACGCTCTCCGGCGGTGGTTGAGGCCATGAAGACCCACGGCGCAGTATACTTCGGCGCCATCGGGGGTGCCGCCGCACTGCTCTCTAAGTGCATTGTGAAATCAGAGATTGTCTGCTACGAGGACCTGGGCGCAGAAGCCATCCGCCGCCTCACTGTGCGGGATTTTCCGGCCACGGTGGTGATTGATACGCAGGGAAATAACCTGTTTGAACTGGGTGTGCAGGCGTATTTGGATTCGGTGAAATGATAGGGTGAAATTTTGTCGCACTCGATTGACGGTGCGGATACGCTGGTGTATACTGGTTAAAAGGGAGGTGCTTGATGTGAGTAACGAAGATAAAATCTTAGCGATGCTGGAAAATAATGATACAGTGTTGAAAACTTTGGTTGAAAAGGTTGACCAGCTAGACAAAAAGGTCGATAAATTGGACTTAGAAATGCGTGGCGAAATGCGTGTATTTAGAACAGATGTGACCGCTCTAAACATAAGAGTGGGCAAGATATCCCAAGACCTTGATGTTGTAAAACTCTCCGTGCTGACAACTGAACACGACCACTACCCTCGCATACAAGCCGCCCTGGATGGGTTTGCAACCGCAACCGAACACAATGAGTGGCAAGATCAACGCATCCAAGCAGTAGAAGAGACCGTCCAACGGCACGATATCGAACTTTTTGCGCTGAAAGAAGCGATTGGATAAGTGCTTACACTGCTATACCAAGAATCCCGCCTGATCCCAGGCGGGATTTTTTCATGCGTTGCTGACACGAAGCGGCGGGCCGTCCACGGCCAGCAGGCGGCCGCCCAGTAGTTCGATTTCCGCCAGAGAATGGGTCACCACCAGGGCCGGAAGTCCCGTTTTCCGGATCAGGGCGGCCATTTGTTCCGTCAGGGCCATATCCAGGCCGGTGAAGGGTTCGTCCAGTAAGAGAAAATCCCTGCCGTAGGCCAGGGCGCGGGCCAGGGCCACTCGGCGGCACATGCCGCCAGAGAGTTCTCCAGGGTGCAGAGCCGCATCTTGGGCGAGGCCCACACGATCCAGCCATATACGGGCCTCCGCCGCCTGGGATTTGGGCAGCACGGCGGCGATATTCTCTGCGGCGGTGAAGTGGGGGAGAAGCCGATCCTCCTGAAAGAGCATGGCGGGCTTTTGGGGCCGCCCGGTGATCGTGCCGGAATCAGGTGTCACGAGACCCGCCAAAATCCGCAGGAGGGTTGTCTTGCCGGAGCCAGAGGGGCCGTGGAGACAGGTAATCTGATCTGTGGGGATGTCCAGAGTAAACTGATCTAACACCTGTTTGTCCCCGTAGCGGAGGGATACGGTTTGAAACGAGATCATGTATATCGCCTCCCCAATCGGTGCATGGCCAGAACGAATAGGCGCTCTAAGAGGAAACTGAGTATAACCACCAAGACCGTCCAGGCAAAGAGTTGATCCGTAGTGAGGTGTAGCTTCGCCCGGAAGAGATTTGTCCCCATGGCGGGGGAGGGCTGGGCGATGACCTCCGCTGCGATCCCTGATTTCCAGGCGAGACCCATGGCCGTGGCCGCCGCCGCCGTCCACTGGGGCAAAATCTGGGGCAGATAGATGAGCCGAACCGTCCGCCAGGGGGAAAAGCGGTAGACCCGGCCCATCTCTAATAGAGACTGGTCTGTCTCCTCAATGGCTGTCTTGGTGCTGGACCATAGGATGGGCGCTACCATGAGGGCCGCAATGACCATCGGAACCGTGCGGTTACTAAGCCACAAGAGGGCCAAGATGATAAACGAGGCCACCGGCGTAGTGCGCACCAGCCGCAAAAAGGGTGAGATAATGGCATCGGCCAGGCGGGAGGCCCAGGTGAGCCACGCCAGGAGTGATCCGGCCACCACCCCGGCGAGAAAGCCGATCGAAATTCCCAGGAGGGAAAAGCCCGTGGCGGCCCGAAAATCTGCCGTACCCAAGAGATGGATCAGGGCCTGTCCCACAGCCAAGGGGCTGGGGAGGAGCAGGGGGATTCCCACGGCGGAGGCCAGGATCTGCCAGACGCCAAGCCAGAACAGACAGGCGATTCCGGCACGAAATAGCTTATGATCCAATAAAGAAGAAGTTTTCATGGGGGATGGCACCTCCAATGGACTCGGGGTTGGCATCGAATAGCACTTGGAAATAGCCTGTGATGACGGGAGCCATGTCCCGGCCCGCAATAAAGGTCAGGTTACAGCCGAGGATGGCCCGTTCAGCAATTGCCGCACTGGGGATGATTTCAAATTTTTCTACCAGTTGGGCAACTTCAGCGGGATTGGAGACGGTCTCCACGATAGATTGGCGGAACAGTTCCAAAAAGCGGTGTACTGCCTGGGGATTGGCCTCGGCAAAATCCGTACGCACCACGAGGCTGGACATGACCAGGCTACTGCCGTTGTCGATGGCGTCCCACTCGGTGGTCATATCTAGGGCCACCCGGACATCTTCGTTCTGGGCCAGGACGCTTGTGACCATGGGCTCCGGCATCATGCTGATGGCAATCTCCCCGGCGGCCATGAGGGCGGCCAGGGCCTCGTTCTGGTGGAATTCAATGGTCACGTCCACGCCGGGGGTCAGGCCGTTTTGTTCCAGGATATAATTTAAAATAAACTCCGGGTTGGCCGCCTGGCCCGTGGTGTGGATGGTCTGCCCCGCCAAATCGGCGATGGAGTTGATCTCCTCGCCGTTCTCCAGTATGTGGAGGACGCCGTAGGCGGAGATGGCGGCCATCTGGATCATGCCCTCACTCCGGTTGTAGAGGGTGGCGGCCACATTGGTGGGCAGGGCGGCGATCTGGACTTGATTGCTCAGGAGTGCGGCGGTCAGCTGATCCGGGGCGGTACCCCGCTCGAAGGTGTAGTTGTCGAATGTCAGGCCGAGCTCCGCCTGCTCCATGAGCCACGCGGCGGCGATGCCCGTATTGCCGTTTAGGACGCCGATGCCGATATCCAATGGCCCCCCTGTATCGGTGGCAGGAGCCGCTGGCGTGTTATTCCCGCAGGCGGCTAGGGGCGTCAGGAGCAGAGCGAAGGTGAGCAGGAGTAGTAGAACATGTCTTTTTTGCATGATAAAAAACCTCATAGTTGTAATCCGTTCCAATTTAGGATAGCAATTTTTTTGCCTGTTTTTTTGATATGCCCGCCCTGTTCCAGGGCGTCAAAGGCCCGGTAGAGGGAGGCCCGGGAGATGTTCAGCCGCCGTGCCAGATCAGAGATACTGGAATCTAGTATCACCATATCAGCCCCGGCGGATTCTCTGACCAAAAAGTTGCGCAACAGTTGCTCGGCGCTACCGGAGATGAGGGACTGGATCCGGTGGTTGAGAAACTGGATCCGGCCAGTGAGAAAGGCCATGTAGTTTTCAGCCGCAGCAAAGTCTTGCCGCATGAGTTCTGACAGCAAATTCTGGGGGAAGCATAATACTCTGGTTTTGACCAGGGCCGTGAGATGGGTCACATGGACGGACTCTTTGGCAAATACTGCCGCTGCGCCGAAGACATCGCCTGTGCCCAGAAACCGGAGGATCAAATCCCGTTCTGCCGCCTGCTGGCGGACTTCTATGCGTCCGGAGAGGATAAGGCCTAGGCAGTTGTCAACATATCCGGGGGCGGAGAGGGCCTGTCCCTTCTCGTAGACTGCGCTCCGGCAACGCGTATCTGCCAAGATCGTAGCTATGAGAGTGGGCGAGACATTCTGCAGGAGGAAAAATTGATCGAGAATGGTGTGGTCGGCGTCTGTCAGCCAAGATTTTTCCATGTCAAATCCTTACTGTCTGCGATTTTGTCTTATATGAGACAATTTTAGCAAACAGAGAGGCGTTTGTCAAGTGAATGACAAACGCCTCTCCGCCTGCTATTGATTTAATCGTAAAGTTATTTTTTCAATAACGCCTCGTAAACGAAACAATCTGTAACGTGATCATTTACCATGCCCGTGGCCTGCATAAATGCATAGATGATAGTCGAGCCGACAAATTTGAAGCCCATTTTCTTTAAGTCCTTGCTGATCTGATCGGAGATCGGAGTAGTTGCGGGCAAATCTTCGAGCTTTTTCGGATGGTTTATAATGGGCGTATAGTCCACGTATGCCCAGATGAATTTGTCAAAACTCCCGTACTGCTTGACAATGTCAAGAAATTGCTTGGCGTTGGTTATGGCCGCGTTGATTTTCAGACGATTTCTGATGATGCCCTCATTTGCCATAAGCGCTTCAATCTTTGCCTCATCGTAACGAGCGACCTTTTTCGGGTCAAATCCGTCGAAGGCTTCTCTGTATGCCGCTCTCTTTTTCAGTACGGTGATCCATGCAAGCCCCGCTTGCGCGCCCTCTAAAATCAACAGTTCAAATAGCTTGTGGTCGTCGTGCACAGGTCGTCCCCACTCGTTGTCGTGGTAATCTTGATATATGGAGAGATCTCCTGCCCAAGCGCATCTGATTTTTTCGCTCATAAAGTCAACCCTTCCTTTTCACACAAAGGGTGCCGTTGTCCCCGCCCCCCGTATGATATTACGACGCTTTCCAGCGTTTGAGTGTGGGGAAGAATGTACGTGTCATCTTTCTGGCCGCATCTTCGCCCGTGCCGGACTCAATGGATGTGTATAGTTTAACGCATATAATATGACAACAGTGTGTCGCATTATAAATATTTTTTTGTAATTTGCTTAGCGCCAGGATTATGGGCGGCACACAAAACGGAATTTATAGACAGAGAGACCCACTGAATTTACAGGTAATTCAGTGGGTTTTCGCTGGTACGAGTAGGGTTATAGAATTCACTGCTTGGGACGGGTGTTGTCATGTGAAAGGAAACCGTTTTCGCAATATTTTCTTTACAATTGTTTTTCAGATACATATAATAAATATATCAGAAACACTGGAACAATTGCAGTACAATGATAGAATTTTGAGGAGGATGTCAAGATGAAAAAAGCACTTGCATTGGTCATGGTTGTGGCTCTTTTACTATCTGCAGTGGTTATTGCAGCGCCTGTTGCAGTTGCCGCCCCGGATGGCATGGTTGTTGTATATATCAATGTCCCGGACGATTGGGAAGACCCCCACCTATGGGCATGGGATGATGCAGGCAACAACGTATTCACCACTTGGCCGGGTGGCGAGGCGGAGGCAGACCCGAACAACTCCGGATGGCATTACCATTACTTGCCGAACTGGGCGAATAATGTTATTGTTAGCGCCAACGATGGCGAAGTTCAGACAGACGCCCTGCAAACGGAAGGCCGCGATGTTTGGATTACCATCACATCTCCCGCAGAGGTCGAGATTTCCTTTGACCAACTGACAGATGGCGAAGCGCCGGAATATGTGGAGCGAATCACGGTTTACGCAAGAGTGCCCGCCGATTGGGCAGCCCCTTCTCTGTGGGCATGGCTTGACCCCGATGGCACAAATGTATTCGACGCATGGCCGGGCGGCGAGATGCGGGGGTCCGGCGGTGAAGAAGAGTGGTACAGACTGAGAGTGCCAAGCTGGGTGAACTCGGTTATTATCAATGCCAATGACGGTGCTGTCCAGACCGATGACATCCAAGCATTTGAATCGGGTAGAGATATCTGGGTTATTGTAACGGAGGATCTAACGTCAGAAGTCTACTATGAAAATCCTGATCTCATGGTTCCGAATATTACAGTCCGTGTCCATGTGCCGGCGGATTGGGAAAACCCGAATTTGTGGGCATGGTCGCATCCGGATGGCACAAACGCCTTTTCTGCATGGCCGGGTGAGCCGCTTACGCTGGTAGGCGATTGGTATGAAATTGAGGTTCCCGGCTGGGTCAATTCCTTTATCGTAAACGCCAATGGCGGCACTGTACAAACGGGCGATAATATCTCGGAGGTGGAAACCGGCAGAGATATCTGGATTGTCGTAACGGGTGCGGAAACCTATACATACGACTATGCAGAAATCGCAATAGATACTGCAGATGAACCTGTAGAAATACCGGAACCCACGCCCACCCCTGAAGAAACACCTGTGCCGGAAGAATTGGCTAATGACGGCTCGCTCTTTTGGATTGTATGGTTGATTGCCGGAGTCGGTGTGCTTGCGGCGATTATAGTTGTGATTGTAAAACGGAAAAAAATAACAGTATAATTAAAGCACGGTCCCTCAAGGTCACTTGAGGGACGCGCTGTAACTATGGAGGTTTTGGGAATGAAACGCTTTGCAGCCATTTTGATGGCCCTCTGGCTTATACTGTCACTTGTAGGCTGTGGCGGGAACACACGATCCCATGATCCGGATGGGCCGATCGAGCTGATTATTTGGCACGATAAAGAAGCTGTCGTTGCCGACACGCTACAGGCGGAACTCGACCGGCTGCAACCTGATATCGTCGTCCATCTTGAGCGGAAAAGCGGCTTAACAGAGGCGCTCAAACTGGTCGGCAACGATCCAAGTGCTGCACCTGACTTCTATTTTTTTGCGCATGACAAAGTAGGCCTTTATTCCGAAATGGGCATTTTGGTGCCGATTACAGAGTTCTTGAACGAGGATGATTTGGCGGGTTTTTTGCCCATGACTATTTCTGCAGCCACGTACAAGGGTCAGATTTATCAGCTGCCCATCTATTTTGAGACATTGCTATTCATGTACAATCGAGCCCTCATGGGCGATGACGAAGTGCCGGGTACAACCGAAGAGCTATACGCCTTTATGGCGAGCGGCGCAGGTGGCAGATATGGCTTTATTGAGCAACATAGTACAGCCTATTTCAGTGCCGGATGGATACACGGTTTTGGCGGCATGATTATTTCAGAGGACGGCGTACCCTTATTAGACACGCCGGAGACCATTGCGGCGCTGGAATACCGTTTGAAATTCGT
Organism: Oscillospiraceae bacterium; assembly: GCA_009780435.1. GTDB lineage: Bacteria > Bacillota > Clostridia > Oscillospirales > Oscillospiraceae > WRAB01. The sequence continues at coordinate 5,433 of WRAB01000031.1, read as the reverse complement.
CCGCAGAATGCCCGGCGAGAGTGAATATGCCACTGTTAATACCCTGTTCCGTGAGGGAAGAGCTGCGGCGACTATCGGTGGACCATGGCTGGTGCCGACTGTGCGGGAAAGTGGCATTGATTTGGGACTTGCGCCCATGCCCTTTGTAGACGCAACTGGTTTGTACCTAGCGCCTTTCTCCGGTGTCCAGGGGCTGCATGTGTTACGCGTTGCGGCAGAGGATCCGATTCGGCGCCCTGCTATTTATGAAGTGTTGCGTTTGGTACTAGAGCCGACTCTCGGCGTGGCAATGGCGCAGGCGAGTGGTTCGGCACCTGCGCTTGCGGCCAGTTACGAATTTGAAGAAGTGAAAAACGATGAAATGGTTATGCTAATGCGCGAGATTGCAGAAGAGGCGGTTCCGATGCCGAATATCCCGGAAATGGACATTATGTGGCTTGTAGTCGGCGATTTGCTTGTAGATGTGAATATGCGAGGGCGAGATGTGACAGAAGCCACCGCCGATGCGCAGAGCAGAGCGGAAAGTTTAATCCGAGCGATGCGGTAAAAGAGGTGCGGATATGAACAAGAGGAAATACAGTGTGCTTAGTGCATGGCTTTGCGTCTTACCCGCATTGCTGTTTATCGGTGTAGCGGTTTTGTTCCCTATCCTCTACACCGGCTATATTTCTCTCACAAACATGAACATATTCAACTGGTTCACGTTCCAAATCATCGGGTTTCGGAACTACATCAACGCCCTATTTGTGTTTGATTCCGGGTTCTTGTCGGCCCTGGGTACGACAGTGTTGTGGACGGCGCTCAATATGGTGTTTCAACTTGTGATTGCTTTTGTGATGGCGAGCTTGCTGAATATCAAAAAGCTACGGTTTCGTAAGCTGTATAAAACACTGCTCATGTTCCCTTGGGCCATGCCGGGCTATGTTTCCATCCTGCTGTGGCGCAACGGTATGTTCAATTCGCAGTTCGGTCTGTTGAATCAATGGCTTGAGCGGCTCGGGCATGAACCCGTTCGTTGGCTAGCCAGCGATGTGTCCGCTTTTTTGAGCAGCATGGTTGTCAATCTATGGCTTGCACTACCGTTCATGATCATGATTATGGACGGGGCGTTGCAAAGTGTGGATAAAAGCTACTACGAAAGTGCCAAACTGGACGGTGCCAGCTGGTTCACATGTGCGACAAAGCTGACGATTCCGGCTATTCGGCCGATTATCGCCCCCGCTGTCATTATTACGCTGTTCACAACCTTTAAGCAGTTTGATGTGATTTTCCTGCTCACGCGGCAGCCCGGCGCCCGAACGGGCGCCAATATCCACACGGTGCTGACCTTTGCCCACGAAAATGCGTTCGTGACCCACAACTACGGCTTTTCATCTGCGGTCGCCATGATCCTATTCTTCTTGCTCATTGCGTTCTCTCTGGCGGTCAATATCCGAACTAGGAGGGCTGTGCGATGAAAAAGAGTGTAGAACGCATCGGTCTTGGCTGTTTGCATATTTTCTTCCTTCTTATCTGCTTTGGCGTATTGATTCCGATTTTTTATGCCTTTTCCGTTTCGCTCAATGCACAAAACAGCATTCTGGGATCAGATTTCAGTTTTATTCCGAGAGAATTTACCCTTAGCAACTACTACGCCGTTTTGTTTGACCAACCCGTTTTGCTGTGGCTGAGAAATACAGTCATTTTAGCTGTTGCCAGCGTTTGTTTGTCCATGCTTGTCGCTATACCGGGGGCATATAGCCTGTCGAGACTCCGTTTCCGGGGCCGCAAAAAGATTGTGTATGGCCTCATTTTATTACACTCGTTCCCGGCCATCTTGTCCATGTTTGCCATGTTCCGATTGCTGACGCCATTGGGCTTGATTAATACTAGACTTGGGCTCATCATCGTCTATGTCGGCACGATGTCCATCTTTGGGTTGCTAAACCTCAAAGGCTATTTTGACAGCATCCCCATTGATATTGAAGAGGCCGCCCAGATAGATGGAACGAGCGGCTTTCAGACCGTTATGCTGATCCTTATCCCCCTCGCCAAGCCCGCCATTATTGTCACGGGGATGATGGTATTAATTTTTGTTTGGAATGAATATATCTTCGCCATCACGTTTATGACGGGTGCGGGGAACTACACGCTGGCCGCAGGGCTTTTTTCCTTGCAAGCGACAGAAATGAGCGGGAGTTGGCCGGTATTTGCAGCGGCTGCGATTACGGTATCTCTGCCGATTCTGATTATTTTCTTTGCGACCCAGCGATTTATGGTATCCGGCCTGACAGCAGGCGGGGTGAAAGGTTGAATGTATGAAAAAAGAAGCAATTTTACATATTCCGATGTCCGAATATGCACACTCGCTCAGCGAGACACGCATACTCTTCCGCTTGCGTGCGGCAAAGGGGGATTTGACAGCCTGTACCTTCTATTACGGAGACCGTGCCTGTCGTCAGAACCCTGTCGCGTATACGCCCATGAACATGTCGCGTACATACTCAGACTCGCTATTTGACTGGTGGGAAGTGGAATTTGACACACTGTATCGCCGTATCTGTTACTATTTTGAGCTGGACGATGGATGCGAAAAAACACTCTACTATGCCGATTTGTTCACTGATACGCTCGCCCCCGAGCGATCAGAGGTGTTTCAACTGCCCTATGTCCACCGTGCGGATATAGCGAAAGCCCCTGAGTGGACAAAAGATGCGGTAATTTACAACATCTTTCCAGACAGCTTTGCCACCGGCCACCGTTTTATCAGCAAAACGCCTTCTGAAAAAGACTGGAATGGCCAGGTGGCGAAAGGAAAGCTCGGCGGAACGATTTGTGGGATTACAGAAAATGTAGAGTATCTGTTAGAGCTCGGCATCAACTGCATTTACATCAATCCCTTTTTCGTGGCAGGCGAATACCACAAATATGACTTGCTGGACTACTACAATGTCGACCCGTGCTTTGGCACAAATGCCGACTTTGCCGAATTGGTCAGCATCTTGCACGAAAACGGAATCCGTGTTATCGTAGACGGTGTGTTTAACCATTGCGGCTGGCGCTTTTTCGCATTTGAAGACGTTGTGAAAAACGGGAAAAATTCTAAGTACGCAGACTGGTTTTACCGTTTGGAGTACCCGGTTATTCGCCCTGATAATCAGGATGACATTCCATCGTATGAGTGCTTTGCCTATGAGCGGCTGATGCCGAAGCTGAACACGGCCAATCCGGAAGTGATGGCGTATTTTCGTGATGTATGCCAGCATTGGTTGCGGGAATACAAGATTGACGGCTGGCGGCTGGATGTGGCGGATGAGACGGACAATGGATTCTGGCGGATGTTCAAAAAAGAGGCGCTGGAGGTCAACCCCGAGGCCTTCTTAATCGGCGAAATATGGGTAAACGCAAATCATTGGCTTGACGGCTCGATGTTCCACTCAGCGATGAATTATGATTTCCGTAAACATTGCCGTGATTTTTTTGCAACGGGAGTCATTGGGGCGGAAGACTTCAGCGCACGTTTGACAAATATGCTGACACGATATCGCAAAAACCTACTATATGCGCAGCTGAACCTGCTGGACAGTCACGATGTAAGCCGCTTTCTTTCTCTTTGTAACGGCGATAAACGGCGGTTGAAGCTGGCTGTGTTGTTCCAGATGTGCTTCGTTGGCATACCCAGTGTATTTTATGGGGACGAACAAGGTTTGCAAGGCCTGTTAGAAGAGGAATATCGTCAGCCGATGACTTGGGAGGGTGATGACGATTTGTTCCGATTTTACCGAGAAGCGATTATGCTGCGCAAAGAGAATGCAGCGCTCACACGGGGCGATTACAGAGCGGTCTTTGCGGACAATCAGCTTTTCGCGTTTCATCGTACACATGAGGAGAACACCGTTATGGTCATCCTAAATGCGGGAGAAGAACCGGCAGTATATGATGGATATAAAATCGAACCGTTTGGATATCGAATACAGAGGTGATTCCATGGCAGTAACAATCCGTGACGTAGCACGGGAAGCCGGTACAACAATCAGTACCGTGTCAAAGGCGATGAACAATTCCCATACGATTTCCGGCGAGATGACCGCGCATGTAAAAGCTGTGGCGGAACGAATGGGCTATCGCCCCAACGCGCGGGCACAGACGTTTGCCCGCCGGGCCTGCCGTGAGGTGGCTTTTTTGACACGCCTACCGCGCGACATCGCGTTTACGAACCCACACATGTTTGAAATACTGGTAGGCACGGAAGCGGCGCTTGTGGCAAAAGGATATGCCATCAAGTTACATGGATGCGACGAAGACACGGTTTGTGCGCTGGTAAAGGATTTGATAGGCGGTAAGCTGGCGGATGGGTTATTGTTGCATGTATCCGTTGTCACACGGGAGCTGGCCGTGTTGTTAATGCGTTTAGAAGCTCCGCATATCGTGATTGGGAAGCCGAACTTTAACAATTCGCTATGCTGGATTGACAACAACAATAAACTAGCCGGCGAATTGGCGGCGGGGCATCTCTATGATACGGGACACCGAACGATTGCGTTTATCGGTGGGCGAGAAGAAGATAGAATATCGCAAGATCGGCTGGAAGGCGTAAAAATGCTATGGAAGGAACATCGGCACACCTTGGACGCAGCACACATTTTGCAAGGTGAGTCCACCGTTGAGAGCGGGGTAGAGATGACCCGTATGCTTATGGCGAGTGACAATAGACCGAGCGCGATTATTTGTGCCAACAACGCGCTCGCGTTCGGATGCCTCCGTGCGTTGCAAATATCAGGCATTGATGTCCCGGCAGAATTGTCGCTGATGACATTTGATGATTACCCGCTTGCACAGCTAACCGCTCCGCCGCTCACGACTGTCAGTATTGATGTATATGAGATGGGAGTTTCGGCCGGGAAACTGCTGGTGAACAAAATCAAAAAACCGGAAATACAGGTGCAAACGTTTACAACCATGCCGCGACTAATTATGCGGGAGAGTACGGTGAAATCTAGGACTTGAATCCTTCACCGGAAATACAAAAAACAAATTTCTGCAAAATTGAGTTCTTTCAATCAGACTTATATCAAATCTCTCCGAACAATGAAAACAAAGAATCCTATAACATCACTCGCTAGGGTGCGAGTAGTGTTATAGGATTCACTATATGGTCGAAATGGTGATACAGAACTTTTTAAGAAATCCAGTAATATCAATGGTTTAAGTGCAGTCGATAAGTTGAAATAACATCAAAAAGTGATCTCCGTCCGAAGCAAAGGACGGAGATTGCGCATTTATACGCTTTCCCCAGTCCCAGCTACCCAGCCCCTGTTTTTAACATTATATTAGCACTTACCCCCTCGTCAATCATTTCGTACATCTCGGCTGCTGACTTGCCCGCTCATGTCGTACATAGACCATATCTCATCACTCATAAGATAAGGCGACAAGTGCGTAGATACTGTATGT
>WRAB01000030.1 GCA_009780435.1 Oscillospiraceae bacterium | reverse complement strand
CGGGCCGTTGCCGTTCTCGTCGCACGTGCAGGGGTCGTTCTCACAGACGTCGCACGGGCCGTTGCCGTTCTCGTCGCACGTGCAGGGGGCGTTCTCGCAGACGTCGCACGGGCCGTTGCCGTTCTCATCGCACGTGCAGGGGTCGTTTTCGCAGACGTCACACGGGCCGTTGCCGTTCTCATCGCACGTGCAGGGGGCGCAGTCGCAGGCTCCGCACTCACAGGGATCACAGTCGCAACCGGGCTCGTTGCCGTTGCCATTATCGCCGGGGTCTCGCTCTAACTCTACGATCCTGCGGTTTCCACTAAGTTCTTGGGTCCCCAAATAGGCCCGATAGGTGCTATACCCTGTCGCCTCAACGATGATCACATAGGCGGAGTGAAAATCCTGGTTCGGTATGGTGAAATGGCCCTGAGGATTCGTGCGGACAGAATACACTTCTCTGTAGGGATATGAAAGGGGGTCCAAGACCGTGACTTGCGCACCGCCGATTCCTATCTCGGTTCCGGCAATCCGCACCCAGCCATTTAAAGCGCCGCCATGCACAGTGGTAACCCACCTAGCAAATAGCGTGCGACTCTCCGCTTCGGTGACATCATACTCCGCCAGAACTCTTGTCCCTCCGATACCGGGAGTTGTGTACCAGGCATAAAATTTGAAGTTAAAGTTGGAGTCTACGGGGAGATTCTCTGCGTCGAATAGAATGGCATAGGTACTGTCAGCGGGGAGTGTTACAGTGTGGGTCGTCGCGCCGTCAGCAAAAGCAAATGTGCCGCCGTTTGCATTCAGAGTTATGACCTGTCCCGTGGGTACTTCCTCCGAGGGTGGTGTTGGCTCTCCTGCCGGAGGCCCTACCGGCCCCTCTGAGTCTGTAGCAATCGCAGCAAGCGGCAGAGTTGCTACCATAAGAAGCGCCAGCAGCAGGGCAATCCAACGATTTGTCGTTTTTTGCATAAATCTCTTCTCCTTTGCTCGTATTCTACAAATTAGGACATGAACTTTTAGCAAGTTCCAAATTGTCCCTATTCTGGCCCTATTATAGGGCATTTGCCATCAAATGTCACGTGTTTTTCATCAAAATACTTTATATTGTTAAATTTTTCTACGACATCCGCTCTTTCGCCACGCTACCCCACCGTATTCCGTAATCGCCCGATCCCCTCAATCACGCACTCCACTACATCGCCGAAGCGGAGATACCGGGGTGGATCAAGGGCGCTGCCTACACCCCCAGGGGTGCCGGTGGCGATGATGGTACCCGCTTTCAGCGTCATCCCGGCGGAGAGTTCCGCGATGACGCGGGAGGGGGAGAAGAGCATGTGTTCCGTGTTGCTGTTTTGCCGCAATTCGCCGTTGACAAAGGATTGAAGCGCAAGCTTTGGCGGAAAATCAACCTCATCCGCCGTGACAATCCACGGCCCCATTGGGGTCGAGTCGTCTAAACTCTTGCCAAAATAGAACTGCTTATGTCGCGCCTGGAGGGCGCGGGCGCTGATGTCGTTTAAAATCGTATAGCCGAAAATATAGTCCTCTGCCTGATCAACAGACACATTTCTGGCGTCTCTGCCGATGATGACGGCCAGCTCCACCTCATAGTCCAGTTGTTCATCTAATGCCGGATGGCTCCGGATATGCCCGCCGTCGGATACCGCCCGGTTGACCCGTTTGGAAAAGTAGACGGGATATTCCGGCACACCGGGAATGGATATCTCTTGAAACGTGGCGGATTCACTCACGTGATCTAAATAGTTAAACCCCAGGCAGATCACATCCTGCCGCGGCTCCGGGATCGGCGCTACTTTGGTGGCCGCATCATAGGGGATTCCGTCGATGGGCAGCGCAAATGCGGCTGTACGGAGCTTGGCGAGTTCTTCCTCTGTGGCGTGTTGGATCAACTCGCTCATTGAATCGTACTCCAAACCGAGAGCCGCGACGGGAATAATCACGTCCCCCGTCGCTGGCAACACACCAACCGCTTCTTTCCCATTGTATTGATATGTCAATAGTTTCATAGCCGCTCCCCCTCTAGGAACATGTTTTGATTAAAGAATCGTATCATGGACCGAAAAAAATGTCAAAAAAATTTCTGCATATACAGATAAATCTTGTAAACACTATAGTTGCAAATAAATTTCCCATTTCAGGAGGATGTATATAGATGAAAGCAACTGGAATTGTCCGCCGCATCGACGACTTAGGCCGGGTAGTGATCCCGAAAGAAATCCGCCGCACCATGCGAATCCGTGAAGGCGACCCCCTGGAGATCTACACAGAAAAAGACGGGGAGGTCATCTTCAAAAAATACTCCCCTATGGGGGAGCTGGCCGATTTTGCCGGCCAGATCTGTGAGACCCTCTCCAAGACCACCGGTCACATCACCGCCGTCAGTGACCGGGATACCATTATTTCTATCTCCGGCGCGCCCCGCAAGGAACTCTTGGAGCGGCGTATCAGCAATGAGTTGGAGCAGATCATGGAGGGCCGACAAGTCCATGTCCACAGCCCCGGAGACGGTCTCCGCCCCGCTGCCGAAGGAGTAGACAAGTACGGCATGTCCATCGCCGCACCGATCCTGTCCGAGGGGGATGTCATGGGCTGTGTCCTGTTTCTGATCACCGAATCAAATACGGCTATGGGTGAGGTGGAACTCAAATTGGCCCATACCGTGGCAGGGTTTCTCGGAAAGCAGATGGAGCACTAGATAAAAAGCTGACGCGTATTGCGTCAGCTTTTTTGTTCGCTATATTTTAGGAGAGGGCTTTGGCGGGCCTATCGGGGTTCGTTCCCGTACAAATACTTTTCCAAGTCTTCCTCATCTTTGATCTCCAGGCCCCGTTCTCCGGCCAGGTCTTCCATGTGGTGGGTGAACTCGTGGGCCAGGGTTTTTTTCAGTTGTTCGTAGAGGGCCGGCTCGTCCAAGTAGCCGTAGACGCGGCAGAAGGAGCCGTAGTAGATGTTGATATACCGTCCCATGGCGTTGCGGTGATATTCGCCCATGGTATAGAGGTCACCCTGCCTGGCATAGGGACTCGTCTTTGTCTCCGGGAGCAGGCAGATTCCGCCGTTTAGTTTCTCGTAAAAGGCCTCGGGGAACTCGGCGGCGATTTCTTCTAACATCTCTTGCATCCGGTCAATTGAGATCATAGGCTTTCCCTCAAAAATTTCTGGCTTTCGGCCACGGCCAGTTGGTCACAGCGGTTATTATACGGGTTGTCGGCGTGGCCTTTTACCCAGTGGAAGGCAACTTGGTGGATATCTAATAAGTCCAAGAGCCGTTCCCAGAGGTCGGGATTTTTGGCCGGGTCTTTCTTCGTCCGCATCCAGCCGTTGGCCTGCCACTTATAGACCCACCTCTGGTTAATGGCGTTGACGATATACTGGCTGTCGGTATAGAGTTCCACGGCACACGGCTCTTTGAGGGCCTCCAGTGCGGAGATGACGCCCTGTAACTCCATGCGGTTGTTGGTGGTCTCCGCCTCGCCGCCGGAGAGTTCTTTTTTCTGGCTCCCATACAGGAGAACTGCACCCCAACCGCCGGGGCCTGGATTCCCACTACAGGCCCCGTCGGTGTAGATACTAACCTTCTTCATTGGGGGTCTCTGGTGGCTGTGGCGGGGCGTCGGAGGCGGCGCCCCCTACAGTGGAATCTTCGGAACCATCTTCCTCTTCTTCCAGATGCTCCGTTCTGGCGATGGAGATGACCTTGGAACCGTCATCCATCCGCATGAGGCGGACGCCCTGAGTGCCGCGGCTGTAGGTGCTGATATCCCGCACCGCCATACGGATGATCGTGCCATCATCTGAGATGAGCAGGATATCGTCCTGATCATCGACGACTTTAATATCTGCAATCTGCCCCGTCTTCTCCGTGATTTGATAGTTCTTCAGGCCCAGCCCGCCCCGGTTCTGGGGTACACCGGAATCGCCACGGAGGTAATCCTCAATAGCCGTCCGTTTGCCGTAGCCGTGCTCGGTCACTGTGAGGAGCGCTCCGCCCTTTCTGGCTCGGGCGGCACCGATGCAGTAATCTCCCGCTTTGAGTCGGATTCCACGGACGCCCGCCGCGTCACGGCCCGTAGGCCGTATATCGGTCTCGCTGAAGCAGATGGCCATCCCCTTGTGGGTGGCGATGAGGATATTCTGTTCCCCGTCGGTCTCTCGGACGGAGATCAGTTCGTCTGTTTCCTCTAGGCGGATCGCCCGGATGCCGTTGTTGCGGATATTCTTCAAATTTGACATCCGCAGCCGTTTGACCGTCCCCTTTCGGGTGACCAGCACCAGGAATACATCGTCACTAAACTCTTCTAAGTGGATCATGGCGCTGACTTTTTCCCCCGGTTGGAGGGGTAAGATGTTGACAATATTTGATCCCTTGGCCGTCCGCCCCGCCTCGGGGATGAGGTAGCCCTTTTTCCGATACACCCTACCCAGGCTGGTGAAGAATAAAATCCAGTCGTGGGTGGAGGCGGTGAAGACGGTCTCCACGTTGTCCTCCTCTCTGAGGGTTTGGGCGGTGATCCCCTTGCCGCCCCGCCGCTGGCTTCGATAGGTGTCGGCGGGCATCCGCTTGATGTATCCGGCGCTGGTCAGGGTATATACACAGTCCTGCTCGTCAATGAGATCCTCAATATCGATCTCATCTTCCACGATGGCGATCTCCGTCTGGCGGTCATCGCCGTATTTGTCCCGGACTTCTTCCAGTTCGGCGATCAAAACGCCCTCCAACATGGCCTCATCTGCCAGGAGTTGGGTGTAATAGGCGATTTTCTCCTGTAACTCTTTGTGCTCGGCATCGATTTTTTCCCGTTCCAGACCCTGGATCCGGCGCAGGCGCATGTCGAGGATGGCCTGGGCCTGGACCTGGCTTAAGTCGAACCGCTCCATAAGGCGGGATTCGCCCTCGTCATAGCTCTCCCGCAGGATTTTAATGACCTCGTCAATATTGTCCACGGCCACCATGAGTCCCTCCAGAATGTGGGCTCTCTCCTGGGCTTTTCTCCGGTCATATTCCGTCCGGCGGGTGATGACCTCTTTTTGGTGGCGGATGTACTCGTCCAAAATTTCCCGCAGGGAGAGGAGTTTCGGCTGCCTCTGATCGTTGACCAGGGCCAATAAGACGATGGAGAATGTAATCTGCAACTGGGTCGCAGAATAGAGCCGGTTGAGAATCACTTGGGCATTGGCGTCCCGCTTGAGTTCGATGACCACCCGCATCCCATCTCTGTCTGACTCGTCCCGCAGGCCAGAGATGCCGTCTAACCGCTTGTCTTTCACTAGGTCTGCGATATTTTCAATGAGCCGGGCCTTGTTGACTTGATAGGGCAGTTCCGTCACAATGATCCTTGTCCGGTTTTGGCCGAACTCCTCAATCTCCGTTTTGGCCCGGACACGAACCCGGCCACGGCCTGTGGCGTAGGCGGCCCGAATACCGGCACGGCCCATGATGATCCCTTTGGTGGGGAAATCCGGGCCTTTGATGTGCTCCATTAAATCGTCCAGATCTGCCTCCGGATTTTTGATGAGGCAGATGGTGGCGTCAATGGTCTCTCTCATGTTGTGGGGCGGGATGTTCGTCGTCATGCCCACGGCGATGCCCATGCCGCCGTTGACCAAGAGGTTGGGGAACCGGGCGGGGAGCACCCGGGGTTCTTTCCGCATCTCGTCAAAGTTGGGGGTGAAGTCCACAGTGTCTTTGTCGATTTCACGGGTCAACTCTGCGGCGAGCCGACTCATCCGGGCCTCGGTGTATCGATAGGCCGCCGGCGGGTCGCCGTCTACAGAGCCAAAGTTGCCCTTACCGTCCACCAGCTGGTAGCGCATGGAGAAATCCTGGGCCAGACGGACCAGGGCGTCATAGACCGACGCGTCGCCGTGGGGGTGATACCGTGCCAGCACAGTACCCACCGTGGCGGCGGACTTGCGGAAGGGCCTTTCCGCAGTCAATCCATCCTCCAGCATGGTATAGAGAATCCGGCGGTGGACAGGCTTTAACCCGTCCCGCACATCGGGAAGCGCACGGCCTACAATGACGCTCATGGCGTAATCCATGTAGCTGTCCTTCATCTCCCGCTCCAGCTCTACGTTGACGATCTTTTGATTCGGATATGAAATATCTGGATTTTTATCGTTTGTTGCCACAGCAAGTTACCTTCTTCCTTATTTAGAGGCTTCCGCCGGGAATCCGGCGTCCAAGCATTTTACCAGAGGCAAAATCTTGATACCGGCGGAGCTTTGCTTCGCCGAGGAGATTCTTTTCAGGTGGGGTCCCCGGGCCGCCTGCGGTCTGGTGCTACACATCAAGATTCTGGACAAATTGGGCGTTTCGCTCGATATACTCTTTTCTCGGCTCCACTTTCTCGCCCATGAGTACGGTGAAAATCTCATCGGCCTTTACGGCGTCGGCGATTTCAATCCGGTTTAGAATGCGATTTTCCGGATCCATGGTAGTCTCCCACAGCTCGTGGGGGTCCATCTCGCCGAGACCCTTGTTGCGGCTGATGTCAATTTTGATCTTGGGATCCCCTCCCCGTATCTCCTCCGAGATCCGATCCCGCTCGGCATCGGAGTAGGCGTAGCGGATCGTCTTTCCCCGTACCAACTTATACAGGGGCGGCTGGGCCGCATAGACGTGACCCTTTTCCACCAGAGGCCGCATATAGCGGAAGAAGAAGGTGAGAAGCAGAGTTCTAATATGGCTCCCGTCCACGTCGGCGTCGGCCATGATGATGACTTTGTGGTAGCGGAGTTTGTCTAGATCAAACTCCTCTCCGATTCCGGCCCCCAGAGCCGTGATTACCGGAGTCAGTTTCTCGTTGCCGTATATCTTATCCACCCGGGCTTTCTCCACGTTGAGCATCTTGCCCCACAAGGGCAAAATGGCTTGGAACCGGCTGTCTCGGCCGCCCTTGGCGGAGCCTCCCGCCGAGTCGCCCTCCACGATGTAAATCTCTGTCAGAGCCGGGTCCCGCTCGTTACAGTCGGCCAACTTTCCGGGGAGGGTCGCACCTTCCAGGGCATTCTTCCGGCGGATACTCTCCCTGGCTTTTTTTGCCGCCTCACGGGCGCGGGAGGCCATGACGGCCTTGTCCAAAATCGCCCTGCCCACAGCAGGGTTCTCTTCCAGGAAGGTGTCCAGCTTGTCACCGACAAGTTGCTCCACCAGGGTCTTGATCTCGCTGTTGCCCAGCTTTGACTTGGTCTGGCCCTCGAACTGGGCCTCTGTGAGCCGGACGGACAGGATTACTGTCAATCCCTCTCGGCAGTCTTCGCCGGTTAGCTTCTCCTCGCCTTTTAATAGGCCGACCTTTTTGGCATAGTTGTTGAGGACACGGGTCAGGGCTCCTTTAAAGCCCGTCTCATGCATCCCGCCCTCAATGGTGCGGATGTTATTGGCAAAGGATAGGATCAATTCGCTGTATCCATCGTTGTATTGGAGGGCTACCTCCGCCATGGAGGTCTCTTGCTCCACCGCCATGTGGATGATCTCCTCGTGTAAACCGGTCTTGTTCTTGTTAATATCTTGGACGAACTGGCGAATCCCGCCCTCAAAGTACATCTCCTCGGATTGGGCCTGCCCCTCCCGCTCGTCAATGGTGCGGATACGGAGGCCCGCATTGAGATAGGCCTGTTCTTTCATCCGGGTCTGGATGGTCTCGTAGTTATAGACGACGGTGTCAAACAGTTCGTCGTCGGGCCGGAACCGGACGGTAGTGCCGGTGCGATCCGTCTCACCGATAACGGTGATGGGCTGTGTAATATCCCCCCGGGAAAACTTCATCTGATGAATTTTCCCATCCCGGTGGACATCTACTTCCAACCATTCCGCCAAAGCGTTGACTACCGAGGCACCCACGCCGTGAAGCCCGCCGGAGACCTTGTATCCGCCGCCCCCGAATTTTCCGCCGGCGTGGAGCACGGTGAATACCACTTCCAGGGCGCTGGACCCCGTCTGCTCCTGGATATCCACGGGGATGCCCCGGCCGTTGTCAATTACAGTGATGATATTTCCTTCCCCGATTTTTACGGTGATATCGTCACAAAAGCCCGCTAGGGCTTCGTCGATGGCGTTATCCACGATTTCATAGACCAAGTGGTGCAGACCGCTTTCGCTGGTTGAGCCGATGTACATCCCCGGCCGCTTCCGCACCGCCTCCAGGCCCTCTAGGACTTGGATCTGTGATGCATCGTAAGATGCGCCATTCTGTGTAATGTCTGTCATACTTGCCTCCATAGTTTGTTGAAGTTAATGCCGAACCGAACCGACCTCGCCGGGAGTCCGGCGTCCAAGATTTTGCCTTTGGAAAAACCTTGATACCAGCGGAGCTTTGCTCTGCCGAGGAGATTCAATCAGAGGGGCCCTCTCAAAGCCTGCTCTGTGGGGGATTCACTGCGCTTCTGTAGTGTGGCTGTGGAAAGCTGGCTGAGATAGACTGTGATCTCTCCGCGCTCCTGGGTAACGACGAAGCTTTTCGGGATATCCTCTGCAATATTGACTACCTGTCCCGTCTGCTCCGCCTTTTTCAAAAAATCCCGGGTGATGTGCGAAGCGGAACAGTTGTCTAGGTCATATATCCCCACCACGTCTCTTTGATAGACGATGGTGTCTTGCCCCAAATGCAGATACAAAGTCAAACCACCTCTCCCTTTGCCACTGTAAAAATCCGTCCACCGGTTCTCTGGGCAATTTTATTGTCCTCACAGCAGGTGATGAATACCTGACCACCTTGAATCCGGTTTAAGACAAAGTTTTGCCGGGTGGCGTCCAGTTCGCTCAATACATCATCTAGCAACAACAAGGGGTATTCGCCTCGGTCTTGAAATAAGATATCCCGCTCCGCTAGTTTGATGGCCAAGGCCGCCGTGCGGACTTGCCCCTGTGACGCAAATGCCCTGGCGGGCTGATCTCCGATGGTGATACTAATATCGTCCTTATGGGCGCCGGACAGACAGAGTTCAGCGTCCAGTTCCGCCTGACGGAGTCGATTCTGGTGCTCCATGAGTTGGATAAAAATCTCGGCGGGCTTTGCCGACGGATCAGATACGGTTTTCACTGTCTCGTAGATGAGGGATAGGGTCTCCCGCTCCCCGGAGCAGTCCCGGTGGACGACGCTGGCCGCTTCGTTCAATTTCTTCACAAAAGCCGCCCGATAGTAGATCAATTGCGCCCCGGCTTTTGCCAAGTGGATATTGAAGTCGTCCAGCATATCCAGAAGTGCCGGTTTATCCCGGCGGTCTTTCAATATCCTGGTCTTGTGCAGATAGAGTCGGTTGAACTCCGAGAGCCAAAGGGCGTATTTGGGCCGAATTTGGGAGATGGCGAGATCCATCAGCCGCCGTCTGCTAGATGCCCCGTCCCGGACGAGGCTTAGATCTTCCGGGGAAAAAAGCGTCGCTAAAAGTTTCCCACTCAACGCCGCACTGTTTCCCTCTTTCACCCCGTTTAACAGAATTTCTTTTTTTCTGCCCCGTTTGAGTCGGATTGCTATGGTCTGTTCCCGCTCTTCCGAAAAAATGTTCCCCTGGATGTGAGAAAATTCTTTGTTAAATCCGATGAGTTCCCGGTCAAACCGGGTACGAAAACTCCTGGCCCCTGTCAGATAGTAGATGGCCTCTAATAGGTTCGTCTTCCCCTGGCCATTTTCCCCAATGATGATATTTGTATTGGGGCCGAATGTGATGTTTTCTTGCTCATAGTTACGAAATCCCTCAATGGAGAGGCTATGTAGTATCATGCTTATACATCTCCGGTGATGGAAATGGTGGTACCGTCAACTATCACAATATCTCCCGGGCAGCACTTTTTTCCCCGCATTTGACAGATCTCTCCGTTTACTGACACAGCGCCATCTTGAATGATTATCTTCGCTTCGCCACCGGTCTGGACAATGTCTGCAAATTTCAGCAGGGCGTCTAGCTTGATAAACGGGGTTTTGATTGAGACGATATGTTCCATGGTTTTAATCTCCCGCCTTCAGCCGGACGGGGAGAACCATATAGACAAAATTACCGCCATCCTCTGTTGAATCAATGACACAGGGCGATACACTGGTGTTGAGAGATATCCGCACCATATCGGCAGGGGCAACTTTCAAGGCATCCAAGAGATACTTGTCATTAAAACCGATCTCCAAATCTCCACCGTCCCCTTGAATCAGACACTCGTCACTGGCCTTCCCCAGGGCAGTGGCGGTAGAGAGCCGGATTTGTCCTTCAGTGAACAGACAGCGGACAGGGCTTTTTAGCTTTTCGCTGATAATCAGAGACACCCGCTCCACCGATGCCATGAGAGCTCTCTTGTCAACAGTGATGTGGAATTTATTATTCTGTGGAATCGCTTGGCGATAGTTGAGAAACTCTCCCTCCAGCCGTCTAGATATGACGACTGTCTCGTCAATAGAGAATAAAATATGCTTTTCCCCTAGGGCTACTTTAACCAAATCTTCGGAATCTGAAACAATCTTCTCTACCTCTCCCAAAGCGCTACCAGGGACCACAAAACTACAGTCTTCCACATCTGTCCGATCCAGCTTTTCCCGGCGCAGAGCCAAACGATATCCGTCCACAGATACCACGGTGATACTACCATGCTCTAACTCAAAGAGGCTCCCCGTATGGACAGGACGACTCTCATTGTCGCTGACGGCAAAGATGGTCTCGGAGATCATACTCTTTAAGGTCTTTTGCGGGATATAGATCGCACTTTGAGAATCCACAGACGGTAACTCCGGATAATCCGCGGCCGGGGTACCCATGATGTTAAAGGTACTAAACCCACAGGTAATCGTGGCCATGTTATTCTCTCCCACAGAGAGGGTCACACTGTCGTCCGGTAGTTTTCGGATAATCTCGCCCAAGAGCCGCGCATTTAATACAATACTACCCATCTGGGTGATTTCAGCGGGAATTTCTGTCTTAATCCCCGTTTTGAGATCATACCCAGAGATGCGCAAGGTATTTGCCGCCTCTAAGAGGAGGCCCTCCAGCGCGGGGATTGCACTTTTAGCTGAGGCTACTTTGCCGGTAACAGAGATCGCTGACAGGAATTGCGCTTTTTCGCAAGAGAAATTCATGATTTGACCACCTCTCTGAAGAATATAGAATATATAGATTCGTAGTAGTCGTAGTAGAGGAAATTTATGTGGAAAACCACTCAGACACCAGACGGCACAAGGGCTTGTTTTTTACCGTATACTGTGGAAATAATGGGGATAATCCAGAACCTATGTGAAAAATATCGTTGTCCACAGAAAACCCACATGGAAACCTGTGGAAATGTGGAGAAGATAAACGATTATTGTCTGGCGTTGATGTTGGCCGTAATATCCCGAATGGTGTCGGCTAAGTCCGGTGTACGCTTGACCAGATCTTCAATCTTTCGGATGGAACTTAAAACAGAGGAGTGATCCATCCCCCGGCCATTTTTCCCCTCATATTCTTTGCCGATATCGATCAGGGAGAGATTTGTGATCTTTCGGATCAAGTACATGGAGACCTGCCTGGCTAAGGCAGTACCCCGTGTCCGACCCCTGCCTTGGAGATCGGCAGAGGTGAGCGCGTAGAAGTTGGCAGTCTCCTGGATGATAATTTCCGGGGTGGGGGTGTATTCGTTATTCTGCTTTAAAATCTCTTTCAACACCCGGGAGACGGAGGATAGGTTAATGTTGGCGTCCAGCAAGTCTCTATGGGCAGTGAGGGTTTTCACAGCGCCCTCTAGCTGTCGGATGTTAGACGTAACATTTTCCGCAATAAAAGCGATCTGTTCCTGGGACAGGGTAAGCCCCAACTGCTGGCTTTTTTTCTTGACAATGGCCATCCGAGTCTCGTAGTCGGGTGGCTGGATGTCAGCTAGAAGCCCCCATTCAAATCGGCTCCGGAGCCGGTCATCCAGACGCATAATTTCCATAGGTGGCCGATCCGAGGTGAGGACGATCTGACAACCGGACTCGTAGAGGGAGTTAAATGTGTGGAAGAACTCCTCTTGGGTCTGGACTTTCCCCGAGATGAACTGAATATCGTCCACCAAAAGCAGGTCGGCGGAGCGATATTTCATGCGAAATTCGGTGTTCGTATTGGTCTGGATGGCGTGGATGAGTTCATTGGCGAACTCATCGCCTTTGATATAGACGATTTGAATATCTGGCAACCGGTGCCGGACAGCGTGGTAGATGGCATAGAGCAGATGGGTTTTGCCGAGGCCGGCGTCCCCGTAAATGAACAGGGGGTTATAGGCCGTGGCCAATTGATCCGCCACCGCCTTGGCGGCGGCGTGGGCAAATTTATTGTTGCTCCCGATGATAAACCGCTCGAAGGTCAAGCTGTTGTTACTGGGGATGACGGCCTCGGATGTAGGCTCCTTACTGTTTAAAAAGGAATCCAATTCCCCCTCGCCCAGAATCAGCAGATCCAGTTCCCCGGAGAAGAGTTCGGTCAAGGCCTCTTTCAAGATAGGGAGGAACCGGCTCTCCAAGACTTCTTTTTTCAGATCCGAGGGGCAGTAAACGACGAGGCGGCTGTCCGTTAAATCCACCGCAGTTGTGCCTTCAAACCAGGTATCAATGGCGGTGGCGGTAAGTTTCCCCGATAAAATTTCTAAGACGTGTTTCCACACGTCATTTGCAGAATTCATGCCGAATCCTCCCATATGTATCCCGCTCCCCAGGAGCAGCGTAAAATCCTCTCTTAGTATAGCAAATTTTTGCGTCTTATGCAACGTATTTTCTTTTCTTATTATTAGATAAATGTATAGGGGTCTTTAGAGGAGATACAAAATAGAACTAAGACCTTGCGACACTGTGCGTCACAAGGTCTTAGTTTACAACAGACGTAGCGTATACCTTACTACAAATTATCCCGTCCCTATCCCTCCGCATACCCACTCATCAGATCCCAGTGTATCCCAAACTGATCCACTAGAGAGACATAGCCGGTACAGTACATGGTGCCGTCAGTGCTCATAGGTGTGATAATTGTCGCCCCATCTGACAGTATTTCATAAGCAGCTTTCAACTCCTCTATGGTCTCAAACTCGATTAAAAGAGAAATCGCAGATGCGTTCCCCCCGGTTGTTTCATCTAACACGCCTTCAGAATCGTCGCCCAAAGAGATCAAGTGATTCCCAATTACCATTTCGGCATAAAAAACAAACTCTTTTTCCGCTTCTTTGCACTGAAAATCTGCCGGGTCTGCCTCTGAATAGAGTATTTTTGTGATAATCGTCCCGCCGAAGGCTTTTTGATAGAGGGCCATCGCTTGATTGCATTGCCCACGGAAACCGAGGCCGGGCGTCACTTTTAGCAGAGGTTTGGCTTCTGTATTTTTCAAAGTACCCACCGCTTCTGACTCGTCATCGGCAAAGAACAGGTTATACCGCTCTGTGTGAAAGCGCAACACGCAAAAAGACGGATCATCCGGGCCACTCCACATCCCCGCCATGGGCGCAAACCAAGAATCTTTTTTGACAGCGGCATCGGCCACGATTTCAACCGTACCCACAAGAGTAATATTGTACGCGCTACTGGCAATACACACGCTGGCACGGTTGCACAGTTCGACTCGCTTTGCTTTATTGCTGTCGGGCGAGGTGGCAAATGTAAGCCAGTTGATCCCATCTGCTTTTGCGATGGTTAGAGCGGACGCCGTGGGAGAGCCGTTTTCATCCGTCAGGGCGAGGACGGCATATCCCTCCATGCCACCGCCGACATACTCCGCCTTTGAAGCGATGACTTCTCCTGCTCTTGCGATAATTGTTTCGTTCATATTTTCACTGCCTTTCTTTTTCTGCAATCATACTACATGAAACATGACAACAGTGTGTCCTGTTCAAAATATAATTACTGCGCACTACATTATATATTGCGCCACAATTCAAAACAAGCCAAGCCCGAAATCCCCTATTGAAAAGCAGGTCAGAAACAGGTAAAATAAAGAAAACAATCAGCCCCGGCCCAGTGCGGCGGGGGCAATTACGCATTGGGCGGGGAAAATCTATGCTGGCAGTGACGAGACACGCGGAAATAATCAAAGAATTTGGGGCGGTGCTCCAAGCGGTACAGACGGGAGATACTCCCGTCCTGTTGAGCGGCGCAGGGGAGATCCACAAGGCCCATCTCACAGCCGCCGTCTATCGGGACACAAAGCGGCCCGTGGTGGTGCTTTGCGCCGACGAGGCGGAGGCAAATCGGCTCGGGCGGGATATCTCCGCTTTTACCGGGGGGGCGGCGATCCATATCTTGACGGGGCGGGCCTTTACGTTCTATCCGGCTGTGGGCGTCTCCCGACAGGTGGAGCAGAGCCGGATCGGTGTCTTGTACGCCATGGCCCGGGGGCAAGCCCCTATTGTCATCGCCACGGTGGAGGCCGTCATGCAGCGGTGTATCCCCCCGGCGGCGCTCCTGGCCGCCGCAGATACGCTGGCCGCAGGGGAGACCCGAAATCTGCACACCCTGGTGGACAATCTGATCCGCACCGGATACACTCGGTGCGACCAGGTAGAGGGGCCGGGGCAATTCGCCCTGCGGGGCGGGATTTTAGATGTATTTTCCCCCGCCCAGACCCAGCCGATCCGCTGTGAGTTCTGGGGCGATGAGATCGACTCCATGGGCCTGTTTGACCCCAATACCCAGCGGCGCACGGAGGAGATCCGTCAGGCGGTGCTCCTCCCCACGGCGGAGACCCTGCCCGCCCTGCGCCCAGATGGACAGGCGGGATTGTCCCGGGAACTCACAGCGCTCCTGGCCCGGCTCAAGCGGCGAAAAGACCCGCCCGAGGCGGAGATCATCCAGTTGGAGCGGGATATTGTACAACTGGACGACGATCTGGGCCTCTCCTCGGCGGACAAATACATGGCGTTGATCTATCCCGAATTCACCGCCCCGGCCGACTATTTTCCCGATGACGCCACGATCCTGTTCAGTGAGCTGGGCAAACTCACCGAATGGGGGCGTGATCTCCTGGCCCAGCACCGGGAGGATATCAAAGGGCTGTTGGAATCCGGGGCCATGGAGAAGCGGCTCGTCGCGTTTTTGGCGCCCTGGCCGGAGGTTTTTGGCCGGCTGATGACCCGCCCCGCAGTCATACTGGATCAATTCGCCGGAAAAACCCACGGCTTAGACTTTGCTCCCAAAACTCTGGTGAGCCTCCTGGCGAAACAACTCCCCTCCTATGGGGGCAGTATGGAGACGGCGAAAGGGGACTTGGAACACTACGTCCGGGAGAAGTACAGCGCCATTGTACTCTGCGGCGAAAGGCGGCGGGCACAACATATGGCCCAGTGGTTGGAGGAGGCGCACTTCCCCGTCCAGTTGGAGTTCGCCGCAAAAGACCTGCCGGAACCCGGTACCTGTATGGTTACCTTGGGCAACCTCTCGGCGGGGATCGAATATCCAGGCGCAAAGCTGGCCGTCATCACCGAGGGACAGATTCTATCGGCGGCCCAGAGTGAGGCAAAGTCTCGGCCCAAGAAGCGGCGGGGCCGGAAAATAGAGAGTTTTACGGATTTATCCCCTGGCGATCTGGTGGTACACGAGCACCACGGTATCGGTCGTTTTGCTGGCATTTTGCCCATGGATATTGACGGGGTAAAAAAAGACTACATTAAAATAGCATACCACGGCACCGACAGTCTCTACGTCCCCGTGACCCAGTTGGATCTGGTGAGCAAGTACATCGGTGCCGACGGGGAAGACCGGCCCGTGCGATTGAGCAAGATGGGCGGCGCCGAGTGGACACGGGTACGCCAAAAAGCCAAGGGTGCGGCGAAAGACTTGGCAAAAGGGCTCATCCAGCTCTATGCCGAACGCCAGCGGCAGACGGGATTCGCCTTCTCTCCCGATTCGGCCTGGCAGAGAGAGTTTGAAGACGCCTTTGACTACACGGAGACGGACGACCAGCTCACCAGCGCCCAGGAGATCAAGCAGGACATGATGAAAGCCGTCCCCATGGATCGGCTCCTCTGCGGCGATGTGGGCTACGGCAAGACGGAGGTGGCCTTCCGTGCCGTGATGAAGTGCATCTTAGACGGCAAACAGGCCGCAATCCTGGTACCTACCACGGTACTGGCCCAACAACACTACGGCACGGCGATTCGACGGTTTACCGGATACCCGGTGAAGATCGAGACCTTGAGCCGCTTCCAGACCCCGGCGGAGGCCAAACGGATTTTGGCAGAAGTCGCCCAGGGACGGGTGGACTTGATCATCGGCACCCATAAGATCATTCAGAAGTCCGTACAATTTAAAGATCTGGGCCTGCTCATTGTGGATGAGGAACAACGGTTCGGCGTCAGCCATAAGGAGCGGCTCAAAGAGATGAGTAAAACTGTAGATGTGCTCACCCTATCGGCCACACCCATCCCCCGGACGCTCAATATGGCTCTGTCCGGGATTCGGGATATGTCCACTATTGAGGAGCCGCCCCAAAATCGGCGGCCCGTCCAGACCTATGTGATGGAGCACGACTGGGGCGTCATCGCCGACGCCATCCGGAAAGAGATCAGCCGGGGCGGACAGGTCTACTACCTCCACAACCGGGTGGAGTCCATTGAACGGGTCGCCGCCAGAGTGCGGGAACTCTCAGACGGGGCCAGAGTGGCTGTGGCCCACGGCCAGATGGATGAGCGGCATCTGGGCCGCGCTATGGAACACATGGTCAACGGAGAGAGCCAAATTCTCGTATGTACCACCATCATTGAGACGGGGATGGACATCCCCAACGTCAATACCCTCATCATCGAAAATGCTGACCGAATGGGCCTGGCCCAGCTCCACCAGATCCGGGGCCGGGTGGGGCGGTCCAGCCGGTCTGCGTTTGCATATCTCACTTATAAACCGGATAAGGCCCTCACGGAAGTGGCCACAAAACGCCTGTCGGCCATCCGGGAGTTTGCCGAGTTCAACTCCGGGTTTAAGATTGCCCTGCGGGATCTGGAGATCCGCGGTGCGGGGAATATCTTAGGGCGAGAACAGTCCGGTCACATGGTCAGTGTAGGCTATGATATGTATTTAAAGTTATTAAATGAGGCGGTGTTGGAGGAAAAGGGCGAAGCGCTCCCCGTCCGGGTCGAATGTGCCGCTGATCTGTCCGTAGATGCCAACATCCCCGCCGACTATGTCCCCATGCCGGAACAGCGGATGGATTTATACCGCAGAATCGCCTATATCCGCACCCAGGCGGACGCAGAGGACGTGACAGACGAGCTCATTGACCGCTACGGTGAACCCCCGGCCAGCGTGTTGGCCCTGATCCAGGTGGCTCTCCTCCGGGAGGTGGCCACCCAGGCGGGGATATCGGAGATATCCCAAAAAGGCGGGCAGTTAAACGTCACTTTCTCGGCGTTTTCTCTGGAACAGATTTCAGCCATCTATCAGCTGCCGGGCTTTCGGGGCCGGATTAAGATTTTGGCCGGGGACACCCCTGCCATTCGGATGAAACTCACAGGAGATGTCCCCGTAATCGACCAGGCGGCGGCCTTTGTGCGAGCGTATGGGGCGTGTGGGTAAAAAAAGAGGGAACCAGGTGATTTTTACTTGAATTTTGTCGATTTATATATTATAGTAAACCTTGGGTAAATGTAACGTATTTGATGTATGAGACTTTCATGAAAAAGCATGGAGTTTTTTGTAAGGAATAAGGAGGAAGAAACGATATGCTAAGTAAGATGAGAAAAGGCCTCTTGATGTTTTTGGTGTGCGTGATGCTGATTACACTGGTGCCGATGTCGGCATTGGCGACGGAGGAATCCTCTGCGGCCATTGATCTAACCGCCCTACAAATTGCCATTACCGCCGCCAACCAGCGGGTAGAGGAAATCTACACAGTGGAGAGTTGGGCGCCTTTTGCAGCGACGCTTTCCGCCGCCCAGGCCATGCTGGCCAACATCAACGCAACGCAAGAGGAAGTCAATGCGGCTGCTGCCGTACTGCAGGCTGCGACGGCGGCCTTGGTAATCGCTCCTGTTCAGCGCATTGCCCTCTCGACCGCGGAGCGCCATACGTTCCCCGCGGCGATGGTGGGCTATACCGCACAAGTGCCCCACAGTGTGACGGTGACGAACACGGGCAATTTAGAGACAGGTACGCTTGCGGTTGCCCTGACGGGCGAAGACGCAGATGCCTTCACCATTAGCACGGAGATTATCCCGAGCATCGCGGTGGGCGAGGCCGCCAACCTCACGGTGCGGCCCAATAACGGCCTTGCAGTTGGGGCGTACACGGCGACAGTGACAGTGTATGGCGAAAAGGTGGAGGAACAGTCGTTTACAGTATACTTTACAGTGGGACCCAACAGGGCGATGCTGCAAGAGATGCTCGACGCGGCACTGGAGCGAGAGCAAAGCAACTACACGCTGGAAACTTGGGTGCGGCTACTATTTGCAAAATCGGTTGCACAGAGTGTGTTAGACAATGAAAATGCCACACAAACGCAAATAGCAAATGCAGCTGCTACGCTGGAGCGGGCCAAGGACGGATTGGTTCCCCTGGACCCGGGAAATGGCGGCCCGGATCCACCCGATCCCGACAGAGAGGCGCTGAAAGCGGCGCTTGAAGCGGCGGGCCAACGCGAACAGGACAACTACACGCCGGAGAGCTGGATACAGTTTTTATTCGCCAAGGTAGTCGCAGAAGATGTAATGGAAAATGCAGAGGCGACGGAAACACAAATCGCTGACGCAATTGCCGCATTGCAAGCGGCTAAGAAGGATCTGGTTCGCATACTCCCCTTCACAGATGTGCCGGAAGACCACTGGGCGAGATTAAATGGAAGCATTGCGTTTATGTGGAGCCGGGGTTTTATGACAGGTATTTCCGACACCCTCTTCGCGCCGAATTTCGTGCTCACCCGCGCCCAGGTTGTGCGGATTCTCTGGAACATAGAGGATCAGCCGGAGGTTGCGTTCCGCCCGGTATTTGACGACGTGCGGGATACAGAGGCAACGGCATGGTATAGCGTCGCGGTTCTCTGGGCGTATGAACACGACATCGTGCGCGGCGTGGGCGAAGGCCGGTTTGCGCCTCACGAAATTGTGACCCGTCAGGAAATTGCGACCATGCTCTTGCGCTTTGCGCAGTGGAAAGAGGTAGACACCACCACTCCGGAGGACTTTGATTTCACGGACTTCCCGGATTATGACCAGGTAAGCCTCTGGGCGGAGACAGGGATGCGTTGGACGGTCTACAACGAGTTCATCCGAGGCACGGATCTCGGCATGTTGAATCCCCACGGCACCGCAAGCAGGGCGGAGTGCGCGACGATTTTGCAGAGATTTCTAATCGCCTTCGGCGAGTAGCGGACAGTCACAGCCAAAAACACCGCGATCCCCACAGGATCGCGGTGTTTTGCCGCAAATACATGAAAAATTAACATCTTGTAGTTGTTTCGGGATCAACTCCGTGGTACAATGGACAGCCATACGACGAAAAACACATCGGAGGAAGATGAAATGATACGAGCAAATTGGACAAAAGGCCTTGCTTTACTTCTAGCCCTACTACTGGTGATGCTGCCGCTTGCGGCCTGCGGCCAAGGGGAACCGGAAGAAGAAGTCAAAATGATCGCCGGGATTGGCAGCCATGAAGTGATCTTCGAGCTGGACGACATGCCCCTCTTGTGGGAGGAGATGTACTACTATCTGCAACACGCCCGCCACATGTTGGAGCGTGCAATGCCCGTAGAGGATTGGGACGCATACTCTAACGAATCAAATGCCGACGGCGACCTCATGACGTATAATGAACTTCTCATCTACACCGCCATAATGAGCGCCCTACAGCACCGTGCGGTCGAGTGGCTCTTTAACGATCTGGGCGAAACATTGGACGAGAATTACTACCAAGAGACCAAGGCGGAGTACATGGAGGCTTTTGAGATGAACGAAGAGGAGTTTCTAGAGATGCTCTGGGAGAACTACATGACGGAAGACGTCTTCATGTATGTATTCTCTATTTTGGCCATGCGGGATCAGGCGATACTCGCCCTCTATGGAGAGCATGGGGAGAATGTTCCGGCGGAAACAGTCAACGCCTTCGTGGAGGAACATGAAATCCTCCGGGCCAAGCACATTCTGCTCATGACCCAGGGCCTGACAGAAGAGGAGCAGGACGAAGTGCGTGCCGCCGCCGATGCCATTTTTGAAGAAGTGACGGCCCTACAAGGGAACGCCCGCATGATACGGTTTGAAGAACTTATCGCAGAAGAGGGTGAAGATCCGGGAATGGACTCGAACCCAGAGGGATATGTCTTTATGGAAGGCGTCATGGTGCCGGAGTTTTTCGACGGAACCATGGCCCTCGCCTACGGCGAGATCAGTCCGCCCATCCGGAGCAATTTCGGATACCACATTATCCTCCGCCTACCGGTGGAGGGGGATCAGTTCGTCATGCTCCCCGGCGGAGCGCAACCGATGCTGATTCAGAGTCTGGCTGCGGGAACACACATGGAGAGCCTTTTGGAGACAATCAAGGAAGAATTGCAAGAACAATATAGAACCACCCCCCTGTTTGATCGCATTGTTCCGAGTGAAATCTTTGCTGCGGCAGAATAAAATATGAAACGCAGTACAAAAACAAAGATTTCTCACAAAAAGGGGTTGACATCTTTTTGCTGTGCATGATATATTAATCGGGCGCCATTTTGGTGCGATGCCACAAGAAATATCTGGGTTGACGAAAAAAGTAGTTGACAACGGGGGTAAGAATGTGGT
>WRAB01000029.1 GCA_009780435.1 Oscillospiraceae bacterium | reverse complement strand
CAGGGTGCGATCGTTCACAGAGACCGGATATTGTCCGTAGCGGATTTGAATGAATTCTCCGTCGATGCGAATACGCGCCGCCGGCTCCACGGTCAAAGTGGAACCGGCTATGCCGGGGATGAGCAAAAAAATGCACAAAAATGCGGCGGTTGTCCGGGCGATGCGATGTCGTTTTTTGGTCATTGAAACCATTCCCCCTATATTTACAAACTCCCTCATTTTTATTATAATGCCTCATAGGGAAAAAGACAATATTTTCTCCACGGAAAAGAGGTGCCAATTGATGCGTATTAGCGAGACCGTACATGATTCCATCGTAGACGGCCCCGGACTGCGGTACGTGGTCTTTGCCCAGGGATGTCCCATTCGCTGTCCCGGGTGCCATAACCCCGCCACCCACGATCCGGCGGGCGGACGGGAGGTGACCGTGGAGGAGATTATCCACGATATGCGCTCCAACCCCCTCACCGACGGCCTGACCCTGACCGGGGGAGATCCCTTTTTTCAAGCGGAAGACTGTGCGCAGATCGCCCAAGCCGCAAAAGAGGCCGGACTCAACGTGTGGTGCTATACCGGCTGGACGCTGGAAGAACTCCAGAAGATACCGACGGCCCAAGCGCTACTGGCGGAAATTGACGTGTTGGTGGACGGGCCGTTTCTCCAAGGAGAAAAAAGTTTGACTCTGAAATGGCGCGGGAGCAAGAACCAGCGGGTGATCGACTTAAAATCATCTATGGCGTCCGGGAAAATACAGTTGCTATTTTCGTGAGAAAATGATAAGATAAAATAAGGAAAAGCCTTTTTGGCTGGGCAAGTTGTTGAATCCTTTGATATACTTGTCAAAACTGAAAGGAGCGTGGTCGTTATGGTTAAGCTAATGATGGGACTGAAGGGTTCCGGTAAGACCAAACAACTGATTGACTTGGTAAAAAAAGCAGTAGAGGATGAGCACGGCGATGTCGTTTGTCTGGAACGAGGACCGGAACTGACCTTGGAGATCCCCCACAAGGCGCGGCTCATCTCTGCCAGTCAGTACAACTTTGGTAGCTATGAATTTTTGAAAGGCTTTATCAGCGGACTAAATGCCAGCAATTACGATATTACCCATATTTTTATTGACAGTTTACAAAAAATCGTGGAAGATGACTCCTGCGCTGCCATCGAAGAATTTTTAAATTGGTTGGACCGCTTCGGCGCCAAGGAAAACATCAAGTTCACTATTTCTCTGAGCATAGAGCCGTCTCTGGCCAGCGAAGGGATTCGGAAATACCTATAAAAAGGCGATAATCTAAACAAGACTATAAAGGGCTGACGTATGTGTTATCATGCGTCAGCCTAAACTTAGGAGGTTGCCGCATGAAAGTAAAAAAAGCCGTTATCCCCGCTGCGGGACTCGGAACCCGAATGTTGCCCGCCACGAAGGCGATCCCCAAGGAACTGTTGCCCCTGCTGGATAAGCCGGTGCTCCAATATATTGTGGAAGAGGCGGTGGCCGCCGGGATTGAGGATATCCTCATTATCACCAACCGGGGCAAGTCCGCTATGGAGGACTACTTCGACTACGTTCCGGATCTCCAGGAACGTCTGGCAGCGGACGGGAAGGCGGAACTTCTGGCCCAGGTGAAAAATCCCGCCGATATGGCCAATTTCTATTTCCTGCGGCAAAAAGAGACGAAAGGGTTAGGCCACGCCATCTGGCGGGCAAAATCCTTTGTAGGGGACGAGCCCTTCGCCGTGCTCTTGGGGGACGACGTCATGCGGGCAGAGGTCTCGGTGACCCGTCAGCTCATTGACGCGGCGGAGAAATACGGGGCCAGTTGCGTGGGGATCAAAGAGGTGTCCGACGAGGCCGTCGCAAAATACTGTTCCGTAGAGATCACAGCCCTGGAGGAGCGCATCTACCGGGTCACGGATATGGTCGAAAAGCCTGTGCCAGAGGAGAAGTTTTCAAACTTCGCCATTTTAGGCCGCTATGTGCTCAGCCCTGGTATTTTCCCCATTTTGGAGACACTCCCCCCCGGCAGGGGCGGCGAGATTCAACTGACAGACGGGCTGCAGAGACTCTGTCAGGTCGAGCCGATGGTGGCGAAAGACTTTGAGGGCAAACGCTATGACACAGGCAACCTAGTGGGATTTTTGGAAGCCACCCTGGCCTTTGCCTTAGATCACCCGGAGACGGGGGCGTGGCTGAAAGGGCAATTAGCAATGAACAGATAGCAATGAACAATGGCTGTGTCCGCCTTCGGCGGACGAATTTTAACTTATCGCCGTAGGCGATACGAAAACTGTTATCTGTTCATTGTTCATTGAAAACGGGAGGAAGCAACGCTTGGATGAGAGAAAGACTATCCCTTATCAGGGCCTATATGAGTTGATGCGGAATATTGTGACTGTTGTTTTGGCGATTGTATGTCTACTCACATTTGTGGCGAACAACATTCAGGTGCAAGGTGTCTCTATGGAACCCACCCTGGCCCATGGGGATGAGATGATTGTGCACAGTATCTTTTACACGCCGGAGCGGGGAGATATTATCGTCTTCTCCAAGCAAAATTTCCGAGATGGCGCGGCCATCGTCAAGCGGGTCATCGCTTTAGAGGGAGATGTGGTGGACATTGATCCCATCGCAGGTGTGGTCTACGTCAACGGGATGGCCCTCTATGAGCCCTACACCGTGGAACCCACCTATTTTATGGGGGACATCTCTTATCCCTTCACCGTGCCGCCTGGGCAGATTTTTGTCATTGGCGACAATCGAAACAACTCCGGCGACAGCCGCTCTTCCGGCCATGGGACTGTAGACGAGCGGGAGATCATTGGCCGGGTGGTGGCAGTCGTGTTACCTCTGGATCGGGCAGGACTCTTTCTCCGGAGATAACAATGTTGCCGAAGGCGATGCGGTAACGATTCACGATCCCTTTGAGGAGGAACAACCATTGGACGAGAATAAGACCGTACCCTATCAAGGGCTATATGATTGGATACAGAGTATTGTGATGACCTTTTTGGCGGTGATTTGCCTGCTCACCTTTGTGGGAAGAACCATCGGGGTGGAGCAGGCTTCTATGACGCCTACGCTACTGCACGGGGATCGGATGATTGTGCGCAGCATTTTCTACACGCCCCGACAGGGGGATATTGTCATCTTCTCCAAACAGTCTTTCCGGGACGGGGCGGCATTGGTCAAGCGGGTGATTGCTCTGGAGGGAGACGTGGTGGATATTGATCCCATGGCAGGGGTGATCTATGTCAACGGTGTGGCCCTCTATGAGCCGTATACCAACGGGCCCACCTATTTTATGGGGGATATCGCCTACCCCTACACGGTGCCTGAAGGGCAAATTTTTGTCATCGGGGATAATCGGAACTACTCCCAGGACAGCCGATCCTCCAGTATCGGCCCGGTGGATATGAGAGAAGTCATCGGCCAGGTGGTGGCCGTGGCATTTCCTTTTGATCGAATCACCCTATTTTAGCCATGAGAGGAAAGCAAATTCTCAGCACATTGTATTGGATATTGGCCGCTTTGCCTTTGGCGGCGGCTCTTTTTGTATACCAATCCCTGCCGGATACGATCCAGATTACGCCGACCATCAGCGTATCTAGCGGCAGGGCGGGGGTGTGGATGCTCCCTGTGGTCAATGTCCTCTTTGCCGGGGTAATCTACGGAATGATGCAGAAACTGACCAGAGCGTTGGAGCAAAAAACCGAGTTTCAAAGCGCATGGCCTCTGGATACCCTCCGTGTACTCCCCGCCATCCGGGTGTTTGCCATGAGTTTTCTAACCGCCGTCTGTCTCTCGGTGGTCTACGGCTACTATGTGATGGACACGGGGGAAGTGACCGCCGATCTCATAGGCAGAGCCGTTGCCCTGGTGCCGGGGGTGGGGACAGCGTTATTTGCCATGCAGCTGCCGAAGGCAACCAAGGGGAATTTTTTGGCCCTGCGCTGGTATTATACGGAGCGGAGCCAGCAGGTGTGGCTGAAAACCCACAAATTGGGGACAGTCCTCCTATACGCCGCAGGCGGGATTATGGTATTCCTCGCCTTTTTCGCCAGTGGCCTACAGGCGGCGATCTCCGCAATGTCAGCCTTGTTTTTGGCCGCAATCACCCTGTATGTTTACGCAAAACGGCTCTATGAAGATGAATTTTACCGTTAGCACGGATTTTTGAACCTTGCCCCATTGACATAAAGCCGAATCAGCGGTAAAATATAAATTGTGTGACTTTATGAGAACGCAGTGCGTTTTCTTACGGTTTTGCAAAAAAACAAATAGATATGGAGGTGCGGGTTTACACCATGCCAAATGGAATGACCATTGTAGTGGTTTTTGTGGTAGCGGTGGTATTAGCCATAATCGGCTTTATTTTAGGCATCGCATACAGAAAGCGCGTATCCGAGCGGGAGATCTCCAGCGCTGAAGAAGAGGCCAAGCGGATTATTAACGATTCCATCAAAAGTGCGGAAAATAAAAAACGGGAAGCACTGTTAGAGGCAAAAGAAGAAATTCACAAGAACCGAGTCGAATACGAGCGGGAGGTCAAAGACCGCCGCGCAGAGCTATCGAAGCAAGAAAACCGTCTGCAACAAAAAGAAGAGAACTTAGAGCGAAAAGTTGAGGGACTGGAACGCAAGAACGAGACATTGAGCCGCAAACTGGTGGATGTAGATCATCAGTTAGAGGACGTCGCGAAACTAAAGGAAAATCAACTGGTCAGGCTGGAAGAAATCTCGGGCTACACCGTAGAGCAGGCCAAACAGCACTTAATTACCACGCTTGAGTCAGAGGTCACTCACGAGTTGGCCGCCACCCTGATGAATTTAGAAAATCAGTTCAAAGAAGAGGCGGATCAAAAAGCGCGGGAGTACATATCTCTCGCCATCCAGCGGTGTGCCGCCGACCACGTGGCCGAGGCCGCCGTATCCGTGGTACCCCTGCCCAGCGATGAGATGAAAGGCCGCATTATCGGCAGAGAGGGCCGGAACATCCGGACCATTGAAACTATGACCGGTGTCGATCTCATCATCGACGACACGCCGGAGGCCATTACCCTGTCCAGCTTCGATCCCGTCCGCCGTGAGGTGGCACGGATCGCACTGGAAAAACTGATTCTCGACGGCAGAATCCACCCGGCCCGAATTGAGGAGACCATCGCCAAGGCCCGCAGAGAAGTGGACGCCATCATCAAGAGCGAGGGCGAGCGGGCCACATTTGAGACGGGCATCCACGGCCTGCACCCGGAGATCGTAAAACTCCTGGGCCGGCAAAAATACCGCACCAGCTACGGTCAGAACGTGCTCAATCACTCTATCGAGGTGTCCCATCTGGCGGGGCTGTTGGCCGCCGAGTTGGGGGCCGATGTGGCCACCGCCAAGCGGGCGGGCCTGCTCCACGATATCGGCAAGAGCATCGACCACGAGGTAGAGGGCAGCCACGTCACCATCGGCGTGGATATCGCCAAAAAGTACAAAGAGAGCCCTGACATCATCCACGCCATTGAGGCCCACCACGGAGACGTGGAGGCGAAGACCATTGTCGCCTGCGTCGTCCAGGCCGCCGATACGATTTCAGCCGCCAGACCCGGCGCGCGACGGGAGAATATCGAGAACTATATCAAGCGGTTGGAGAAGTTGGAAGACCTGACCAACTCCTTCTCCGGCGTGGAGAGCTCTTTCGCCATCCAGGCGGGCCGTGAGGTCCGTGTGGTGGTCAAGCCAGAGGAGATCAACGAGGATCAAATGGTGCTCTTAGCACGGGACATCGCCCGGAAGATCGAGGGCGAGCTCAAATATCCCGGGCAGATTAAAGTACACCTGCTCCGGGAGACCAAGGCGATTGAGTACGCAAAATAGGTTGTCATACGCAAGGGGCCAATGTGAGTTGGCCCCTTGTTGTTGTTTTGCGGTCTTTTGCATTTTTACAATTTATGATATACTACTCCCAGCACACGATCCATATGAGAGGAGAGATACCCAGTGGTGTTACACAATTGGGCATTTGGCAAGACAGAAGGGCCGCCCTGGCCTAACGGAGACGATGGAAAACCGGTGCCGCCGGTATTTTTGACCCATGTGCGGGAGGTTGCACTGGAGGGGCAGATTGTTATGAACATGCTCACCTCCGCTGGAATCCCTGTGTTGAAAGAGTATCCAAACGATGGCGCATTTGGCAAGGTCATCATAGGTCTCTCCGGTACGGGGTTGGAACTCTATGTGCCGGAAACCATGGCAGAGGACGCAAAAGCGTTGATTTCAGAAGACTTCGAGGAGGCGGAAGATGTACAGGGCTGAATATGAAAAATGGCGGTCCGCCCCGGTGTTAAGTGCCGCTGAACAGATGGAACTTGCCGCAATCGCAGGAGATGAAAAAGAAATCGAGGAGCGGTTCTTTGGCCCCCTGGCCTTCGGCACGGCGGGGCTGCGGGGGATTATGGGCGTCGGCCTCGCCCGGATGAATGTCCATGTAATCCGCCACGCCACCCAGGCCTTTGCCCAAGTGATCCTAGACGAGGGGCAAGGGGCGGCGGATGCTGGCGTGATCCTATGCTATGACTGTCGTCATCAGTCCGACGTGTTTGCAAAAGAGGCCGCCGCCGTCATGGCGGCAAACGGCATCCGGGTGCGGCTCTTTGACGGGATGCGGCCCACGCCCCAACTCAGCTTTGCCATCCGGTACTATGGGGCCACAGGCGGCGTCAATATCACGGCCAGCCACAATCCGCCCGCCTATAACGGATATAAGGTCTACTGGTCAGACGGCGCGCAACTGCCCCCCCGCCACGCGGCTATGATAGCCGAGCAGATGGCTCAGACAGATATATTCGCGGATATTCAGACCATGGACTTCGATGAAGCAGTAGTTCAAGGGCGTATTACGCTCTTGGGAGAAGAGACGGACGAGCTCTTTCTCGCCCGTGTGTTAGAGCAGTCCGTGGACAACGGCAGTGTGGCCCAGGTGGCTGATCGGCTCAAGGTGGTCTACACTCCCTTCCACGGCACGGGCGCCACATTTGTGCCGGAAGCCATTCGGCGGCTTGGGGTCAAACACGTTCTGCCCGTCGCAGCCCAGATGGTGCCAGATGGAGATTTCTCTACCGTGGTGAGCCCCAACCCGGAGGATCCGGCGGGATTTGCCCTCAGCCTAGACCTGGCCCGTGCGGAAAATGCCGATGTGATCATCGGCACCGATCCCGACGCAGACCGCGTCGGCTGTCTCGTGCGCCACGGGGACGACTACCAGATGATCTCTGGCAACCAGATGGGCGTACTCCTCCTGGGATATCTGATCACCGCCAAAAAGGCGGCGGGAACCCTCCCGGCAAACGCCGCCACGATCAAGTCCATCGTCACCACGGAGATGGCGAGGGATCTGGCGGAGCGCCACGGGGTTGCCGTGTACGACACGTTTACGGGGTTTAAATTCATGGCCGAAAAGATCATTGAGCTGGGGGGTTCAAAACAAGTCATCTTCTCCTATGAGGAGTCCTACGGCTATATGATCGGAGACTTCATCCGAGACAAAGACGGCGTCACCACCTCCATGCTCATCGCCGAGATGGCGGCCTGGTACAAGACCCGGGACATGACCCTGGTGGACGGTGTGGAGGAATACTACCGGGAACTGGGCACATACTACGGTGAGGAGACCTTAAATCTGGTCATGCCCGGCTTGGATGGTATGAAGAACATGGCCCGGCTGATGGAAACTCTGCGTACCGATCCCCCCACAGAGATTGGCGGCCAGGCCGTCGCCGCCCGGTGGGATTATCTCATCGGTAAGCGGATTGCCGACGGCGTGGAGACGGATATTGCGCCAAGTGGTTCCAACGTCCTGGGATTCACCCTGGCGGACGGCACGAACTTCATGGTGCGCCCCTCCGGGACGGAGCCGAAAGTCAAGGTGTATATCCTGGCAAAAGCCGAAGACCGTGGGACCTGCGAGCGGACCATCGCCCGGTGCGTGGAATATGCAGAACGATTGGCGGATAGCAAGTAATCTTAGGAATAAAAAACCCCGTCCATTGGACGGGGTTTTTACGAGGTGATCCGATGGAAAATCAAAACATTCTGCTCCACAGTTGCTGTGGGCCGTGCTCTACTGCCGTGTTGGAGCGGTTGGCGGCCCAGTGCCCCGTCACGGTATTTTTCTACAATCCGAATATCTACCCCGAGGCCGAGTATGATAAGCGGCTGGAGAGCCAGGAGAAGGCCGTCGCCGGACTGTCAATGGCCTATCCCGTCACGCTCATCGTGCCGCCCTATGATCCGATCCCATTTGATACGGTGACGGCGGGACTGGAGGAGCAGCCAGAGGGCGGACGGCGCTGTATACGCTGTTTTACCCTGCGCCTAGAGGAGACGGCCCGTTTCGCCAGAAGGGGAAATTACACCCATTTCACCACAACCCTCTCCGTCAGCCCCCACAAAGATGCGGTGCTACTGAACGAGATCGGTGCGGCGTTAGGGGAGAAATACGGCGTGTCATATCTCCATGGCGATTTTAAAAAGCGAGACGGCTATCGCCGCAGTGTAGAACTGGCCCGTGAGCTGGGCCTCTATCGGCAACGGTATTGCGGGTGCCGGTATGTGCATGATGCGGGATGTAGATGAAGAAAAAAGCGATGGGAAAGGGAGGAGTTAGATCAGGCAAACGGGGATAAAAGGCGGGGGTAAAGTCAGTGTTACTGGCGCGCTAAGTAGCGGTTGTGCATCATCCGAACGCTGTCGGGGGTATTGCCACCCAGACGCCAGGCCACTTGGTGCCAGTTTAAGCCATCCATGTAGCGCAAAATGAAAATCAATCGGATTTGGCTGTCAGAAATGCCGGCGATGAACTGCTGGAGCAGGGTACATTCGGCCATGGCCGTATTCCGGCTTGCGGAGAGCTGATCCCGCAGATCACTGAGTTGAGGAACTAGGTTGCCGACCAGATCTCGTTGTCCGCCTAGCCAAGACATGCCGTCAATCCGAGATGTGCGTCCGGAGAGGGCGTTTTCAATTTTTTGGATCCGGTTCGTCAACACCTCAATTTCCGTTTTCAACCAACTTAGCTGACTCAATCTCTCTTTCGTCATAGTACGCCTCCTTCGTGCTATGGGCTTTCTTTCTCTCTTGGGCGGGCAATTCTCCCTTTCCCGAGACCGCCTACTAATACCAGTCTACAGGGCTTTGGGCGACTTCGATATTTTATAGTGACATTCGACATATTTCGCTGGGAGAAAATCAAGGTAATTTGTTGGGTACTCTGCCAAACGGTTGCCATTTGGCGGATTCAGGCGGGGACTCGACGTGTGAATGGCCAGGATTTGGCTTCACTCCTGCCGGTTTCCCACCAGGAAAAAATTCGGTTCCACTTGAAGGGCATTGCAGATGCCGTGGTACTCCTCCAGGCGTAGCCGCCGTTTGCCCGCCAGAATTAAACTCATAGCGGAGTTAGAGAGACCCGTGTGTTTGCAGAGGTATGCCTGTGTGCGCCCTGTCTCCCGGATATAGTTGCGGATTTTAGTGATCGCTTCCATGTGTGAACCTTCCTTTCATTTTGGGGGATTTCTAATATCCCCTTTTGTTGTGTCCATGATATACCAAAGCAACCGAACGGAATGAACAGCATTGAAGATTGTGAAATATGCATAAAACCAAGCATATTTTATATTAAAAATCGAATTTTTCCTTTCTTTGACCAGATTCAACTGCGGGCAAGGGAAATTTGTGGTATGATAATTAAATTAGAGCGATGAGGCATAAGGAGGAGATCAGATTGCAATCAGATACCAATCGTGAGATATCCAGAAAGCGCGGCGAGACGCTGCGGGAGTATACAACAGAATACCGGACGGCCAAGGTCGAGATTCCAAAGGGGCGAGATCCGGACTGTATTGCGCGGTATGAGGCGCAGAAGGAAAAGCTACTCACCCTCTTAGGCGGTACGGTGGCGGATTGGGACAACTGGAATTGGCAGATGCAAAATCGCATTGACGATCCGGAGCGCCTAGGCCAAATCCTCACCCTTGACGCCGAGGAGCGGCGGCAGATCGCCCAGGTGGGCGAACAGTACCGCTGGGCGATTACACCATACTATCTGGCCCTCATTGATCCGGAAGATCGGTTGGACCCCATCCGGCTGCTCTCTATCCCCACCGTCCAGGAGATGGGCGCGGCGGGGGAGGAAGACCCCATGGACGAGGAGCACACCAATCCCGCGGGAATCATTACCCGCCGCTATCCAGACCGGTTGATTCTCAATGTGACCAACGCCTGTGCCATGTTCTGCCGCCATTGCCAACGGCGCAGACGGATCGGCGGCAAAGACCGGGACGTGAGCCGAGCAGTCTTGGACGAGAGTTTAGACTATATTCGGCAGAGTCCGGAGATACGGGACGTGCTGGTCACCGGCGGCGATGCCCTGGCGCTGCCCAATGGGGAGCTGGACTATATCCTGTCCTCCCTGCGGGAGATTCCAACCGTGGAGGTCATCCGTATCGGGACGCGGACCCTGGCCACCCTGCCCATGCGGATTGACGACGAATTTCTCGAAATCGTGAAGAAATATCACCCCATCTATCTGAATACCCATTTTAACACCCCCAGAGAGCTGACGCCGGAGGCCGTTGCGGCCTGTACCAGACTGGCCAATGTCGGTGTGCCTCTGGGCAATCAAATGGTGCTCTTAGAAGGGATCAACAATGACAAGTATGTGGTGCAGTGTCTCAATCACGAGATGATGCTGGCCCGGGTACGGCCCTACTATATTTTCCATGCGAAATCCGTGAAGGGGACCCTCCATTTTGGCACTAGCATCGACGATGGGCTGGAGATCATGGCACATCTCCGGGGCCGCACCAGCGGGATGGCGATCCCCACGTATATCCTCAACGCCCCCGGCGGCCTGGGCAAGATTCCCCTGCTCCCCAACTACATCGTGGAGCGAGATGAGGAGACTGTCACCCTCCAGACCTGGGAGGGGAGAAAAGTACAATACCCGAATCGCCCAAAGCGATAGGCGTGGCGGGAAAAAGCCTCCCTCAATTTGAGGGAGGCACTTGACCTGCGAACAGCGTTCGTCCCGCCACATTGTAGATAGTCGTACATTGCGGAACGCCCGGGCGCCGTTCTACGATGTATAACACGGGCGCACACTGTGCGCCCCTACGAAAACTGCCCTTGTAGGGGCGAACAGCGTTCGTCCGGGCGTTGGAAACATGTCGCATATTTTTGTTGCGGCAGCGTTTTACACGGGCGCAAACAGCGTATTATCGCATTTGGTCACGCCCAACCCAGAATTTTGTTTGCACGTTTCGTGTAATTTGTGATATACTATCTGGTGGAATACTATTATGTAAAACTATGTCCAAATTTGGAGAGATACGCCATGCATTTAGTTGGCGCAAATATGAATACAATCCACGGGACTCCGAAGCCCAAGCGGGGACGAGCGCAGAAGGTGATTGCCACGGTACTTGTTCTTGTTTTGGTGGCCACGGGCGGCGTCTACGCTCTGGTGAACTCCTACATAAGGCCGCCGGATGTGTTGCCGTACACGGGGCCGGTTTCCGTACCCGAAGAGGGGGCGTTTGTTGATCCGGGGCATATAGAATTGCCGGAGGTGGTCCCTACGCCGGATGAGCAGGATTCCGAGCACGTGGCGGCG
Organism: Oscillospiraceae bacterium; assembly: GCA_009780435.1. GTDB lineage: Bacteria > Bacillota > Clostridia > Oscillospirales > Oscillospiraceae > WRAB01. Next base: position 9,124 of record WRAB01000029.1, on the reverse strand, counting down.
GATCCCAATCGGCCGTCGGGCATCTACACCATGTTAGTGGTGGGAAAAGACGAGGGAGGGCGCACGGATACCATGCTCCTGATCGCCGTCGACAGCCTAAACGGCGGGGTTCGTGCAGTGAGTATCCCGCGGGACACCTTGATTGATCTGTCCGGACGACAACAAAAGATCAATGCCGTTTGGCCCATTACACGCTCCATGGATCGGGTGATGGAGTCTGTGGAGAGCCTAATTGGATTTCGGCCGGACAACTACGTGACCTTAGACCATGCGGGGTTTGCGGCCTTGGTGAATGTGCTTGGCGGCGTATATTTTGACGTACCCCACAACATGCGCTATTCGGATCCGGATCAGAATTTGCACATCCATGTAAATCGTGGGTGGCAACACTTAGACGGGGAGACGGCCCTGGGCGTCGTCCGCTGGCGGGGAAATAATGACGGAAGCGGTCACGGGGTGGGCGACTTTGGCCGCATCCAGACCCAGCAGGCCTTCCTGCGGGCCGTGGCCGGGGAGTTACTTCAAATCCGGAATATAACGCGGATTGGAGAGTTGGCGGATATTTTCACCGAGTATGTGAACACCGATTTGCCTGTCAATAATATGATCTGGTACGCCACCCAGCTGATGGGGATGGACAGCGAGGACCTGCAATTTTTCACCATGCCTATCACCCAAGGCGCCATGCTTGGCGGCGCCTCGTATGTGATCTTGGATTTAGAAGAATGGCTCCCCATGATTAACAGCTATTTTAACCCCTACCCAAGCCCGGTGCGGGAGGAAAATGTGCAGGTGTACACCCGGGTGAACGGCGTGATACAGAGCGTGGGCGATGGACGGGCTTTAACGCCGACTGCGCCTCAGACATAACTAGGATCATAATCAAAACAGGGCGTCGAGGACACCGCCCCCTACAACATGTAGGGGACGGCCCCTAGACGTCCCGTTTTTTTGTTTTGGGCTTTGACTATGGCCCTCACGTAATCGTCATATGGCCATCTGCCATCTGATCGATTGCATTTTGGATGCGCCGCTTGGCGTCCGTCCCGGAGGTGCAGGATTGGACATATTGGATCGCCGCCTGCTTTTGGGCCCGATCCATTTTGCCGAAGGTGGCGGCGGCATGGGGGTGCAGGGCCAGTTCCATGCTGAGCCCCAAGGGCAGGTCAATCCCGTCGGGGCTTTTGCCCATGCCGATAAAGGCGTTACTCATGTGGGTCACACTCCTTTTTGCCCTAGTATTTGCCTGATTTGCATATGATATGCGGGTTGGGCGAATACTAGGGCAAAAAGATATTTCGTACGTTCCCCAACCCAGGCGGGGGAGATACAGTAAGGAGTGTGTGTTTTATGGCATCCATTTGGAGAGAGACGGTGCAATTGCCGGAATGGCCCCCTTTGACGGGGGAGATGGAGACGGAGGCCGTGGTCATCGGCGGCGGGATGGCGGGGGTGCTGACGGCCTATCTGCTTCAAATGAAGGGCATCGACTGCATCCTGTTAGAGGCGGATCGGGTAGGCGGCGGCGTCACGGGCGGCACCACGGCGAAGATCACCGCCCAGCACGGGATATGCTATGAGTCCATGACCCGTCAATTCGGCAAAGAGTTGGCTGCGCAATACGCCAAGGCGAATCTGGAGGCCATCGCCTTTTACGCCCAAATCGTCGCCGACCAGAATATCGACTGCGATTTTGAGCGGATCGCCACCCATCTCTACGCCACGAGGCCCGACAAGGCCCTGGAGCGGGAGTGTAAAGCGGCGGAGGCTCTGGGCCTGCCCGCCGACCTAGTGGATATGAGTGAGCTACCCTTCCCCATCTGGGGAGCGCTGCGATTTGAAAACCAAGCCATGTTCCATCCCCTGAAATTTCTGGCCCACATCACGGCGAAATGTCGGATCTATGAAAAGAGCCGTGTGATTGAGATCGAAGACGGCGTGGTATCTACAGAGTGGGGGCGTGTCCGGGCGAAACACGTGGTGGTGGCGACCCATTTCCCATTTCTCAACCGGCCCGGCTATTACTTCATGCGGATGCATCAAAACCGCTCCTATGTAATCGCCTTAGAACACGCCGGAGACCTCCGGGATGCATATCTGGGGATCGATGGACGGAAGCTCTCTATCCGGCGGTGGGGGAATCTAACTCTTCTGGGCGGTGGCGGACACCGGACGGGAGAGAACGAATCCGGCGGGAAATATGACGGATTACTCCGGGTGGCCCAGGAATACTGGCCCGACGCCAGAGAGGTCTGCCGCTGGTCGGCCCAGGACTGCGTGACCCACGACAACATCCCCTATATCGGGAAATACGGGGCCGATACGAAAGGTCTCTACGTGGCCACGGGATTTCGCAAATGGGGGATGACCGGCAGTATGGTGGGCGCCATGATCCTCTCAGATCGTATCGCGGAGCGGGAGCCGATTTACACGGTGTTTTCTCCCCGGCGGCCCCAAGTCACCCCCTCTGTGAAGGGGTTCATGGAGGACGGGGCGGAATCGGTGGCGGGCCTCGCCAAGCAGATATTCCACGCACCGGCAAAGTCGCCGAAAGATGTAGAGCCCGGCACGGCCAAAGTGGTGATGTGCCGGGAGAAAAAGTGGGGCGTCTACCGGGATGCGGCGGGTAGGGTCCACGGGGTAGACGTGACCTGTACCCACCTGGGCTGTCAATTGAAATTCAACGCCGATGAGACCAGTTGGGATTGCCCCTGTCACGGCTCCCGGTTCACGGCGGAGGGGGTCTGTATCGGCGGCCCGGCCCAGCGGGATCTGGAGACTATGGAGGCGGAACCACATGAAGCATCACAAGAGACGATATTTTGAGGGCTGGTATTTCAAACACCAGCGGGGAGATCAGGCCATCGCTTTCATCCCCGGCATCCATCATACCGCCGCAGGGGCGAGGCGGGCCTTTATCCAGGTGATCACCGGGGCGGGGACGTGGTTTGTACCCTATCCCTACGAGACATTTTCCAAACGGGACAATCCGCTGGAGATCCGTGTGGGAGACAGTGTGTTTTCCGAGCGGGGAATCACCGTACAGATCGACACGCCGGAACTGACGTGCAGCGGCACGGTGGAATACGGCCCCCTGCTGCCTATACGGGGGGATATCATGGGTTATTTCGCCGCTATACCCGGCCTACAATGCCGCCATGGAGTGGCTAGTTTGTACCACACCTTGCGAGGCGAGGTTACGATCAACGAGGCGCAGATCGAACTCACCGGAGGACAGGGGTACGTGGAATCGGATCGGGGCAGAAGCTTTCCGCGGCGGTATACTTGGTTTCACTCCAACGATTTCCTCGGCGAGATGCCCATCTCCGTCATGGCGGCGGTAGCCCATGTGCCCCTGGGGCCTGTGGCCATCCAAGGGGTCATCGCCTCGGTCTATGTGGACGGAGCAGAACACCGCCTGGCCACCTATCACGGCGGCAGAGCGATGCGTTGTACGGAGCGGGAGATGGTGCTCGTCCAGGGCCGGGATCGGCTCACCATCCGGGTGGAGCCGGGGGACGGCCTGCCCCTGCACGCCCCGGATCTGGGGGAGATGACCCGGATCATCCGAGAGCGAATCAGCTGTCGGGCCACGGTGACGTATCAGCGGGGGGATCGGGTGCTACTGAACGGGGTCAGCGGGTGCGCCAGCTTTGAGTGCAGCGGGTATTAGAAAGGCGGCTTTGCCTTTGCTGTCCATAATCGTTCTCCAACCTACGGCGTCAACCACCGCTCATACCGCAATAAAAACCGGGCGATGATGCCGATGAATGCACCGGTAATCACCGCAGAGATTACCAGCACCGGGGCGAAAGCCAGGACGGCGGTGGTGCCCATGTAGAGCACTGCCATCCCGAGCTGTCCGGCGTTATGGGCCAGGGCGCCCAGGGTGCTCACGGCCCAAATCTGCTCTTTCGGTACGAATCGGAGGGCCAGGGCCATGGTGAGAAAGGCGAAAAATCCCCCGGCGGCGGAGAAGAGCCATGGGGAGAGCCCCCCTACGAAGAAACTGCCCAGGGTGATCCGCACTGCCAAGATAATCCCCGCCTCCCGCCGTCCCAGGAATAGGAGCGCCATCAGCGTGATCACATTGGCCAGGCCCAGCTTGACGCCGGGGACGGGGATGGGCAGAGGAATCTGGGCCTCCACCACAAAAATGGTCAGGGCAATGGCCGTATACATAGCGAGGAGCGTCAGGCGTTTTGTCTGCATAATCCCCTACCTCCCCGTACCGATGAATCCATCCGGGGCTGGGTCAATCTGGATCACCACCCGGTGGGGGAGGCAGACGATGGGCCGTACCCCGTTGGAGATGGACCCCTGGTTGACGCAAATCTGATCCCGGCAGGTGGCGGATAGGACGGAAATCCGCCCCGGCTCCACCAGGATGACATTTTCCCGGCCCCAGATGCCCGTCACGGTGATCGTATCGGGCGCAGTGACACGACCCAAGTCAATGACTTGGATCAAGTTGCCGTTTTGATATACCGAGGCCATGGCGGCAGGGCGGAAAAAGGTGTGCATCAGCACCTGGGAAAATCCCGCAAAGACCACCAGGGCGGCAAATAAGATGAGCCAGCGTTTTGAGTTCATAGGAGCAGGAGTCAAGACGGCCGTCTTGCAATCAACTGATCTACAAGTGCCGCATTGTGCTCAATCAGATATAGCAAATTGCGAGCTGCACCATTGGGCGCATTGCGCCCCACTTCCCAGGCCTCGACAGTTCGTGGAGATACGCCCAACGCCAAGGCAAGCCCCCGCTGGGAGAGGCGCAATGCAGAGCGCACACGCAGCACATCGGCGGCCTTATATTCTGGCACAGGCAATTCGCAGACCGAGACCCGCGCCTTGCTTTTATCGCCTTCTTTGAAGGCAACGGCCTCTTTTAGGCTCTGCTCCAATTCATTGAAATAATTAAATTTTTCCATTGTTATACCTCCTTTAGAGCGGCAATTAGCTTATTTAACACTTTCTTCTGTTCCGGTGTAATATTTTCTTGCACATTCTTGGGGTATGCGATCAAAAGATAAATTCGATCTCGTATCACAACGTCTACATAGACCACACGCACGCCGCCGGATTTTCCTCGCCCACTGGCTGCAAAGCGCAATTTGCGTCCGCCGGACAAATGCGGAATGACTTCTCCGGCGTCAGGGCGTTCAAGTAATATACTCTGTAGTTCAAGCAAGTCTTCATCGTCCAACCCACAAGCCGCCCAGTTGCGGTCAAAGGTGGGGGTCATAACAAATTCACGTTTCATGTAGCGTCCCCCTTTACACACATTATATACGATTCAATCGTATGTTGCAAGCGGTGCGTTGAAAGATTTTAAAGGTATTTGTCCTTTCCCCCGCCATGTGCTATACTGGAAAAAATAACACGTAGGAGCGTCCATGTGAAGGGGATTTTGATCGCGGGACTGATTTTGATCTCGCTCGGTTCTCTGGTCGGCTGTAGTCAGGCTGAACCGGAGCGGGCGACCATATTTGCTATGGACACGGTGATGACCCTCACCATCTACGGCGACGAGGCATCGGCGGCACGGCAGCGGGCCGCCCAGGAGATCCACCGGCTGGAGGAGCTGTTCTCCGTGACGCTGGCGGACAGCGATATTGCCCGGATCAACCAGAGCGCCGGAGAGTCCGTCACCGTCGAACCAGAGACGGCGGCGATCCTGGCCGAGACCGTGGCTATCTGGCGGGAGACGGGTGGCGCATTTTCCCCGGCCCTGCACCCGGTCTTGCAGGCCTGGGGATTTACCACCGGGGCGTATCAAATACCGGATGCAGACGATTTGACCGCACTGCTGGCCCATACCAATCCAGCAGATATCATGCTGGATGGCACACAGGTGACAGTCCCCGCCGGGATGGAATTAGATTTGGGTGCCGTTGTCAAAGGCTACGCCGGGGACGTCTTGGCGGCGCTGATGGTGGAGATGGGGATTGAGACGGCCATTTTCTCTCTGGGCGGCGATGTATACGCCGTGGGAGAGCGGCCCGGGGGCGGCCCCTGGCGGGTGGCTATCCGGGATCCATTCGGCGATGGAGACATCGGCGTGGTGGGGGTGCGTGATCAGATCGTGAGCACCTCCGGCAGCTATGAGCGGTATTTCATCGGCCCGGACGGTGTGGCGTATCACCACATCCTCGACCCCGCCACGGGGCGGCCAGCGGAGAGTGGCCTTGTCTCCGTCACGGTGATTGCATCTAACGGTACCCGAGGGGATGCGATTTCAACGGCGCTATTCGTCATGGGTCTCGCCGAGGGAGCAATCTTTGCCGCCCAGCGGGCTGATATAGAGGTCATATTTGTCACCGAAGCGGGCGAACTCCATGTCACAGAGGGGTTAAAAGATCGTTTCACCCCCGGCGACGGGCGGAAAATTTCTTGGATATAACGTCTGCACGAGAAAGCAGGAAAGCGGGAACATAGTGAGAGAAAAGGAGCGCAACCATGGAGCGAAAGGACAAGATCAACTATTATCTGGACATTGCCGACACGGTGGCGGGGCGATCCACCTGTCTGCGGCGGCAGTACGGGGCGATCATCGTGCGAAATGATGAGATTATCTCCACGGGCTACAACGGTGCACCCCGAGGCAGGAAGAACTGCCTCGATTTGAGCCGCTGTACCAGAGAGGAACTGGCGATCCCCAGCGGGGAGCGGTATGAGCTCTGCCGCAGTGTCCACGCTGAGGCCAACGCCATCATCTCCGCCTCCCGGCGGGATATGCTGGGGGGAACCCTATTCCTCACAGGGAGAGAGCGGCAGAGCGGGGAGATTCTCTCGGATACGACGTCCTGTGCCATGTGCAAACGGATGGTCATCAATGCGGGGATTACCCGGATTATCTCCCGGACAGGGGCGGACACCTATACGGTCACGGAGATCCGGGACTGGGTATTCAATGACGATTCCCTGCAAAAACCACGACAAGAGCGTAAATAACGCTCTTGTCGTGGTAGTTAAGTTAGGGAGAATGATAAAAAAGTGAGGGGTTGGTAGGGCTTCCATCTATTTAAAACGCCGCATGGCGGTGTTTTTAGGGGTGGGGCGCCTCTCGCCAGGGGCGCCCCGGTTGTGTGCAATTGAAGGAGAATGTGTCCCTGTTGGATGAAATTAGTATAACGCAGGATTGTGAAGAATTTGTGAATACGGGGAAAACAGTTTGTGAACAAGTGGGGATATTTTGTGAATAAAATAAGGAGAACACTATGAAAATCGTCGTATTAGCAGGGGGCCTCAGCCCGGAGCGGGATGTGTCCTTGTCGTCGGGGAGCCTGATCGCCAACGCATTGATTGAGACGGGCCACCGGGTCATGCTGCTGGATTTATATAAAGGAATCGACCTGCCTGGCGACCTGGATGATCTGTTCACAGACGTGGACAGTCCCCACCGCTACCAATACACCGTCCCGGCGATGGAGCCGGATTTAACCCAGTTAAAAGCGGAAGCGGATATGGGGGACGTTCTCATGGGGAAAAACGTCCTGGATCTCTGCCGCAGTGCGGACTTGGTATTTATCGCCCTCCACGGCGATATTGGAGAGAACGGAAAACTCCAGGCGGTGTTCGATGTCTACGGCATCCGCTACACCGGTACGGGATACGCCGGTAGCCTTCTGGCTATGGACAAGGACTTGTCCAAGCAGATTATGAAAAATCACGGGATTCCCACGCCGGAGTGGATGCTGTTTCACTGTGAAACGGATGATCCTGCTCAGGTGGAGGATCAGATCGGATTCCCCTGTATTGTCAAGCCCTGTAACGGCGGTTCCAGCATAGGGGTCTCCATCGTGGCGGATCGGGCGGGGTTTGACCTGGCCATCCGGGCGGCGCAGAAGTATGAGGGAGCTGTCGTTGTCGAGAAATTGATTGCCGGGCGGGAGTTCTCCGTCGGAATATTGGACGGCACAGCCCTCTCTGTGATTGAGATCATCCCCAACGAGGGGTTCTTTGACTACATAAACAAATACCAGGCGGGCCGCACCCAGGAGATTTGCCCCGCCGATTTGCACTCGGAGGTATCCGCCCGGATGCAGGCCGTGGCCGTACAGGTACACGAGGCACTGCGGCTGAAAGACTACTCCCGGATTGACTTTATGCTGGACGGGGCGGACAACATCTTCTGCCTGGAGGCCAACACCCTCCCAGGCATGACCCCCACCAGTCTATTGCCCCAGGAGGCCCTGGTGAGCGGGATATCGTATAACGAGCTGTGTAACAAGATTGCGGAGATGGCGTTGCGGTAGAGCGTAAATACATGATAGCAAAGCGGGGCGCCGAGGGTGCTGTTCTACAATGCACAACACGGGCGCACACTGTGCGCCCCTACGAAAACTGCCCTTGTAGGGGGGAACACTGTTCGCCCGTCCCATTGCAGATAGTCGCACATTGCAGGACGGCCTGTTCTTGTCGTTTTGATGCCGCCCCTTTTTTCTATGTCAAAAGCCCTCTCTGCCGCACCACCTCATACGCCACCACTGCCACGGCGTTGGAGAGGTTCAGGGATCGGATATGGGGCAGAATGGGGATGGTGATGGTTGTGCCTTTGTCGCCGGTCAATAGAGATTTGGGTAGGCCCAGGGTCTCCTTGCCGAACAGGAGAAACGGATGTTCCGGGAATTGGACATCGCTATACAGCACATCTGTCCCGGTCTCCACGAAGAATAACTGCTCGCCCCCGTATTTGCCCAAAAATGCGGCTAGATCGTCGTGCATCTCCAAGTCCAGGTGCTGCCAATAGTCCAGCCCCGCCCGTTTGACGGTTTTATCGCTGATCTCAAAGGGTGTGGGATTTACAATGTGGAGCCTAGCCCCGATGGCGGCGCAAGTGCGGGCGATGTTGCCGGTGTTTTGCGGAATTTCCGGCTCGACGAGTACGATATGTAGCATGTGTGTGATCCGTCCCTTGTGTGTGGTGTTTTTGTTATTCTACCATAGACGTTGTTGGCGCACCAGTGTAGAGGTGGATAGCGCCACAGCAAAGGCTCCTTTTGTAAAGGAGGCAACGCTGTACAATGTACACCTGCTAGTCGTGCCTAGAATTTCCACTCAATCTGGATACGCTCACTTGTGGCCTTGACCCTCGTAAGCAGTCCATCGGCCACGATACGCCGAT
>WRAB01000028.1 GCA_009780435.1 Oscillospiraceae bacterium | reverse complement strand
GAGATGTTAGCGCCGGGCGGCACCGCTACCCGTGCAGAGGGTGCCGCGATTCTCACGCGATTTATGCAGAGGGTGGCAGAGTAAGAGATGAGAACGTGAAACTAGGTTGAGATTTTCTTGTTGGTGCTTGGAAATCTCGATCTAGTTCTTGGCACAAAATTCACCACGCAAAACGCCATCTAAAAAAGCTAATTTTTAGATGGCGCTGCGTTGTAGGTTAGCCCTTGTTTTTAAGGTTAATTTTGGTGTTGTACATTGTATAGTGATATAGCTGTCAGCGATAGCTGACTGAGGATTGACCTTGACCTGCGGCGCAGGGAGGCTCCCTCCGTCAGAGCTTCGCTCTGCCACCTCCCTCAAATTGAGGGAGGCTTTTGGCTTTTGGCCCTTGACCTTCTGGCCCCCTCGTTGTGAGAGGGCTGTCAGGCGTAGCCTGACTGGGGGAGGCCCTAAAACCCAAAATTCATCCCGCCGGTGAGTTTGTTCATCCCCTCCGCCGCCGCATTTTCGGAGGTGCGCAGGGCCTCGTTGACTGCGGCGATGACCATATCCTGGAGCATTTCCACATCTTCGGGGTCCACGGCCTCAGGGTCGATCTCCAGGAGAACCACCTCTTTTTTGCCGCTGACTTGAGCCCGAACCATGCCGCCGCCGGCGGTGGCCTCATAGGTCTGGGTCTCCATCTCCTCTTGCATCTTTAGCATATCCTGCTGCATCTTCTGAACCTGTTTCATCATGTTTGCGCTATTTCTGGGCATCCCGCCGCCGAAGCTTTTCCCCTTGGCCATATTTTCTTCCTCCTATTTAATCTTCACGATGGGCAACCCCTTTTTGGCCAGGGCGTCTAACTTACTGTTCCACGCTCCGCTCACGGGTCTGCCCAAATGGGTTTTCAACTGTATCGGCGCACCGGTGACGGCGTCCGCCGCCCTGCGGATGGCGTCCTGCACGTCTTTTGTCTCCGCCATGGCTTTGGTGAACTCGTTTTCAATATATAGATCCAGTGTCTGCTTGTCAAGTGCGGCGCACACCTCGTTGCCGTCGCTCATGAGGGTGTAGATGCTCACGTCCAACTCCGGCTGGGCGCGGGTCAAGATGGTTTTCCAGATATCCGTGTCCGCCGCCGGGGTAGCTTGGGGCGGCTCCGGCAGTGATTCGGGTGCCGGCTCCGGTTCCGGATTGGATTCCATCACCGGTATTGACACCGGCTCCGCCTGGTGCGGCGTGAGTTCCTCCTCCCAGGGCGGAGGTTCCGCCAAGACCGGGGTATTCTCTTGGATCGGCTGGATCCCTGGCACAGGCGAGGGGATCGGTCTCTCCCCTGCCGGACTCCCCTGCTCCAATTGGGCCACTCTGGCCTGGAGGGCGTCAATATCGCCGGAGATGCCCACATTGCACAGCCGGATCACGCAAAGTTCTGCCGCCAGCTTCCGATTGGCACTGCGGGGCAGATCAGCCAAAGCGGCTGTGATCTGATTGAGGGCAAACATCAGCCATTCGGTTGTGAGTGGGGCAAAGCTGTCCATGATCTTACGGTCAAATCCGCCGCTTAACAGATTTGCACTGCCTACAGGGGCCATACGGATTAGTAAAATATCCCGGATCAACGTAGCCAGCTCGTTGAGCAATGATCCCATATCCCGGCCCGCATTATAGAGTGTGTTGACCAGCGTCAGCGCCAATTCCACATCTCTGCCAACCGTGGCCCGGAGGAGTTCCGCAATGTTATCACTGCCAGCGAGACCCACCAAATCCAGCACCAGATTCTCATCCACGGTCTCCCCCGTGGCGCACTGATCCAACAGCGCCCAGGCGTCCCGCACGGAGCCGTCTGCCAGACGGGACAGAAGCTCTGCCGCATCCTCTTGGAGGACGATCCCCTCCTGGGCGGATACGGCCAACAACCGCCCTTTAATGTCCGCCGCCGATACCCGTTTGAAGGCGTGGCGCTGACAGCGGGATAAAATCGTGGCCGGGACTTTATGAGCCTCTGTGGTAGCCAGAATAAACAGCAGATGGGGCGGCGGCTCCTCTAATATTTTCAACAGCGCATTAAAGGCCGCCGTGGAGAGCATGTGGACTTCGTCCACGATATAGACCCGCTTTTTCACGGCGGCGGGGGTGAATATGGCCTCGTCCCGCAACGCCCGGACGTGATCCACCCCGTTGTTGGAGGCGGCGTCCAGCTCTTCCACGTCCAAGATACTGCCGCTGTCAATCCCCGCACAGGCGGGGCAGGCGTTACAGGGGTTCCCGTCTTGAAGGTCCTCACAGTTGACCGCCTTGGCCAGGATTTTCGCACAGGAGGTCTTCCCCGTACCCCGGGTACCCACAAAGAGATAGGCGTGGCTGACCCGGTCCGCCATAAGCTGACCCTTGAGGGTCTCTGTAATATGGGGCTGGCCCACCACGTCGTCAAACGTCTTGGGCCGCCATTTGCGGTACAGTGCCTGATACATGGCCCACTCCCCCGAATACAACGTTTCCGTCACCGCAGTGACGGAAATAAATTCTAGTTCTCCTCGGCGCTCGACAAGACCGCACACCAACCGTTGACTACATCTTATACCCGTTACCCGGACAGCCAGCTCAAAACCGGCGCCCTCACGGCACACGGGAGATCCCGCTTAATGCTGCTCGGTTCCCCGCCTGACATGGTTCACGGGTTCCCGTTGCGTAAGACCGATCTCTCAACACCGCTTTTCCGGGGCAGACGATACAACATGCAGCCGCCGATCGGGATTCATCCCTGCTCTAGCGGATTGCAGGCGACAGGGCACCGCTAACTCCCCAACTAGTGCGGCCTTGTCCGGAGCCGAGGCGGCTCGTGGGTTTTATTGTACTATAGTTTTGCGATCAACGCAAGGGGGAGTATGTGGTTTGGGGTGTACAAATTTTGAAAACGCACTATAATTATAGTAAGTCTGAACACTTTTAACTATATCAACAAAGTGTTTAGATTTGTTCTTTATATTGAATGGAATGGAAACTGCTATTCAATAAAACCAATCAATAGATGTTGAAAGATTTTAATTTTTTGATATAATTGAGAAAAATGTAAAAGCGAGGGAACAACATGTTTAAAAATATAGATAATTTCTCGCGTGCAACTTTATTTCCTATGCTAATAATAATGATTGTAATGGCAACACTAGACTTTACTTCAGGGATGTGGTCATCAACATTTGTTTTGGGCGTTTTTTCTTTATTTTTGTTGGCTCTATTTTCATTATGGATTATTGCTTTTTTGATTCTTTGTGTAGTTCGCTTTGGTACTCATTTTAAGAGGGGCGCAAAACGTCACTTTGGGCTTTACGATGGAGAGCCTCGTTTTAAAGAAATTGATGACTGCATGAAAGGTGGAAGTGAGCCCTATAAGCAATATCGCCTTTGCATATATTACATTAACAAAATTTATTCCGACATTGAAATATTAGAAAATGAAAAAATTATTGAGGAACTATACCGCAGAAGAGACTTCTTAGAAAAGGATATGGCCACACTTTCACATCTTGCTAAAGTGGCAATGTTATCAATAAGTGCTCTAGTTGCTCTCTTAGTAAACCACTTTTTTTCTCCGATAACAATAATCACAGAAACAACAAGAACAGTAGCTGTAATCGCAAGTGTGACCTTGTTTGTAGCGCTAGTGTCATTAATTGTTTTTCGTGCTATAGATGGTCGATTTGGGTCATATCTACATGAAGTTCAGAAGTATGAGCTAAAGAAAATTGGAAAATGTTTGCTCGAAATATACGAGGGTATCGAAAGTGATTCCAGTGAAGAAACAAAAATAAAAATGAGCATTCAAAGAACACAGGGGATTGCGGCATCATTGATTTTTGGGAAACAGTCATGGAAATTATTTGGCTCAAACACAGGCAAGAAAATTATGAACCTTGATCTAAGCGCCCTAAGCGATGATGACATATCTAATTGCGAACCAATTGAAGCAACAGTCAAAGATAAGAAAATTATCTTCATGCTAGATAAGCGTAAATGGAGCACAGAAGATATCTGCAAAAAATGTGATGATTGTAAGCATAAAAAAATTACCGAAACGCAATTTGAGAAATTGCTGATATCCGACGATTATCGCACTTTATATACGTATTTGAAAAAATATTTTGGAGAAAAAATGGTCTTAGACGAAGAATATGTAACTCATTAATTTTCTGCATACAAAGCTGTCTCTTTGTACTATACAAATTTTGAAATCGTGCTATATTGGTTGTGATTCAAGGTTAGAGCGTTGCTTTTGTATTTCCACTTTCAGGAGGACCCCCTATGCGAACCGAACGGGAAATGATAGATTTAATTCTAGGCGTCGCCAAAGCGGACGAGCGCATTCGTGCAGTCACCATGGAGGGGTCCCGGGCCAATCCCGCCGCACCAAAAGACAAATACCAAGATTATGATATCAGTTTTTACGTCACGGATATTGCACCCTTTTGCAACAATCCCGCATGGGTGGTGGAGCAGTTCGGCCATCCGTTAATGATGCAGATGCCGGAGGCCATGCGCTGGCCGGACGGCGGCGGGCATTTCAGCTATATGATGATCTACCCGGACGGCGTCCGCCTCGACTTAACGCTTCTGCCGCCCAGACAATATACAGATATGGCTGAACCTTCCGTTGTGCTCTTGGACAAAGATGGCCTTCTGCCTCCGCTCCCGTCACCCAGTGACGCCGTTTACCACATCAAGCCGCCGGCACCGTTGTATTATTACTCCTGCTGTAATAACTTCTGGTGGTGCCTGAATAATGTCGCAAAGGGAATCGCACGGGACGAGCTGCCCTATGCCATGAACATGTTGAACGCAGTTGTCCGCTTTGAACTGCATTGCATGATTGAATGGTACATTGGCACACAGCATGGGTTTCACCTCTCAACGGGCAAAGACGGCAAGTATTTCAAACACTATCTTCCGTCGGAATTATACACACAGTACACCGCTACATATTCTGACAGCAATTATGAGAATCTTTGGACGGCTGTCCTCACCATGTGCGACTTGTTCCATACGCTGGCGCTATCAGTTGCGGAGCATTTCGGCTTTGCTTATCGGCAAGAGGAGGAGGATGGTATGCGGGCGTATCTTCGGATGGTGCGGGAGGATGCTTTGTGATGGCAGAGGCTAATTTTAGATGCTCCGCTGCGGTTGGTCATTTAATTGATTACATAGACAAAAGAAAATAGCCGCCCCGTCCTGAGAAAACGAGCGGCTATTTTCTTTTAGCAACTAAAATTCGAAGGGCTAACCGTTTACCGGCAACGCCTTTTCTAATTACAGTATATCCCTTACCACAAGATTTGTCAATCCATTTTCACAAGTGCGCGCTCTTACAATTGATGCTCCCGCCGGCAAGCGGGCTATCGCTTTGCATCTGTGCGTTCAAACAAACATTTGAGCGGCACATTCAGAACTTTAGAAATGGCGTCAATCTCAATATCCGTAACTGTTCGCACACCGCTTTCAATACGAGAAATTGAGCCACGACACACATACACTGCCTCTGTTTCCAATTTTTCAGATAACTGCTTTTGACTAAGCCCTGCCTTTAGACGAGCACGTTTGACTTGCTCTCCGGTAATATTGCATTGGCTACTATCAATAATTCTTGCCATAAACGCATTCCTCATGTCTTGACATAGGACACAAGTAGTGTATACTAGTACATGGCAATCCGTGTCCTATGGTAGGACGCAGATGAAGAAATTTAGAGAAAAGGGGCAACCACAATGAAGGAAAATTTTGGGAATTTGCTTTTTGAACGCACTTTAACTCAGGCTAAAGCCATGCAAAGAATGTTTTTATTCTTAATTGTGGCATTAGTTTTTATCGCAGCAGGAATCGTCGCATTTGTAATGGCAGAAAGTGATACCGATGTATTATATGCTTGGACTGTGCTTTTGGGGCTATGTTCCATTCCTTTCATCTTAAGAGTTTTCACCTCAACAAGAGCATCCAGCGTTGTAGTTTACGAAAAAGGATTTGTGCACACTCGTAGTTCAAAGACTACGAAATTCGATTTCAATGACATAATTGGTATACGAGATTTAACAAAAAAAGAAACATGGTTTGCGTTTATTCTCCCTGTCGTCGCATTAAAGTCGCGAGTTGTTACAATTGAGATGAAAAACGGAACGACTGTTAAACTGAATCAGACTGGAGTACCCGATTTTAGACAGTTCGCCGACGAATTGAGCGTTGTTTTTACAGAACATCTGCTAAGCGGCGTAACAAAAGAGACTTTGAGCCAGATTAGTATTTCTTTCGGCAAAGAGCTTGAATTAAGAAATGGTCAGCTGTTTTATAATGACGGTAAAAGCGAGACTGTCATACCTTTTGACGCTATTTTAGATATTGAAGTTAGCGATACAGGTCATCATATTATGCTTATCGGTGAGGAGAAAGAAAAGAAGAACTTCGTTAGAACAGATATCCTCGCTCAAGTTGCATCCGAAACGTCTCTAAATATTGGTGCTCTTTACCACATTGTACAAATAGCGAAGGAGGTGACAAGTAGCGCCCCTACAAAACCCACACAAAACCCTTGACACCGCCCCCAATCTATGTTACACTCTCCCAAACCGTTGAAGTGGAAGGTCAGCATGCGCGCACCGTACAGAGAGTCCGGGACAGTTGAGAGCCGGGTGGAACTGCGACATGTTGAAATGGGCCGCTGAGGGCGTGGAACAAAGGCAATGCGCCGAGTATTCCATGACGTGTGGGCATACGTGAGTTGCCGGGCGTGTGATGGCACGCCGCCAAGTGCGCATGAAGATGCGAATCAGGGTGGCACCGCGGATATGACTATATTCGTCCCTGACAAAGCAAACTGGCTTTGTCAGGGATTTTTGCATTCGGGCAAAAAAGCCTCTGCACAGAAGCCGCACCCTGCATTTTGGAAGTGTTACCGTTAGAGCCATCTTCTGTGCTTCCCCGCCTTCGGCGGGGAAAATACAAGGCCATCTCTTTCGTAGTAACATTCCACACAAACTATTTTTAGGAGGCTGTAACACAATGAAAACGTACCGTGATTTTGACCGCTACATGAAGGATTTCCCCGACAAAAACGGCTACTTCGGGCAGTATGGGGGCGCATTTCTGCCGCCCCAACTCGTACCGGTGTTCGAGGAGATTACCGACTCCTACCACAAGATCTGCCACAGCGCACATTTTATCAGCGAGCTCCGGCGGATCCGCAGAGAGTTCCAGGGCCGCCCCACGCCGGTCTATAACTGTGAGCGCCTCTCCCGTCAGATCGGCAACAGCCAGATCTACCTCAAGCGGGAGGATCTAAACCACACCGGCGCCCATAAGATCAACCACTGTATGGGCGAGGGCCTCCTGGCAAAATTCATGGGCAAGAAAAAGCTCATCGCAGAGACGGGGGCCGGTCAGCACGGCGTGGCCCTGGCCACCGCCGCCGCCTATTTCGGCCTGGAGTGCGACATCTACATGGGCGAGGTGGACATCGCCAAGCAGCACCCCAACGTGGTGCGCATGAAGATGTTGGGGGCCAACGTCATCCCCGCAACCCACGGGTTGAAAACCCTGAAAGAGGCCGTGGACGCCGCCTTTGAGGGCTATATGAAAGAGTATGAACACTCCATCTACTGCATCGGCTCCGTGGTAGGCCCCCACCCCTTCCCCATGATGGTGCGGGACTTCCAGGCAGTCGTCGGCTTCGAGGCGAAAGAGCAGTTTGTCGCCATGACCGGCGCTCTCCCCGACGTGGTCTGCGCTTCTGTGGGCGGCGGATCAAACGCCCTCGGAATATTCGAGGCATTTTTACCGGAACCCGTTGAGATCGTCGGTGTAGAGCCCGGCGGACGTGGCAACAACGTCGGCGACCACGCCGCCTCTATGACCTACGGAAAAAAAGGCGTCCTCCACGGGTTTGAGAGTATGCTGCTCCAAGACGAAAACGGCGAGCCCCAGACCGTATACTCCATCGCCAGCGGCCTGGACTATCCCTCCGTCGGCCCGGAACACGCCTACCTCCACGAGTGCGGCAGAGTGCAATACGATGTGATCTCCGACGAAGAGGCCATGGAGGCATTCTTCTTCCTCTGCCGCTACGAGGGCATTATCCCCGCCATCGAGAGCGCCCACGCTCTGGCCTACGCCCTCCGCCGTGCAAGAGCGGGCGATGCGGGGACGATCTTAGTCAACCTCTCTGGCCGGGGGGACAAAGACATTGACTATATCTATGAAAAATACGGCACCGGGGAACAATTTTTTTAAACTGAACTGAAAAAAGCCGAGCCCTCTCTGAAACACTTCAAGAGGGTTCGGCTTTTGTGTGTATCAAGTCAAATCCCCACCGGCAACGTATACAACACCGCACAGAACTGGGCAATACTGCCCAGGAGGATAAACACGTGGAAAATTTCATGGCACCCAAACTTCGGATGATCTCGGAGCGGCCACTTGACCGCATAGAGTACCCCGCCAACCGAATAGAACACCCCGCCGAGTATGAGCCAAAATATCCCCACACCCCCGATGGATTGGTGCAGGGGATAGATGACAATAATGGCGATCCAACCCATAATCAAGTAGATCGCAACGGTGAGCCATCTGGGCAGATGAATCCATACCAG
Organism: Oscillospiraceae bacterium; assembly: GCA_009780435.1. Classification (GTDB taxonomy): domain Bacteria; phylum Bacillota; class Clostridia; order Oscillospirales; family Oscillospiraceae; genus WRAB01. The sequence continues at coordinate 13,515 of WRAB01000028.1, read as the reverse complement.
ATTCACAACGGTGCCGATAAAGGCCAAACTCCAGATAGCAGTCAATAGGACAATCCCCAGTGTGCCACCCAGACCCAAAAGACAAAACGGCGTATAGGTTCCCGCAATGAGATAGTAGATGTTCAAATGGTCAATTTTCCGCAGGGCAACCCGCCCCCGGATATTCGTTCTTAGACTGTGGTACAAGGTACTCGCCGTGTAGAGGGCGAGCAGCGTCCCCGTATAGATCGCCATGGCGGGTAGCGCCCCCAGCAAGGGGGATGCATATGCCCTGGGGAGCAGAAAAATTGCCGCCATACACGCCAAAAAAATGCCCACCCCGTGGGTAATGGCCGATCCGGGCCGCACCCCATCATAGGGGTCACGGCTTTTTTCTGTTTTTATAGACATAGTGGATTCCCTTCTAGAAAACACTAACAAGAATGGATAATATAATAATACTTACTATCCGTCTCCCTGTGCAACACGCCGCCGTTGGAACGAATCACCTTGTTCGAGCGCTCATTGTCTCTATTTGCGCCAATATGCACCTCTTGAATCCCCATTTTATCCGCCTCGATCAGTAAGAGCCGCAAAATCTCGGTTCCATATCTTTTGCCTCTAAAGGGCGCTGAAATTGCATATCCGATATGACCGCCGTCTTTTCTCAAATTCTCATTCAAATAATGCCGGAGCCTGCCGCATCCGACAGGAATATCCCCGTCGAACAGCCAATAGGTCGTCGCCGGAACCATCCAATCCTCCAGCCCCACGCCCTCTGCATAGCCCGCATCCCGATTGAGCCAATCCGCAAATGCTTCGTATGGCATGTCTTTTACCGTGTTATGGAACCCGTTGTCATCCCGCTGGATCCCCTGCAGCATGTCGTATATTTGTTTGCCGTCAGTTGCAGATAATTTTTCTAAGCGCAGCATGTGAATAACCTCCTATTCTCTAAATATCTTCTCTAAAGCCTTCCCCTTCGCCAGCTCGTCAACCAATTTATCTAAATACCGAATTTTTTGCATGGTCTCATCTTCGATCTCTTCCACCCGATAACCGCAGATGACCCCCTTGATCAGCGAGGCGTTGGAATTGAGTTGCGGGGCATCGTTGAAAAATGCTTCCAAAGTCGTTTGATTGTCAATTTGCCGTTGCAACGAATCCCTATCATAGCCGGTGAGCCAAAATATGACCTGATTTACCTCATCTCTTGTCCTTCCCTTTCTCTCCGCTTTTTGTATACACAGCGGATAGACCTTTGCAAACGGCATGGAAAAAATCTTCGGTTTTGTCATTGGGTATCCTTCCTTTTCCTGTGTTGGTGTTGGCCTTAGTCTTGCCCTTCGGCCCCCTCGTTTTGAGGGGGCTGTCAGCGAAGCTGACTGGGGGAGCGATACGCCGTCCCCGCAAGCGGCAACTTCTGCCGAAACACCCCGTCCAGCCGATAATACGCCCCACTGACCGCTGGGGCGGTGGGGATTGTGGCCAATTCCCCCACGCCTTTCGTGCCGTGGCCCGCCTCGGTACGGCCCGGCCCCTCTACGACGATGACGTCAATGGCAGGAACATCGGTTGCTCGGAACAGGCCCAGCTTGCCGTATTTGGCCTGGGGGTAACCCTCTACCACCGGATAGTCCTCCGTAAGGGCGTAGCCCAGTCCCATAACCACCCCGCCCTCAATCTGGCCTTCGGCGGCCCGGGGATTCACCAATCTGCCCATATCGTAGGCGGCGGTGACATTGACCACCCGCCCCGATACATCTAAGGTCACCACCTGGGCGGCGTATCCGTAGGCCACGTGGCTGACGGGATTTTCTTTTTCACTGCCGATGGGATCGGTCTGGGGCGCAAATTCAGCGTAGAACTCTCGGCCCTCCAAGTCCCCCAGCGTCTCGCCGCCGTCCAAGGCCGCTTTGAGCTTTTGACAGGCCCGTACTGTGGCCTCTCCGGCGAATACGGTCTGGCGGGAGGCGGTGGTGGTCCCGGCGTCGGGGGTTCTCCTGGTGTCCGGCCGCTCCACTACGATCATTTCCGGGGAAATCTCCAGGGTCTCACAGGCCATCTGGGTCAAGACCGTGGCCATCCCCTGGCCGATACAGGCCGCACTGGTGCGCAGATGAATCCTCCCCCGCTCCACAGAGACAATGCAGCGGCTGATATCCGGCACACCCACACCCAGACCGGAGTTTTTAAAACAGGAGGCGATCCCCGTGTAGGGACTCCCCTCGTATACGTCCCGCACAGCTTCGAGACACTCGGCCAGTGCGGTAGATTGATCGGCAATCTGGCCGTTGGGGAGCACCTGTCCGGGCCGGATGGCGTTGCGATACCGGATCTCCCAGGGAGAGATCCCCGCCAGTTCCGCCAAGAGATTCAAATTCGACTCCATAGCAAAAGCCGATTGGGGTACGCCGAACCCACGAAACGCCCCGGCGGGGGGATTGTTGGTATAGACCGCCGTCCCTCTGACCTCTACATTTTGATAATTATACGGCCCCCCCGCATGGGTACAGGCCCGCTGGAGCACCGGCCCACCCAGAGAGGCAAAGGCCCCCGTATCCGAGACAATTTCCGCTTTCATGGCGGTCAAGATACCATCTGCGTCACAGCCCGTGGTCATAGTAATCTCCATGGCATGGCGTTTGGGGTGGACGATGAGACTTTCCTTCCGGCTGAATTTGATCTTCACGGGCAGGCCCGTCAGATAGGCCGCCAGAGCGGCGTGGTGCTGACAGCTCAAATCTTCTTTGCCGCCAAATCCGCCACCCACTAGACAGCTGATGACGTGTACCTTTTCCTGGGGAATCCCCAGCACCATGGCGATCTGATGTTGCTCATCATAAATGCTCTGGCCGCCGGTGTAGAGGCGGACACCGTCCTCCTCTGGGATGGCGATGGCGCACTCCGGCTCCATAAATGCGTGCTCCGTAAAAGGCAGGGAATAGCGGCGAGTGACCACATGGGCGGACTTTGCCAGCGCACCCTCCGGGTCGCCCCGCTTCAAATGCTCCTGCCGTAAGATATTGCTCCCGGTAGACGGCTGTACCAGCGGCGCCCCCTCTGCCAATCCCATGACCGGGCTGGTGATGGGCGGCAACACCTCGTATTCCACGTCGATCAGCGCCAAAATCTCCGGCAACGACTCCTGCCGCCGGGATACAACCAGTGCCACGGCGTCCCCCACATATTTGGTCACATCGCCGACGGCGATGAGCGTATCCTGATCGTGGATCAAATGCCCAATCTGATTCGCCCCCGGAATATCCGCCGCCGTAATGATCCGAATGGCATCGGGATGGGCACGTGCCCGCTCAATGCCGATAGAGCGCACAATGGCCCTGGGATATTTGGATCGGAGGGCTCCGGCGTAGACCATGCCGGGGACGGTCATATCGTCCACGTAGATACCCGTACCCAGGGTCTTTTCCACGGCATCTACCCGGAAAAAATCTTCGCCTAATTTCCCCGTAAACGTCTCCTGTGGGATAGCGATCCCCTCCCGGAAAAAGCGGGCCGCCAATAAGATGGCCTCCTCAATTTTCACATACCCCGTACAGCGGCAGATATTGCCCCGGAGCGCCGCCTTGACCTGGACCAGATCGGGATCCGGCGTATAGGCTAACAGGGCCTTTGCCGCCATGACCATGCCGGGGATACAAAATCCGCACTGGACGGCCCCCGTCTTGGCGAAGGCATAGGCATAGACCGCTTTCTCCCGCTCCGATAGCCCCTCAATGGTGGTGACCCGCTTGTGGGCCAGGGCGCTCATCTTGACCATACAGGCCCGCACGGCCTTATCGTCCACGAGCACCGTACAGGTGCCACAGGCCCCCTCGCTGCACCCATCTTTCGTCCCGGTTAAGCCCAATGTATCCCGCAAAAACGGCATGAGCCGCTGATCAGCCTGCTCACACTGCACTTCTCGGTTGTTGACAAAAAAGGAACTCATACTGTGCCTCCGTTTTACCCAACTGTAATATTCAAGCTTTTCACAATACCACCGGTTGTTTTAATAGAATATGATACGTCCGAACAACCAGCGGGGATCGTTATTTTATTGCTCACAATACGACCCGCTTCAAACAATATAAACATTTCATGTTCCTGGTCGTCTATTTCAATTTCTACTGTTTTTCCGTTTTTAATGCGAACTGCTCGTATAGGCTCAATAAGTTTCCTATTTCCAATTTCATCAGAGGACTCAATAAATAACTGCTCCTTGTTTGATGAAATCTGTTCACAGTATTCGTCACAATCTTGACAATCAATTCCTTTCGTACACAACGGCGGAAAGTTATCTGTGTCGAAATTCAAAACGCACCAATAATCTGCCCATATAGCAAATAATTTGCATTTCTCTCTCTTAATCATTAAGCGTCGCATCCCTTGTCCACCTAACTATAAATTTTTCCATAAAGACGTTATTCGGCGCTCATTGTTTTTGCTTTATGCGCTGTTATAATCGTAAAGCTAGTGGCATTAACCGTTATTGTGGCACCATCTGTATAGGCATACCAGTTCTTTCCACGCTTGACAACATCGTTTGCATCTCTGATTCTACCCCTGCACCACGCAACAACGTCTGCATCAATTAAGCCTAGATTTTTTCTAATTCGCTCTACGCCTAGCTCTGTAGTGTGTATTTTATCAAGATTGGTCAGTAAATCTACGCTCATTTTCCTATCCACCTAGCTATAAAATTTCTAACATTGTCACAAAATACCCTCGCTACGTAGCAAACAACCCTACTCCGCCCACATCTCATAGTCCACCGGCGTATCAATATCCAACAATAGCTTCCCATCCGCAACGGTCACAGGCCAACAGGCCGCCGGATATTGTCTCCGCACTTGCCGCCCCCCCCCATCCCCCGTCAGGGCCAACAAATCCGCCCGGAAGCGGGGTGCAAATAGGGTCGGGCTCTTGGGCTGATTGTCGGGGCCGACGGGATACACAATCCGCTCTCCGCTGTCGGCGGCCAAAATCGCCGTGATGGTCGCCTCGTCCAGCAGGGGCTGATCTCCCATGAGAAAGAGCAGGCTATCGCCGGGTTCCGCCGCTTGGACGCCCAGGCGCACACTGGTACTCTGCCCCTGCTCTGGTGCCGGGTTGATGGCAATCTCCCCCGCCCAGTCCACTTGATCGGCAATTGCTTGGGTGGTGACTAATACAGACCGAGTAAAGGGAAATCTGGCCGCCAAATCCAAGCTGTGCTGGATCATAGGCTTTCCCCCTATGGGCAACAGCAGCTTCTGCGCCCCCATTCGCCGGGACAGTCCAGCGGCTAAGATGATAGCTGTGGTCGGTCTCATCTCGGCCCCTCCCCCGATCCCTAATACGATCACAAGTTATAGTCAAACCACTTGAAAAGAGGATTGACAAATCCCACAATAAGAGCTATACTGTAATTACAAAAGGCGTTGCCGGTAAACGGTTAGCCTGATTAACAATTAGTTGGAATAACCGCTTGCTTTCTCAGGGCATGGGCGGTTATTTCCTTTTGTCTATGTAGTCCAAGAGCTTTATCATCAACACCGCAGATGCGAGCATCAATGTCATAGTCTCGAATACCGACATGGCCTCACCCCCTTTCGGAGGATGTTGGCTAACCGCCTACCGTATTGGTAACGCCTAGTTGTATTGTATGCCACAATACTGGGCTTGTCAATTTATTTTTTGACTAGCACCTGGATCATATCCCCGTGCAAATCCCCGGCCAGAATCGTAAACGTTTGGCACAGTGCGGGGTCCAGCCGTTCTGTCAGGACAATTGCCTGGGCGATGCCCGGTTCGCCCTGCCGAACGTTCAAAAATAGCACCCGGCGGCCACGGGCTCTGTGAAACAGCCCCTCCGGGTGTTCGACTATGGCGGCCAAATGATCCAATGATACCGGCTCCCCCGGCGTTGCACCGGTGAGGCGGCAAAATCGCTCAATCCGATGCACAGTCCGATTGTCTACCCGCTGTCCCAGCGCCCAGAGACCCAAAACGCCAATTGTCACCGTGGAAAACGCGGGTATTACCGGCTCATCGTCCACCCACCCTTTGAGCGGCTTACCCTTGGAGCCGTCACACTCCAACAGCGTCAATCCATCTGCGGGGCGCAGCGCCCGGATCTGACCCAGTGGCGGAGCCGTAATCTTCTCCCCCACTTCGCCGCCGTACAAGAGATTGATCCCCGGTTGTATACTTGCACCCCGGGAGATGTCCCAATCATATTGCCCGGAATCGGGCCGCAGCATCTTCGTGGTGGTGGAAATCAAAACAAATTTGTCCCGACACTCCTCCGCCAATCGAAACAGGAGCGATGTTTTTCCACCACTCCCCACAACGGAGACCACGTCTCCCAATTTCAATTGTAATACATCTGCATAATTCATAGTTTTTAACACCCCGACAAAATCGCCTCCAGCACTCCGCCGCCAATTGCTCTCGCCTTGTCTGATACAGTATAACAGTGAGACAACTCACATCGGGGATCAATATCGCCACATTTCATCCCGGCTATCGTAACGACACCGGATTGCAAAACACCCCGGAGGATGCCGTCAATCTGCGCCGCAATCGGCACACCGTCCACAGTGCCGACAATATCCCCGGACTTGACCCGTGTACCAATGTCCAGTTTCTGCTGAAATACACCCCCGACAGGAGTACGGAGTACACGGTCTGTTGTCTGACCGCCGACCTCGCCGGGTACGCCGGTATTGGGGATCGCACTGCCCCGGATGATGACACGGCCCAGATCGTGGCCCCGATTGCTCTCTACAACGGCGTGGCAATCCACTCCGGCTGTAAACCCAGGGCCGACGGCGATAACTACAGGGGCGTCGGTGATAGACGTACCCAAGTTTTTCTTGGCCAAAATCGCATCTACAACTGCATCTGGATTCAAGTGCGAAATGCAAATGGCCCCAGGATCAATCAAAACGGGGATTTTCCCAACAGCCCAAGTCTCCCCCGCCCTATCAGCTGATGGAACCAGCACGGCTTCGATCCCCTCCACAGTGGCCGATCCATCGGTCACTGCGCTGGAAAAGCTGACTGTCCGGCGCACTGTCGTCGGCACGGGGCGTTCCGTCATAGTCACTTGAAATTGGGCTCGGTGGAGACGGATTGCGATCCCCGTGGCAATATCCCCGGCGCCTTTGATCAATACACACATCCGGCTCACGCCTCGGATTCCTCGTCCGGCTCCGGGGCCAAGTCTGTGAAATCGTCTTTGGGGATATCGGCATAGGCGTCGTCTGTGGCAGCTGGTACGCCGCCGCCAGACTGCATCTCCTGCCACTGGGCGCGGGTGACCAGCACCTGCCGCGGCTTCGATCCCTCGAAGGGGCCAACGACTCCCGCCTCTTCCAACTGATCCATCAGGCGGGCCGCACGGGAGTAACCCAGTTTCAGTTTCCGCTGTAACACAGATACGGAGGCCTGACCCAAATCCATAACCACATTGGCCGCATCGCCGAACATCTCATCGTAATCGTTGTCGTTGGAGCTGTCTTGTCCCGCACCGCCCACTTTCTTATCGTCGCTGGCGGCGTTTTCAATATAATTCCCCACGGTGTCGTCATAGTCCGGCGCCCCGCTCTCTTTGAGGAATTCGATCACGGACTCCCGCTCGGCATCGCTGACGAAGGTCCCCTGGATGCGGGTGGGCTTATTGGCCCCCACGGGCTTATAGAGCATGTCCCCATTACCCACCAGTTTCTCCGCCCCCATGGTGTCCATGATAATCCGGGACTCCATAGCGGAAGAGACCGCCAAGGCGATCCGGGAGGGGATATTGGCCTTCATCAGACCCGTGATCACATCGGCGGAGGGCCGCTGGGTGGCGATGACCAGGTGGATGCCGGCCGCACGGCCCATCTGGGCCACTCGGCAGATGGATTCCTCCACCTCTTTAGACGCCACCAGCATGAGATCCGCCAGTTCGTCAATGACCACCACGAGTTGCGGGAAGGGCTGTAACTCTTCCCGTTTTTTTGCCATGTTATTATATCCGGCCAAATCTCGTGCGCCGGTCTCAGAGAAGAGCTTGTACCGTTTTAGCATCTCCGTCACGGCCCACTGGAGTGCACCCGCCGCTTTTTTCGGGTCCGTAACCACGGGGATCAAGAGATGGGGGATGCCGTTGTATATCCCAAACTCCACCATTTTCGGGTCAATCATAATGAACTTGACCTCGTCTGGCTGGGCTTTGTACAACACGCTTAAAATCAGGGAGTTCATGGTCACAGATTTCCCGCTGCCGGTGGTTCCGGCGATGAGCAGATGGGGCAGTTTTGCAATATTGCCCACCATACAGGTGCCGCTGATGTCCTTGCCCAGGGCAAAGGTCAGCTTGTCCGCGGGCGCAGTAAACGCCTTGGATTCAATGACCTCCCGGAGATAGACAGTGCTCACCAGCTTATTGGGCACCTCAATGCCCACGGTGGATATCTTATCGGGGATGGGCGCAATCCGTACGCCGCTGGCGCCCAGACTAAGGGCCAGATCATCGGCGAGATTGGTCAATTTATTGAGCTTGATCCCCGCCTCCAGCTCCAACTCGTATCGGGTCACCGAAGGGCCGCGGGTGACGCTGACAATGTTTGCATCAATCCCAAAACTGGTCAAAGCCGCGCCCAACCGCTCGGCGTTGAGGGCCACTTCTTTGGATCCGTCCACGGCGGTGGCTTTGCCCTTTTTCAAGAGATCTATAGACGGGAATTTGTATTCCGGCAAGGGCTCCGTCTGAGTTTCCTCAATGGTCTTCGCAATATCGGCCCGGGCCTCCGCCACGTCCTGAGGCCGAATCTTCTCCACCGTCGGCACCGGGTCGGATGCAATCACCTGATCCCGGATGGGCGGTGCGCTGTCCGGCTGATAGTCTGTGAGATTTGGCACATCGGGGGAATCGTCCCGCTCCGGCAGTTTTTCGCCACCAAACGGGATGTCATACTCTTTTGTGAATGCCGACGGCGGCAGTGTTACATCTTCTGTCAAGAACCTGTCCGGAGAGGCCACATTGGGCCGCTTTAAAGCGATGGGTTTTTTGGACTTTGATTTGCCCCCGGACGCCACAGAATCCTCCCCATCTACGGGGATGTCGATTAAGGGCAGTCTCCGCTTCTTCTCCTTTGGAAACTCCCAGGCCGGTTCCGGTTCCGGCTCATATTCGTATTCCAACGGCTTTCGATTTTTCAACCAGTCGGCAATGTCTGCCACACTCTTGTTGCAGATAAACAGGATGCAACCCAGCAGAACGATAACAAAGACAATCACGGCCCCCACAATACTGACCATGCTCTCAAGAAATTGGGCCAGTATCCCGCTGAAAATGCCGCCACTTTCCATCTCCCGCCCGGTTTCCCAGAGATCACCCACTGTACCCGGCGCAAACGCCAGGGGCCGGGTATAGAAAAATAAGTGCATGATAGCGCCTATTACAATTGGGATCAAAGAGACGCAGACCAGCCGCAAGATCACAGGCCGTCCGCGGTGGAAGAATAGGATCACCATGGCGACAAAGAGCATAGGCGGCACAGCAAAAAAGCCCCATCCAATCAGTCCGCTGATCCCTTCCCGCAGACCGAAAAGCAGCACACCATCCTCTGGCGAAGCGGTAAAATAGGCCAAAAACGTAAAGATTCCTATAATCAGACAGAGAAACGCGCCAATTTCTCGCCGCCGGGGTACCCGACCGCTTTGATTGGCATTTTTCTTTTCGTTTCCAGACGATTCTGGCGTCTTCTTTTTCGTTATTTTCTTCCCCTGGGGCATTGATGTGTCACTCCAAATTTTCTAATTCATAATTGCCAGAACAATGGATGCAATAATCGCAACGGCACCCGCAAACCAGCAGTAGTAGGCAAACTTTCCAAACTTCCCTGCGTCCACCAGCATCTTTACCAGTCGGATGGCGAAATATCCTGTCACACCGGCCACCAAAACGCCCGCCAGATACATCGGCATCAACGACCAGTCCACCACGTCGATCTCCGTGATCGAGGTGACGATATTGGCCCCTATAATGGCGGGGATACTGAGCAAGAAAGAGAACCGCACTGCAAATCCCCGGTCAAGCCCTGTCATAGCGCCAGCGGTGATGGTGAGTCCGGATCGGCTCAGTCCCGGCAGAACCGCCACAAATTGGATAAATCCAATGACCAGCGCGTTCTTCACGGTCATGTTCTTCTCTCCCCGCCGGCCTCTCGCCAGCTTATCGGAGAAGAATAGAACCCCGCCGGTGATGAGGAGCATCAAGCCCACAAACCACATCCGATTCCCCAACTGCCGAACCGTGCTTTGTAGCGGTATGGCCAACACCATGGGCAACGTGGCAATGATCAGCATGAGTGCCAGCCTGGCCTTGGAGGGTGCCACCGGGTTCTCTTCGTCGCCACGCCCCGGTCTCACCAAAGAAATGGTCGCCCGGACCATCTCCACAATGTCCTTACGATACACAATGCAGACCGCTACTAGAGTACCCAGGTGGAGCAATACATCAAAGAACAAATGTCGTTCGTGGATGTCCTCCAAACCAAAACTTTGGAATATGGCCAGATGTCCCGAACTGGAGACGGGCAAAAACTCCGTCACCCCCTGTATAAATCCTAAAAAAATTGCCAATGGCCAACTCATAGAGAAGGCCCCCTTTCTATATCGCACAAGCTATCTGATCTATATTAGCATATTTATGAAAAAATAACAACTGCAAGGCGAGAGGTTTTCCTTGTCCCAAAATATTCTCGGACACCCCCTGCATATACTGTGCCAAAGGGGGTTGACCCACGCTATGACACGGGGACGAAAACTGCTCTACAACACACTGCTCCTCACAGGGGCGGCCATGTTTATGCGGGCTGCGGTGGTGAGTTTCCAGGTCTATCTGGCGGGGGTTATCGGCGCCGCCGGCATCGGCCTGTTTCAGCTGGTGGCCTCTACCCAGTTCTTGGCCATGACGGTGGCTATCTCCGGCATCCGATTTGCCACCACCCGCCTAGTATCAGAGGAGATGGGGTTGGGAAAACCCGGTGCTGTGCCACGGGTGATGATCCGCTGTTTTTCCCATGCGCTGTTTTTTGGCACCCTGGCCGGTACACTTCTCTTCCTGGGTTCCAGTTGGATCGGCAACGTCTGGATCGGCGACGGACGCACAATTTTATCCCTGCGGTTGGCGGCTATTAGCCTGCCATTTATCAGCTGTACCGCCGTTATGAACGGCTATTTCACCGCTGTCTCCCGGGTGGCGAAATCCGCCACTGTCCAGGTGACGGACCAGATCATACGGATCGCCTTCGTTGTGGCACTGCTCACCCTCTATCCGCCGGACGGATTGGAGATGGCCGCCGCCCAAGTCGTCCTGGGGGGCGTCTCGGCGGAGATCCTCTCTACCATCAAGCTCTTTCTCCTCTACCGCCACGACAAGGGGTCGCTCCCCAAATCCAACGGCGAGAGCCCCCACCTCACCCGGCGGCTTTTGGGCATCTCCATGCCCTTAGCCGCCAGTTCCTATGTGCGGAGCGCGCTCAACACCCTCCAGCACATGCTGATCCCACGGGGCCTACGCCGGGGCGGCGCGGAGGGAGATCAAGCCCTAGCGAGTTATGGCGTCGTTCACGGGATGGCCTTCCCCGTCATTATCTTTCCCTCGGCTATCTTCTACGCCGTGGCGGAGCTGATGGTACCGGAGCTCACCGCATCCCAGGTGGCCGGGAATAAAGACCGTATCAGCTACTTAGTATCAAAACTCCTGCGAATCGCCCTGTATCTCTCCATCGGATTAGCAGGTCTGTTTTTGGCCTTCAGCGGCACCCTGGGTGAGGTGATCTATCCCCACACCCCAGGGGTGGGGGCCTACATCCGGGTACTCTCCCTGCTCATGCCCATTATGTTCTTAGACGCCATCACCGACGGGATGCTTAAAGGGTTGGGCCAACAGGTTTACTCCATGGGCGTCAACATTGTGGATTCTTTTCTCAGTGTGGTGCTGGTCTATCTGCTCCTGCCCATCTTCGGCATCCAGGGTTTTATCTGGATCGCCTATTTTACCGAGTGTTTTAATTTTATCTTAAGCCTCCGGCGCATCGCCCAGATTACAACGATCCGACTGGCCCTGTCGGATGTGATAAAACCCGCCCTCTCCATCCTGGCGGCGGTGTATTTGACCCTGTGGCTACTCCGCACTTTTGGCCTGCCCCTGGTATCATCTGCCGGGAGCCTGATCCTGCATTTTCTCCTGGCCGGCGTCATCTATCTGGCCCTGCTCCGGCTGCTGGGCTGTATTACACCCCAGGATCTCCGCTGGGTGAAACGGCTGGTTAGCTCCTCCGCCTAGGACAGCAAAGCGCCTGCCGAAATGGCAGACGCTTTGTTATTCTTTTCAGCCCTCAGTCAATCTCCTACCGCACACCCTTGTCATAGGGCTGTCCAACAGCTTTCGGAGCCATGGTGTTTTTCGATGTAAACGCCAAGACGATCAAGGTCGCCACAAACGGTAATATCCTGTAGACAACAGGGGAGATTGGCAGCGCAAACAAAAACGGGATGGCGATATAGCTCCGGGAAATAACCTGCATAATCCCAAAGAAGAAGGCGGCAAATAAAATTTTCCCAGGCCGCCATCCGCCAAAAATAAGGACGGCCAACGCCAAAAAGCCATAGCCGGATACCGACCCGCTAAATATCCCTGTTATGGGAATCGCCCAGACAAGACCGCCCAGGCCCGCCAGAGCACCGGAAATCAATACCCCGGCGTAGCGCATTTTTACAACGCTTACCCCTACAGAGTCCGCCGCTTGCGGGTGTTCGCCACAGGCTCTCAGTCGCAGACCAAATTTTGTCTTATATAGCACGAAGGCCGAAACCGCTAAAATCACAAAGCCCAAATAGGTCGTGACAAACGTATTTTGAAAAAACAGAGGGCCAATCACAGGTATGCTGCCCAAAAGGGGTACGCTTTCGATCCGGAACCAGTTGTTTGGAAAGTGCAGGTTCTGCGTACCGGTGAGCAGCTTTGAAGCGTAGACCGCAAAGGCGGCGGCAAACATATTGATGGCCACACCGCTTATGATCTGGTTCGCCCGCAAATTAATGGCGGCATATGCGTGAAAGACTGAGACAACCACACCGGTGGCCAAGGCAATCAAAAGTCCCAGCAGCAAGAGAAGCGGAATGGAAAACGTCTCCTGAAAGGTAGAGATAAACAAGACCCCTGTAAACGCACCCATGATCATTTTGCCCTCCAGGGCAATATTGACTACGCCGGATTTTTCTGAAAACAGACCGCCCAATGCAACAATCATGAGAGGGATCATAAAGAACATGGTGTGTTGTATGATGAAATAGACTATATTCACAGTGTCTCCCCCTCCCCTCTCTCTGCATCGTTCATTTTTTCAATAATTGCTTCTAAAGTATCTCGTTCTGCGTCCGGTTCTGCGTCCGGTTCTGCGTCCGGTTCTGCGTCCGGTTCTGCGTCCGGTTCTGCGTCCGGTTCTGCGTCCGGTTCTGCGTCCGGTTCTGCGTCAGACTTGCTCCGCCTGCTTC
>WRAB01000027.1 GCA_009780435.1 Oscillospiraceae bacterium | reverse complement strand
CAGGCGATCCACTGGAGAGAGCGGAGGCGGCGGCCATGATCAACCGGATGTTTGAGCGTTTGATCGAGACGCCCGACTGCCGCCTGTACGACATGGTCACATGGCCGGACAATCCGGAGGCGCCAGAGGGAGAAGAAAACAGTTGGTATTTCCTGTACATGTACATGGCCACCAACTCCTATAGATACCGCTGGAGAACCGACAGTGACCGCTACAAGGAACTGGTTCAAATCATCGAACCCCGTGAGTGGTGGAGACTGGAGCGCCCGGATTCCGTACCGGCGGATATCTTTATCCGTGGCGAATAAGAGCAAATAACCAAAAGACGGGACGTCGAGGAGGCCGTCCCCTACGTTATTGTAGGGGACGGCCCCTAGACGTCCCGTTTTTGTGATTCATATACTCCCGTCACCGAGCCCCAACACCCCCATCGCCTCGTCATAGGCATACAACACGTTGAGCAAATCCAACAGCCCATTTGTCGTCAGGTTCTCCGGTAGATCCAACGCCTTACAGAGTGCCTGGCGGCGGGCTCTGCTGTCCGGCTTTCCTGTCAGGCCCGCCTCGAATAGGTGGGCCTTTGTGAGTTTGGGTGCCCCCTCCCGATCAGGTGCCGCCGGGGCATGGCAAAAGGTGGCCCCCGCCTGGCGGAGGGCTTGGAGCAGCGTCTCCCGATCCATCCCCTCGACGCCTAATTTCCCCTCTTTCCCCGGCTTTGTCTTCCGCCGCTCCTTGCCGGGGCGGTCCGGGATATAGGCGTGGAGCACCCTGCCCGCCGGGACGCTACCCTTGATCCGGTTGCGGATGAGAAACCCGGCTTGGTCGCTGTCGGTGAGGATAATAATCCCTCGAGTCTGGGCCAGGCGGCGGATCAGTTGCATCTTTTCTCTGTCGGAAAAGATGCCGTACCCTCTCGTCTCCAAGATGGTTGCCCGCACCACGTTGGCCAGGGTGTGCTTATCGTATCGGCCCTCTACGAGGATGACTTCTAAAATTTCGTCCATTGGGTTCTCCACTATGAAGCGGCCAGACGGATGAGCAAATCCTTGAGGAGCGCTTCCCCGCTCTGGCCCGTGCTCTTCATCTTCAAATCCGTCTCCGCCGTCAAGAGCACCGCCCGGCGGAGCCAGGGGAAGCTGAACTTCCGGGCGTTGTTATATAACAATCGTGCCGGGTAGTCGTGGCGCATCCCCCAGAGGGATTTGAGGTAATAGGTGTCTCTCCCCCCGTCCACGGCCAACCGGGCGGAAAAGAGTTGCCGGAGCTGTTTCCCCGTGGCGGCCAGGATCATAATCGGGGCCTCTCGCATGAGGAACAGTTCGCCCATGATCTTGGTTGCACTGTCCCAGTCTCTTTGCCCCAGGGCATCTGTAAATTTCCACACCACCGCATCTAAGATGGGCGTGGCCACGGCGTCAATATCCGCCCGGGTGACGGCCTGGCCCTTTGCATAGGCGCCAATTTTTTCAATCTCCCCGATGAGTCCGGTCATCAGCCCACCGCAGAAGAAGATGAGATATTCGGCAGTTGTGCGGTCAATAGTCTTCCCCATGGCCGCAAATCGGCGGCCGATCCAGGCGATCAAATCGGATTCCGCCTGTTTTAAAAACTCTACGGACAGGCCCGCATCTTTGAAATGTCGGTGGATTTTCATCCGGCCATCCGGCTTGAATGCCGGGTCGGAGAAGATAAAGGCAATACAGCAATACGCTGGCACATCGGCCAAAATGGCATCTAAGCGATCTCTTTTGTCGGCGGCGGCTTTGTAGAAGTCGAAATCCCGGATCTCGATGAACTTCCGCGGCGAAAACGCCGGGAGGGTGTCGATTGCCACTTCCAGGGCGTCCATATCCGTGCCTTTGCCGTCAAACCGGAAATAATTCAACTCCTCTAAGCCTACGGGCAGAATCTGATCCCGCATTTTGCCCAGGTAAAATTCCCGGAGATAGTCCTCCTCCCCCCAGAGCAGATAGTGGGTGCGGAGTTCCTCCGTGTTGATCTCCTGTTTTAATGTCTTATATCCCTGGTTGGATTCGCCTTTTTTCATACGCTCTCATGCGATTATAGCAATCGCTCCCCCAAGTGTTTTCCGCCCAGGATGTGAAAATGCAGATGTCCCACGGTCTGGCCGCCGTCCGTCCCGCAGTTGTTGATGACGCGAAATCCCCCGTCTAATCCCTCCGCTTGGGCAATGGTCGCAATGGCCCCAAAGCAGGCCCCCGCCAGATAGGCGTTCTCCGCTGTGATATGGGCGGCGGACGGGATATGAGTTTTTGGAATCACCAGAATGTGCCGGGGCGCCTGGGGATTGATATCCCGGAAGGCATATACCAGATCGTCCTCGTAGACTTTATCTGACGGGATATCGCCAGCGGCGATTTTGCAGAAAATACAGTCTGTCATGGCCTTATCCTCCCATCTTTTCCGATAGAAAGCCCCCCACGCTGTCCAGGGCCTCGCCCACTTTGGACGGGTCTTTTCCGCCGCCCATGGCGGCATCGGGTTTGCCGCCGCCGGAGCCGCCGCAGATGGCTGTGACGTGTTTGATAATCTCCCCGGCCTTGATCCCCTTCGCCACGGCGGCCTTGCCGCAGACGGCCAGGAATGTCAGTTTTCCCTCATTTTCGGTGGCCAATACAGCCACCACATCCTCGCCCCGATCCCGGAGCATGTCCCCCAGTTTCCGCAGGGTATCGCCCTCTACGCCTGTTACCTTGGCGGTAATTAAGCGCAGATCGGCGATTTGTTGTGCCGTACCCAGGAGCCGATCCGCCTCTTCTTTCATCTGGCCTGTGCTGGCGGCCTCCAGGCTCTTTTTCATAGCCTTCATCTCATCTTGCAGTTGGCGAATCCGGGCGGTCAGCTCGGCGGGATTGGTCTTCAATATCCCGGCGGCCTCTTGGAGCGTTCGTTGGACTTCGCCCAGAAACGCCAAGGTCTCCTGGCCTACCATGGCCTCGATCCGGCGTACGCCGGAGGCCACGGAGAACTCGCTGGAAATCCGAAACGGCCCGATTTTGGCGGTGTTGGTCAGGTGCGTCCCGCCGCAGAGTTCTGCGCAGTAATCCCCCATGGCGACCACACGGACAATATCACCGTATTTCTCTCCGAAGATGGCCGCCGCGCCCAGGGCCCGGGCCTCCTCCATGCCCATCTCCCGAATCGCAACGGAGAGATCTGCAAAGATCATGGCGTTGACCTCTTGTTCCACTCTGGCGATCTCTTCAGCGGTCATGGCGGAGAAGTGGGTAAAGTCAAAGCGGAGGGTATCCGGCGTCACGAGGGAGCCGGCCTGTTCTACGTGGGTGCCTAACACATTGTTCAGCGCCCGGTGGAGCAGATGGGTGGCGCTGTGGGCTCGCATAATCCCCCGCCTGCGCTCCATGTCCGCAGCGGCGGCAACCCGATCCCCGACGGAAATCTGACCGGATACCACCGTCCCGCTGTGCATATATTTTGCGTCTTTGGATTGTTGCACGTCTTGTACGTCGAAAGTAAATCCTCCGGCGGCGATTGTCCCCAGATCGGCGATTTGGCCGCCGCTCTCTGCGTAGAAGGGGGTCTTGTCCAAGATGAGTACCGCCTCGTCCCCCGCCCGGGCGGTGGATTGGATCTCGCCGCCCACGGCGATGGCTAAAATCTCGCTCTCGGTCTCCAGGGAATCATACCCGGTAAACACTGTGGCCATGTCCCGATCCAGGCCGAAATCCACGCCGACCCAGCCGAAATCCCCCAGGGCGGCGGTGGCCGCTCTCGCCCGCTCTCTCTGTTCCTCCATGCAGACATGGAAGCGGTCACGGTCTACGGTCTTGCCCTGTTCCTCCAGAATCTCCACGGTGAGGTCAATGGGAAATCCATAGGTGTCGTATAATTTAAAGGCGTCGTCCCCGGACAGTGTCGTCTGATTTGCTTGATCTAACGATGCCAGCATCTCGTCTAATATGCGCATCCCGGCGTCGATGGTCTTGGCGAAGTTCTCCTCCTCCACCTGGATGATCTTTTGGATATAGTCCTGTTTCTCCGCCAGTTCCGGATAGGCGCTGCGGCTCTCTGCGATCACCGTCTCGGCCAGCTGATATAGAAACGGCTCATTCACTCCCAGCAGTTTCCCGTGGCGGGCCGCCCGCCGCAAGAGGCGGCGGAGGACGTATCCCCGGCCCTCGTTGGAGGGCAGTATCCCGTCACAGATCATCATCGTGGTGGAGCGGATGTGGTCGGTGATGATCCGGATGCTCACGTCGGTCTTCTCGCTCTGGCCGTAAGCCGCCCCGGTGATCCGTGAGACGTGGCGGAGGACGTTCATCACCGTGTCCACCTCGAAGAGGCTCTCTACGTCCTGCATCATACAGGCCAGACGCTCTAAGCCCATGCCCGTGTCGATGTTCTTGGACTCCAGTTCCGTGTAGTTGCCGTTGCCGTCGTTGTAGAACTGGGTAAAGACTAGGTTCCAGACTTCCACAAAGCGGTCACACTCGCATCCGGGCGCACAGGCGGGATCGTCACAACCCCGCTCCCGGCCCCGATCCACGTAGATCTCGGAGCAGGGGCCGCAGGGACCCTGTCCGATCTCCCAGAAGTTGTCGGCCTTCCCCAGGCGGGACACCCGCTCCGGGGTGACCCCTACCTGGTTGACCCAGATGTCGTGGGCCTCGTCGTCGTCCAGGTAGACGGTGACGTAGAGTTTCTCCAGCGGGATGTTTAACTCCTTCGTGAGAAATTCCCAGGCCCAGGCCGTGGCCTCTCGTTTGAAGTAGTCCCCAAAGGAGAAGTTGCCCAGCATTTCGAAATAGGTGCCGTGGCGGCTGGTCTTCCCCACCTGCTCAATGTCTGGGGTGCGGATACATTTCTGACAGGTAGTCATCCGCTTGGAGGGCGGGGTCACCTCGCCGGTGAAGTATGGCTTTAAAGGCGCCATGCCGGAGTTGATGAGCAATAAGCTGTCATCTCCCTGGGGCAAAAGCGGGAAACTGGGCTGCCGCAAATGGCCCCGCTCCTCAAAGAAAGAGAGAAACTTCTCTCGTAATTGGTTTAATCCCATCTGTTCCATATTGTGCGCCTCCTGATTTTCTCTAAAAGTGCTTTTTTGTATTTCTCCCGCCTACGGCGGGGGAAATACAGTAAATTATCCTGCTTTTCGATTCTAAAGCAATATTTTATACTGCCCCTGATTGATTGTCAATCTTACACCTCTTTATAAAACCCATTCCCGCATTTGGAGCACGTGATCCGGATCTTGCCCTTGCCCCGGGGCGCCCGCATGGGCTGTCTGCAACTGGGGCACTTGAAATACCGATAATTAGCCCGATCTTTCTTGACCCGTGGCTGTCCGGCTCCGCCGCCGGACAGTGGTCCGGGCAATCTCGCCCAGAGCCCCTTGGTCAGCTCCATAAATATGGCATTCTCCCGCCGCCGTTTGGGAATGTTCCGGGAAATCATCCGGAACAGGCACAGGCCCAGGAGGGCAAAGGATATAGCGGAGAACAGATTGCCGAACATAAAGCGGCTGAGCAGGTTGAACACAAAGCCCAGGATCAGCATGGCGATGTTTAACTGATCCGTGCCGTTTCGGCCCTGGAAGAATTGTTGTAGAAAGTTCATGGAAATCACCTCGTGGTTATGTTGGTAGTATTTTATATGAATTGCTGAAAATAATGGCTATTCAGCGCAATCATCTTCTCGCAAAGCCTTTTTGTCACCATTCCAAAAATTATTGAGTTTTATCCACCATTTCTTTGATTCTTCGCCTAAGTCACGAAAGGGGATGTTTGAATTTAATAAATCTTGCGACCATGTGTTTTGAATACTTTCTAAATAGTCAATCGTCGCTAATTCTCTCACCTTCTGAACCTTGTCTGTGTGCAGCATTTCGATAAAGTGCAGGCTTTTGATGTATGTTTCTTTATTGCCGGCTTTGTAAGCTTCCAAGATAAAATCAGTAAATAGCCCAGCAACAATGTATGGAAGCTCAAAATCACCTTCATTATCAACTGTAAATGCTGGAAACTCTTTCAAAAGTGCTTTGTTTACATCTTCATATCTCATTTGCTCATTCCTCAATATCATCACTGACAGTCCAAGGCAACCAGAGATTAGTAACTGTAAATATAAAAAAGGGTTCCGGAAATTCAGGATGTAGTATGGGATCAGTTGGTTTAGGAAAATCCACAGCAACCGAAGCTGCCCCAAAATCTATTTCATGTCTTTTAGAAGAAGTTGCATCGCCGTTGACAGCATAACAAGCTATGTTATCCACAAGCATGTCTTTTTTGTTGACAGATTCCATTCTAGGCCATAGCTCTATTGGCTTTGCGGGATTAATGCCGAATTGCTCTAAAAATACCAGCAAATCGGCTGGAATTTGACTGGTGTTTGAGTAAAAATTTCTACATGTGGCACATCCACAAAGGTAGTCGTCAAGGGAATTATAGTACGCCTCTGTAATTCGCTTGTCAAATGAAAAATACCATCCATTTGAGAATATTTCCATTTTCCACCTCTCCGCCTGCTATAAAATCGCCATGACACATAAATCCATGTAACCTTTTCCTCCCTCCGTCAGGCTTCGCCTGCCACCTCCCTCGAAACGAGGGAGGCTTTGGGGCAGTTGGCTTTCGCACTGCCCTCTTCCCTTGACCTCTGGCCCTCTCGTTGTGAGGGGGCTGTCAGGCGGAGCCTGACTGGGGGTGGGCCTGGGGGAGTTGTGCTTCATTACAATTCCACCACAATCTCGCCCAGAGTCCTAACGTTTAAAATATTGACTGGAGGGGAAAAGGCGTGTATATTCTTAACTACAGGTCAGGTTCGTGAATAACCATGACAAACCGACAAAAAATATAAGGAGCTACAAGACATGAAACAGATTCTTTTCCTGTTCCTGGCTATTGTTCTGCTGGTCGGCCTTGCGGCCTGCGGAAACAACCTGGATGCTGCTATCGTCGGTTCATGGGAATGCCTGGATACCTCTATTCCACACCAGTGGATGTGCCTGCTTATCTTTGACGAAAATGGCAGATTTGTTGACGCTGACGGTGATGAGGGCTCGTTCCAAACCAGAGGAGATGCTTTAACGCTGAATTTCGATGCGTTCCGCCCCATTACTGTTTCGTATAGTATTCGCGGGAATCAACTGACGCTTACAGGCGACGGCATCAACGTTGTACTTACCCGCCAACAGGTGATCTAACTATAATTCTACCACAATCCCGCCTAAACTTCCATAAAAAACTGCCCCCTATCGCAGATAGAGGGCAGTTTCATCTGATTTGTTATGCAATCGCCGCTTTTGCCTTGTCACACAGGGCGGTAAATGCCACTGGATCGTGAATAGCCAGCTCGGACAGCATTTTCCGGTTCATTTCGATGCCGGATTTCTTCAGGCCATGCATGAAACGGGAGTAATTGAGCCCGTTGTTCTTACAGCCTGCGCTGATTCTGGTGATCCAGAGCCTGCGGAAGTCACGCTTTTTCAGCTTTCTGCCGATATAGGCGTACCGCAGGGACTTCATCACCTGCTGATTGGCCATTTTAAAGTGCTTACTCTTTGCACCCCAGTACCCTTTTGCTAATTTTAATGTTCTTTTTCTTCTCTTGCGCGTTGGAACTGCGCCTTTAATCCTTGCCATATGAAAAATCTCCTATCTCTTCGTCGTTTACTTGTAGGGAATCATGCGCTTGATTGCCGGGGCGTTGGTCTCGTCGGCGTATGCTCCCTTACGGAGGTTTCTCTTGCGCTTTGTACTCTTCTTGGTGAGAATATGGCTCATATAAGCGTGGGAACGCTTTACTTTCCCGCTTTTGGTCAACTTGAACCGCTTCTTGGCACCGCTATGGGTCTTAATCTTAGGCATGTTGCGTGGTTCTCCCTTCTCGTAATCACGGATCATTCTGTGGTTGGCGTTTTCTCAGTAGCGACCTTCTCGGTCTTCTCGACTTTTTCAGCCTTTGGGGGCTTTTCGGCCTTCTCCGGCTTTTGGACCTTAGGGGACAGGAACATAGACATGTTTCTCCCCTCCAGCTTGGGATTTTTCTCAACCGTGGCGATTTCTTCGCAAGCCTCGGCGTACCGCTTGAGAACCTTCGCCCCGATATCCGTATGGGCCATTTGGCGGCCCCGGAATCGGATGGTCACTTTCAACCGGTTACCCTCCTGCAAAAACTTGTGCCCATTTCGCAGTTTGACGTTGAAATCGTTCGTGTCGATAACAGGAGACATACGAATCTCCTTGATCTCCACCACATGCTGGTTTTTCTTGGCCTCTTTCTCCCGCTTGCTCTGCTCAAATTTGTACTTGCCGTAGTCCATAATCTTGCAGACAGGGGGTTTTGCGCCGGGAGAGATTTTTACCAAATCAAGATCTTTTTCATACGCGAGATCCAGCGCCGCTTGGGCCGCCATAACACCGCACTGTTCTCCGGTCTCATCAATGAGCCGGATTTCCTTGTCGCGTATATCTTCATTGACTTGATGGGCGAGTTTACTGATCGAAAGCACCTCCAGTTTTATAATCCGCATATAAATACAAAACGTGAATACCGATTGGCATCCACGAGACAACACACCCATTGCGTAATCTTGGGTTTTCCATGTTGACCAGAGCGCACCGACGTGGCCTGGTGAGGACGGGGATGCCGTACCTACTTTGTTTTGCTTTCACAGTATAGCAGGTGGGATCGGGTCTTGTCAACTATTTTTTTGCCGGGATCACGTCCTACGCACGGGATAAAAAGGGAAAGGTCACTCTGTGATCCGCCAAGATGTTTTCCTTCCCCTCCAGCACGAAGAAAGTCGTATCCCCTTCCTCCGCTTGTTCGATTGTATATCCCGTCGCATCTTTCGGCGTAAAGCCCAGCGTCACAGTGCGGGTATCTGTAGCGGCAATGATCCCAAGCAGATCGCTGATATCGTGGGGATTGTTTGCATAGATATCATAGCAGAACAGCTCCCGCTCCTCTTCTGCCGCAATGACAACGGCGTCATATTTTTCGATATAATAGATGTAATCCCGCAAAAAAGTGACGCAGTGAAACATTAGTATTCCAATATCCTTATCCATGGCCAGGAGGGAAAAGGGGTTGGATGCTCTGTGCTTTTGAATCAGCAAATCCACGTCCGCTCGCATTGACAAGTCCAGTTTTCTGAATATCCCGTCTCGTTTGGTCAGGGGCATAGAATATGTATACTCCTGCGCCGGGACAAAGCCGAATTTAGGGTAAAATTCAACGACGGACTCATTGGCGTAGAGATAGATACAGTCGCAGTTCTCTCTCCATTGGTTTAAAACCGTCTCCGTCAGCCATCTGCTCAGCCCCCGCTTGCGATAGGCGGGATCGGTTACGACTGTGCTGATCTGCACGTATCGCCTCGGGCTGTCATGCCACGTAAAATCATTGACTGAAACCCCGACACTTGCAACTGCACGATTGTCAGCAAATAACG
The DNA here is from genome assembly GCA_009780435.1 of Oscillospiraceae bacterium. GTDB lineage: Bacteria > Bacillota > Clostridia > Oscillospirales > Oscillospiraceae > WRAB01. The sequence goes on along the minus strand of WRAB01000027.1, from coordinate 16,037 downwards.
TATAGGGGATAAAACTATCGTCGGAGAACCCGGATTCATACCATGGCGTAAAATCTAATCCAAACACGCTATGCACCAGATCAAAATAGCGCTCTCTGGACGCCGCATCTTGCATGGCATTTGGAACAAACTTGTATTCTGTTCCGTTGATGAAAACATGCATAGATCATATCTCCTTTGTGTTCTGGCTGAAAGTATATCACACCGACGAAAAAAACACACCCTAGTATTCCCCCAATAAAAGTGGTACAATATGGCGTATAACTCGTAACAATCACAAGGAGTGTTATCATGCAGCAACATTTAAAAGATTACGCAAGGCTCATCGTCCAGATCGGGGCCAATGTGCAAAAAGGCCAGACGGTGGTCATCTCCGCCAGTGCGGATTCCGCCTATTTTGTCCGCATGGTGGCCGAGGCCGCCTATGATGCAGGCGCACGGGATGTGGTCACCCGCTTTTTTGACGACGCCCTCACCCGGATGCATTTTCTCCGGGCCGACTCCGCCGTATTTGACGAAGTCCCCGGCTGGATCCCCGCATTCTTCCGGGAGTACGCCGACCAGGGCGCCGCTTTTATCCGTATTGAATCCTCCGATCCGGAACTGCTCTTAGGTACCGACCCAGACCGTATCCAGCGCAATAATATCTCCACCAGCAAAGCGCTGAAATCCTATTACGATAAGATGATGGGCAACGCATTTCCCTGGACCATCGCCGCCATCCCCGCGGAGGCCTGGGCATCGAAAGTCTTCCCCGACCTCTCTCCCGGCGAGGCAATAGAGCGCCTCTGGGAGGCCATTTTCGCCGCCGTCCACGTGGGCAAGGGGGATCCCGTGGCCATCTGGCGGGAGAAGATCGCCACCATGGCCGCCAGGGCCAATGCCCTCAGCGCCCATCAGTTTGTCAAACTCCACTTTCAAAACAACCTCGGCACGGATTTGACTCTCACCCTGCCGGAGGCTCACAAGTGGGTGGCCTGCGGCGAAAAGGCCAAGACCGGCACAAATTTCGTAGCCAATATCCCCACGGAGGAAATTTTCGTCCTCCCAGACCGGATTGGCACCGAGGGCGTGGTCTACGCCAGTATGCCCCTCTCCCTCAACGGCAATCTAGTGGAAAATATCAAATTCACTTTTGAAAAAGGCAAAATCGTAAAGGCTGAGGCCACAAAGGGTCTGGAACATCTGGAGAAAGAACTGGAGATCGACGAGGGCGCCCGCTACCTGGGCGAGATCGCTCTGGTACCCTACCACTCCCCCATCTCCCAGATGAATATTCTCTTCTACAACACCCTGTTCGACGAAAACGCCTCTTGCCATCTGGCCTTTGGCCGGGCCTATCCCACCTTCCTCGACACAGATGACCGCACGGAGGAGGAACTCAAGGCCCGTGGCATGAACGACTCTCTCGTCCACGTAGACTTTATGATCGGCACCGCCGACCTGTCCATCACGGGTACTACGGCGGCGGGTGAAGAGATTGCCGTGTTTGTGGACGGGAATTTTGTGGTGTAGTTAAATTGACCATATGATTAGAACTCTTTTAAAGGGGCTGACGCATATTGCGTCGGCCCCGTTTTTTGCATACACTATAGTTAAACCACCAGAAAACCACTGTGTCATTATACCTATCGCATTTTTCTAGTGGTTCAACTACAGCTTGAGGTGATGTGCGTGAATGGATGCGAGTTGGCAATCGGAATTACGGCTTTGGCGAGCGCCCTTGCCGCACAAATAGAGGACGATGATGATTTGAGCGTCTTAGCCGCAGCGGTGACGCAGTTTGGGGATACCCTTTCGACGATTGCGGCCTGGCGGGCCAGGTGTGCGGCGGAGGCCGCCAAACAGGAGGCGGAGCAAAAAAATGAACAGAACGGCGAACAGGCCGACAAATCAGGCGACACAGATGAAAATCCACCGGCATGACCGATGGATTTTTTATGTATAGCGGCAGTCACAGACGAGAGACATGAGGTGCGGGCGGTGGAAGCTTGACGTAAGCCGTGTTAAAAAAATGGATTGATTTGCCCCGTCCCTCGCAACGGGGTTTGCGTCGGCGAGAGTTCAACGATATTAACCGAATCGCCCAGGTCGGTGCGGGCGGTGCGCGGGACTAAATCAATCGGCAATAAGCCGCCCTCACCATCGAACACTTGTACGCCGCGCACAAATTGTGGGATGTAGCCGGGGTGGGTCACCATGACTTCATATAAACTGTAAGCTAGATGCGCTGTGTGGGGGTTCAGAGATAATGTTCTGCTAGGTGCAAACAATGCAACCACCGTCGTCATCCCATTTAGATCAGTAGTAAGTGCATACATTGTATGTCCTAACGCATCCCTGACCTTTACAGTCGCATCGGAAACGGGCATCACGCCATCGGCTGTAGTAACTTTCATTTGAAGTGTGCCAGAGGTCATAATTGACTATCCTCTCTTCTTTATAAGATTTCCTTATATACTATGCCATTCGAAGAGGATGGTTCTGCCCTATCAGCCACTTGACAAACGCCTCAACGTGCTGTAACCTAACTATCAGTTGAACAATTGCTCAATCATTTGGCAGGAGGATTCCACATGCAACCGAAACAACACACCTGTGAGGGCATCATCATCCACGAGGACGTGGTCGCCCGTGTGCGGGAGTTCATGCCGGAGGGCGCGCAGTTTTATGCCCTCTCGAACCTCTACAAGATGTTTGCAGACAGTACCCGCCTGAAAATCCTATGGGCCCTCTCCTGTGAGTGCATGTGTGTCTGCGATCTGGCCTTCCTGCTGGGGATGACAAAATCCGCCGTGTCACACCAGTTAAAATCCCTGCGCCTTGCAAATCTCGTGCGAAACGAAAAACAGGGCAAGAATGTCTATTACTCCCTTGCGGATTGCCACGTGCGGGAGATGCTGGAAAATGGATTGATACATAGTTCGGAGTAAATTTTTTCGCCAAACAATTGAACAATTGCTCAACTATTGATCCGACACTACATGCAGAATATGCTGAAATACGAAAAATCGTTGGGAGGAACCCATATGTCACACGAAACAACCTGCACAGATTGCTGCCCTACGGCTGAATCCCTCGTCAGAGGGCGTCCCGAAGCACCTCGGGCCGCCCATATCAGAAAAATCGTCTGGCTGCTTACAGGCGCTATGATTTTCGCCGTCGGCATCCTGTTTGAATTTCTCGTGGAGGGGGGCCGATATATTGCCCTGGCCGCCTACATCATCAGCTATCTCATGCTGGGGGGAAAAGTCGTCCTGCGGGCGGGGAAAAATATTCTGGGGGGTAAGGTATTTGACGAAAACTTTCTCATGGCCATCGCCACCCTCGGGGCCTTTGCCATCGGGAAATATGCCGAGGCGGTAGCCGTCATGTTGTTTTATCAAATCGGCGAATTTTTCCAGGAGTTGGCTGTTCAGAAATCCAAAAGACAAATCTCGGAACTCATGGACATCCGGCCTGATTTCGCCAATGTACAATCAGCGGCCGGGCTCAAACAGGTCTCCCCTGAAGTCGTGCAGATTGGAGATGTGATCCTGGTAAAACCGGGGGAAAAAATCCCTCTGGACGGCGTTGTTATCGACGGCGAGGCCATGCTGGACACGTCGGCTTTGACAGGAGAATCCGTCCCCCGGAAGGCGTCCCCCGCCGATATGGTGTTGTCCGGCTGTGTCAATCAAAACGGCGCGCTGACCATACGAGTGACGAAAGCTTTCGGCGAATCTACCGCCTCGAAGATCATTGACCTCATTGAAAATGCCGCCGGGAAAAAGGCCCCGACGGAGACATTTATCACGAAATTCGCCCGGTACTATACACCCGCCGTGGTGGCAATCGCCGCGCTGCTCGCCGTGATCCCGCCCCTGCTGTTGGGCGGGGCGTGGTCCGACTGGATCAGTCGCAGTTTGATCTTCCTCGTGATCTCCTGTCCTTGTGCGCTGGTGGTGTCTATCCCCCTGGGGTTTTTCGGCGGCATCGGTGGGGCCTCGAAAAAAGGGATTTTGATCAAGGGCGGCAACTACTTGGAGGCCCTCAGCACACTTGAGCTCGTCGCCTTTGACAAGACGGGGACACTCACCCAAGGCGTGTTCAAAGTGACGGCTCTCCTACCGGAACATAGTTATAACGAAAGCGACTTACTGGAGCTGGCCGCCTATGCCGAGGCCTTTTCCAACCACCCCATCGCCGTGTCGATCCGAGCTGAATACGGCAAGTCTATAGACAAGAGCGGTCTGCCCCAATACGAGGAAATCCCCGGGCACGGGGTCTGCGTCAACTGGAACGGGCAAAGGATTCTCGTCGGAAATGAAAAGCTCATGCAGAAGAGGGGCATCCCATTTACCCAAACGGAGCAAATGGGCACCAAAGTATATGTCGCACGAGACGACGTGTTCGCAGGCGCTATTGTCATCTCCGACGAGATCCGCCCGGACAGCGTCCAGGCAGTTCGATCTCTCAAAGCGTTGGGCGTCAAAAAAACGGTCATGCTCTCGGGGGATACCCCACAGATCGCCGAAGCTGTGGCAAGAGAGTTGGAAATCGACGAGGTGTATAGTAGCTTATTGCCGGGGGAGAAAGTTGAAAAAATCGAGTTGCTCAACACGCAAAAGCGGCCAAAAGGCACTCTCGCCTTCGTGGGGGACGGCCTCAACGACGCCCCTGTCCTGGCAATGGCCGATGTTGGCGTGGCAATGGGTGGCCTGGGTTCGGACGCCGCTATTGAGGCCGCCGATGTGGTGCTGATGACGGACGAACCGGCAAAACTTGTGGAAGCCGTGGAGGTCGCCCGGTTTACCAAGCGGGTGGTCTGGCAAAATATCGCCTTGGCATTGGGCGTTAAGGGCCTGTTTCTATTTCTGGGCGCACTGGGCGTCTCGTCTCTGTGGGAGGCTGTCTTTGCCGACGTGGGGGTGACGTTGCTGGCGGTTTTTAACGCCATGCGGATTATGAGTCGGTAAATATACTAACATTACCGCCGCCGCGCTACTTTCATTAACTCCATCACCGCCAACGGAATCGGTGCCATGAGAACCACCGTCCCCCATTGGGCCGGGGTCAGGGGCACTGTGCCGAATATCTCCGACAGGGCCGGGTGGCCGATGACCACCACCTGCATGGCGGCGCAGATCAGAAAGGCCAGAATCATCTTGGGATTGGAGAACACCCCCACCCGGAAGATACTCTCCCGGCTACGGACATTAAAGGCGTGAAACAACTGGCTCAGTGCCAGCACTGCGAAGGCAAACGTCCGTCCCAAAGTAACATCTCCCCCTCGGATTCCGATGAAAAACGCCCACAGGGCGATCCCGCCGATCAGCGCACCCTGGAACAGGATATCCGCCGTCAGTCCGCCGGAAAACATACTGCTCTTGGGGTTCACCGGCGGGCGATCCATACTATCCCGATCCGCACGCTCCGCACCCAGCGCCAAGGCGGGCAGAGAGTCCGTGACCAGATTGATCCATAAGAGCTGGATCGGCAAAAGAGGCGTCGGCATCCCAATGAGGATGGCCAACAGGATGGTGAGAATCTCCCCCACGTTGCAGGAGAGCAGGAAGTGGACGGATTTTACAATATTCTGATAAATCCCCCGCCCCTCTCGAACGGCGGAGACGATGGTGGCAAAGTTGTCGTCCGTCAGGATCATATCGGCGGCGTCCCGGGCCACGTCAGTGCCGGTCTCCCCCATGGCGCAGCCGATATCGGCGACTTTCAGGGCCGGGGCGTCGTTGACCCCATCCCCCGTCATGGCGACGATCTCGCCGTTTGCCTGAAACGCCTCCACAATCCGGCTCTTATGGGCCGGGGAGACCCGGGCGAAAACCGCCGTGGTTTTCACCGCCTGTTTTAACTCCCCCTCCGTGAGCTGATCCAGCTCCGGCCCCGTCGTCACCTGGCCCCGTGGACCCAAAATCCCCAGCTCCCTGGCGATGGCGGCGGCGGTGGCGGCGTGATCGCCGGTGACCATCACCGGACGGATTCCCGCCCGCTTACACGTCCGCACTGCATCTTTCACCTCTGGTCTGGGCGGATCCTGCATGGCGATGAGGCCGAGGAACGTCAAATCCCGCTCCGCCTGATCCCCCGGGCGTTCCGTGTGCCGATAGGCCACGGCGATAACCCGCAGGGCTTTATGAGCCAGACTGGCGTTTTGGTCTAATATCTCCTGGCGTTTCTCGGCGGTGAGGGGCGTTTGCCCGGTACCGCCGTCAGAATACTTGCACAACTCCAAGAGCACATCCGGCGCGCCCTTGACGATGAACAATCCGCCGTCTGATCCCCTGTGGAGAGTCCCCATCCGCTTCCGGGCGGAGTCAAATGGCACCTCTCCTCGGCGGGGATAGCGTTTTCGCTCTAATCCCAGATTGATCCCGGCACCCAGGGCCGCCTCCACAATAGCCGCCTCCGTCGGGTCGCCCTGGATACGGCGCTTTCCCTTCTCTTCCACCAATGTCACATTGGTGCAGAGCGCGCCGTAGCGGAGCAGCTTTTGCATATCGTTTCCGGCGGGGATACACGTCTGGACAGTCATCTTGTTTTGGGTCAAGGTACCCGTCTTGTCGGAGCAGATCACCGTGGCGCTCCCCAGGGTCTCCACCGCCGGGAGCTTGCGGACAATAGCGTTCTTCCGCACCATACGGGAGACCCCCAGGGCCAATACAATAGTCACAATGGCGGGCAACCCCTCCGGCACCGCCGCCACAGCCAAGCTCACCGCCAGCATAAAGCTGTCCGTCAAACTGGTGCGCTGGACTACGCCTAATAGAAAGATAAATGAGCAGATCAAGAGGGCAAACATCCCCAGCCCTCGCCCCAGCGTTCCCAACCGCCGCTGGAGGGGCGTATCCGGCGTCTCGGCACTGTCCAGGAACCCTGCGATCTGTCCCACCTGGGTGGCCATCCCCGTCTCCGTGACCACGGCCCGGCACCGACCTCCCACGACGGTGCTGCCGGAGAAGATCATATTCCGCCGCTCCCCCAGAGGGGCGTCTTGTGGTACCCGGGCGGCGGGGTCTTTCTCTACGGGCGTGCTCTCCCCCGTCAGGCTGGACTCCTCCACCCGGAGGGCGACGCTCTCCACAATCCGGGCGTCGGCGGTGATGGCGTCCCCCGTCTCGAACAGGAGCAAATCTCCCGGTACAATATCTTCTGAATCCACACTCCTCTCCGCTCCGCTGCGGATCACACGGGTCTTGGGTGCGGAGAGTTTCTGCAGGGACTGGATGGCCCGTTCTGCCTTGGCCTCCTGTACCACGCCCATGGTGGCGTTTAAGATTACAATCGCCAGGATGATAATGGGGTCAATAAAGTCGGCATGGCCCTCCAGAATAGACACCGCCAGGGACAGTCCAGCGGCACCTAATAAGATCAACACCATAAAATCCGAAAACTGTTGGATAAATTTTCGGATCAGGCTCTTCCCCTTTTTCCCCTCCAATCGGTTGGGGCCGACTTGATCCAGACGCGCTCTGGCCTCTTTTTCCGACAACCCCGTTTCCCCATCTGCCCCCAGATGTGAAATGGCCTCTCCGACACTTTTCCGATACCAGTCCATACCCAGCCCCCCCATATATTACTCCTTTTTCGTGTTCCCCCGCCTACAGCGGGGGAAAGCACAGTGCAATATATCGCATTGGTACAACCTATGACAGGGCGTGGACAGGTATGACGAAAACCGGGGGACAGCAACCGCCGCCCCGAAGGGCGGCGGTTTGTAGGTATTCTTTTATGTCCTGTAACAGTCGTTTCTAGTCCAAAAGCGCCATAAATCTCGCCAGGAACGCTGCGCCGTGGGCTCTGATCGCTGTTCCGGTGGGCTCTAAGTTCCCTTCTCCAGTGCCTCTGAGGATATCCTGGTAGTTCGCCCAGCGCACTCCCTCCAGGGCCCAATCGCTCACTTGGTCGGCGTCGGGGAAGTTGAGTACGAAGTCTTCCGGTGCCTCGCCATCGGCAAAGCGGGCCAACATGGTCGCAATCTCCTGGCGGGTGATGGGAACATCCGGCGCGAACAGACCGCCTCCGATGCCTCTCACAACATCGTTGTCATAGGCCCAGACGATGGCCTCCGAGTACCACTGGCCATCTGCAACATCGCTGAATACTGGGCGATATTCCGTTTCGGGTTCACCCGCTACACGCCACAGCATCGTCGCCAACATTGCACGGTCAAGAGGCGTATACGGCTCAAAGAGGGTACCGCCTGTCCCCAGCATAATGCCATGGTTATACACGAACCAGATATAATCTCTCCCCCAAAAACCGTCTGCCACATCGGTGAACGGGAACGGCTCTGTGGAGCGGATGGAGCCGTCTACCCCTGCCCAGTTGGCGTGGAGGCGATGGGATTCCAGGTCGGCGCGCCAGTGCACAATCGCACGGTCTACGTAGACTTCTGCCCCGTCTTGAACCCAGAGCGGCAAGACGCCGGCACCGGCGGCGGCGATTTCAACCCGCCCCTCTTCCGGCGACCGGATGAGGTGGAGTTCCGCCTGTCCATCCACACCGTTGTTGCGCTGAACCAAGGGTGCTGTGATGGAGACCAGCATGTTATTCCACTGTCCCGACGTCCCAAGAGGCAGATCGGCCAATGTGAGTTCTACCGGCTCAATGGTCGGTCTCTCGGCCAATTCTTCTTCCGTCAGTTCCAGACGCTCCACGCTGGAGGCGACGATGGAGTTATTCTCGCCCCACTGTACGCCTCTGACACCGATTACCCGTACCCAGTACCCGATATTCCCATGGGTATCTGCAAGGGTGGCGCCCGCGGCTACGGGGAAGTGCACCCAGAGACCGCCCCAGGCCTCCATGGAGTCTTGGATGACAATGTTGGGAATGTCGGGCCCACCGCCGCCGCCGAGCCTGCCTGCAGTCACAAAGCCCTCGACAATAATGGGTTCCCCAAGCGCCGTCGCATTCGCTGCCGCAATGGAGATAACAGGGTCTACGCCGTAGTTGACTGTGACTGTAACCTCCAGTAATACGTCATTCGTATTCGTCCAGCCCTCCGGCAGTGTCACTACGCCCGGAATTGTGAGAGTCTGGGCCACATCCGGTTCCAGGGTCACGCCGGATAGATCCCATTCGACGCTCGCCGCCGCACGCCAAGTTCTGTCGGAGACGACGGTCACCGTGGCAGGTAGGCGGAAGCCCGCTACTGTGGGCTCTGCGCCGAACTCGGCATTGATCGCCCTGACCGGGTCGATAGACGCCAGATTATCTGTGTCGGGCCGCTCTTCAAAGTCCTCTCCCGCGGGGAGGATGCCGAAAGGCTGCGTCAGCGCCTGACCGTATTCACTGATCAACTGCGCCCGCACATAATTTCTGGTGATATAGTCCTGCATTTCCACCAGATCAAGGGTTGTGCCCTCATAGATGATTGCGCCGTCGGCGATCCACTGGATCAGATCATAGTCGTTGCCTGCAATGGTGATCGTGTTGCCGTCCACCTCAATGTTTGCGATGCTGGGCGTTGTCTGCTCTAACATGAACAGGGTGGCCGCCGTACCGCCGTTAGGGGCGGCCCCGCCGCCCGGCAATGTCGTGTTGATCTCGGGATCTGTCGGCCCCACGCCACGGTTCATACGGGTTACCATGTAGAATGCGCCGCCCTCCATGGCCCCTCTCGCATAGTCTGCGTCCAGTTCCGGCATGAGCAGGACGTTAAAGTTATAGCCCGCCTGATTCATGCTGTGGCTGTCGTCATTGGAGAAACCCCACACGAAACGGCCATAGGGCATGAGGGCATAGAGCACGTTGTCCCACAACACCCGGTCAGAACGGCTCTCGTTGTCGAGGCGATTAAATAACTCGAATCCGAGGGCCACATCAAAACGGTCAAACATCTCTACATAGTAGGAGATACGCATGGGATTATTTGAGGATGCGACCCCGCCCGCACCGCCGCCTGCACCGGTGGTGTAGCGGCCTGGGTGGTTAAAAATCGCAAGGCCGCCTACGGCTGTCGTCTCTTCCAGAATACGTGTCTGGTTCCAGCCCGATTCGTTGTTGAAGTCTGCCCAGAAGGTGTTGATATGCTCTGTGCGGGACTGTTCGTTTGTAAAGGGGATGGAAATCATGCCGTTGGTCTGCGGACGGAACAGTTCCCCGTTATTGAAGTCGCCGGGGAAGATCGCATCCGTGTATTCGGTTCTCCCGAAGGTGCCGTCGATGATGGCATCTCTCTGGGACACCGTCAATGCGCCGGGTTCGCCGTCCGCCCAGTCGCCGCCGTGGGTGACATCGTGGTCTGTGATGGCTATGATGTCAAACCCCTTGTTGTAGAGGTCTAGAACGGTCTCCGCAACAGAGGCCGAACCGTCTGAACGGGTCGTGTGTATATGTAGCGCTGCACGGTACCGTCCATATGTATCCCAATCTACATTCTCGTACGGGTTTACGACGTCGAACTCTGTGATCGATCCCACCGCCGGGGTCGTTTCTCCTGCGAAAGCTGCTACGGGTAGTAGTGTAAGCAGCATACAGCATACCAGGAGGTAACTGAGCCCCTTCTTCATTTTTCTTGTCATTTGTTCGATCCCGTCCTTCCTTTTTTGTAATAGCTCCGCCTGTGTGGAGCAAAATATACCATATTCTAACACGATCCACTACGCAATACAAGCGGGAATTTGCAGGGTGTACCGCCCCGGTGGCCCCGCCATTCGTTCTGAATCAGCCGCCATCCCCTACAATGGTTCCACAAGGGGGGAGCGTGTACATGACAACATACGCCTATATCCGCGTCTCGACTATGGAACAAAACGAGGACCGCCAACTAGACACAATGGCGGCATTGGACATGCCCCTCTTGAACACCCGCCAGGGCAAGGACTTGATGGGAATGTTTATCGCCGACTTGGTGCTGCAAATCCTGTCCTTCGTGGCCCAGAACGAGCGGGAGACCATCCGCAAACGACAAGCCGAGGGCATCGCCGCCGCAAAGGCCCGAGGAGTGCGATTCGGACGGCCCATCAAAAAGCCCCCTGCTGATTTTGTCCCGTTGGGCCGGTTATGGGCCCGCCGGAAATTGGGAACCACGGCGCTGATGGAACAGACGGGGTTGTCGGAAACTACGCTATATCGGCGCTTGCGGGAGCATGGGATTGTGCGGAAAAAGGAGTGACCCGTCAAAAGGTACACGTTTTGACGGGTCGTTGTTGCTGTACAATTTAGCACAAAATCCATGCAAAAGCAAGCCGTTTTTTCAAATTTTCAAAAAATTTGAAACCGACTTTGGGGTGGATAGGATATTGTCAAAACGTGTAGGTTTTGACAGTTTGCAGTCTATAATTGATCTTAATTTCGAATGGCATGTTACTCTAAGCGGAACAGAACCACCCCCACCGGATCGCTTCACCGACGTCCCGCCCACCGCCTGGTTCCACGACGCCGTAGCATTCGTCTACGACGAGGGCATCATGCGCGGCGCAAGCGAGACCACATTCGACCCACTGGCCGATTTCAACCGGGCGCAGATACCAGCGTCCCCGGCGGCTTCACGCCGCAATTCCCCGATGCGGGTACGATTGGCCCCTGGGCAGAAGCAGCTATGGCCTGGGCGGTCTATACGGGGCTAATCGGCAGGACAGACCGCAATGAATTACTGCCCTGGGGCTCTGCCATCAGAGCGGAAGCTGCGACCATCCTCCATGCGGTATGTGCAGAGAATTGCATAGCAAATAAAAATCAGACGCATATAGAAAACCCCCGCCGCGTATCCCCCAAAAGGGATATGCGGCGGGGTCTATTTCATATCGTACAATGCGCCTACAGTGACGGTGTGCAGGCGATGCCCAACATCAGAATCCGAATCTCTCCGGGGAATCCAGGGTCTTCTCCCCGTATACCGTATAGATGCTCATCCGGATTTTCCGGATCCCACACAGTAAAGGTATCGCCCAGCAGGACGTAGTCGTATCCGGCCCGCTCTAAAACCCAGACGAAAGTCTCCCAATCCAAGTCCAGCCCGGTAATGGAGAGTTCAAACAACGTAATCCCCCCATCTGGGAGAAGGTTATCCGCCGGCCCGCCAATAGGCGGGAACGCCTCCAAGGGGATGATTCTGTCCTCTTGATCCTCCTGCTCTGCGGGCAGTTCCTCTTCTGACGGCACTGCATAGATGGTTTCGCCCGGCGCTCTCGGCTCTGCAATCCAATATTCTGCACTGCGGCGCTCCTCCGTTGCGGGGGCGGCATCAGAGATGGATTCCGGTACGGCGGCAGGTGCTGGCTGGTCTAATTCTATGATAGTTCCATCATACAGTCCAAACATTCCCTGCCATACGCCGGAGAGTCCAACCGCCGCCACCAGAGCAAATACTGCCGCCATTGCTGCAAATTGGCGCACGTAACGCCGTCTGGCCACGACCCGCATGGGCCTCGGCTGTGCGATGACCCGGGCCATTACATCTCTTGCCAGAGTCGCGGGCGGAGATATCTCCGCTGTGTTTAGTTCTCCTGATAAATCCAAATATGCCGAGAGAACCTCTCGACATGCGGGACAAGTCTTCAAATGGGCCATCAATTCCGCCTGTTCTTCTGCATTCAATTGTTCATCAACGTGATGGCTGATCCACTCGGTATATTTCTCACAAGCGCCCATGTCAGACCTCCCCCCTTTCTTCCTGTCTGTTTGACGATTCTCTCACGGAAAAGTTCCCGCTCACTGACAAAAACTTCACCAAACTCTGCCGCGCCCTGGATATCCGGGACTTCACCGTACCGGCGCTGACTCCTAAGACCACGGCGATCTCGTCGTACCGCAGGCCGTCGATCTCCCGCATGGTGAGGATTTGCCGGTGTTCCTCCGTGAGGGTGCCAAGCCCCACTCGGATGTGCTCGGCCATCTCTCGCCGCTCCAGGGCGGGTACCGGACTGAACCGTTCATCGGGCAACTCCAGTTCCAGGATCGACCCGGCGGCGTCCTCATAGGTCAGAGATACGCTCTCTCGCCGCTTCTCCCGCCGCAAAAAATCAATGCAGATGTTGGAGGCCAGACGGTAGAGCCATGCGGAGAAGGAACTCTCCCCTTTAAAGCTCCCCAGACTGTTGTAGGCCCGTAAAAACGCCTCCTGGGATAGATCATATGCGTCCTCCTGGTTTTTCGTCATGCGGAGACACACGTTGTATACGCTCCGCTGGTTGGCCACTACCAGGGCTTCAAAGGCGTTTGCATCCCCTTGGAGAATCCGGTCAATGACGCCCCGTTCCTCTTCTCTTGTCACGCCGTCACCCCCTTTTTTTCTCTGCGTTCGGTCACTCAGAACCCTCTCCATACTGCCGGATAATATCTTCGACAATCCGGTATAGATCATCTCTCGTAGTAATTTGGGTCACCGCCTGCCGGGCTTTTGATCCGTGGGAGACGCCTCGGAGATACCAGGCCATGTGCTTTCTGGCCTCCAGACAGCCGACTTTCTCCCCTTTTTGCTCGAAGGCCAGTTCCATCTGGCGCAGTGCCGTCTGTAGCCGCTCTTTGAGGGGCGGTTTCTCGGGCATCTCTTCCCCGTTTAACAGGGCGTTGGCCTGGGAGAACAGCCACGGGTCACCGAAGGAACCCCGGGCGATCATGGCCATGTCCGCCCCTGTCCACGCCAGAATCCGCACTGCATCTCTCGGCTCGAACACGTCGCCGTTGGCGATGACGGGCACCTTTACCGCCTCTTTGACCTGTTTGATAATATCCCAATCGGCGCGGCCCTCGTACATCTGCACCCTTGTTCTGCCGTGTACGGCGATGGCATCTGCGCCCGCCGCCTCCGCCATCTGGGCGAACTCCACGGCGTTGACGTGGCCGGAATCCCAGCCCTTGCGGATTTTCACCGTCACGGGGACAGAGACATTCCGGCGGACGGCCTCAATGACTTGACGGGCGATATCCGGTGTGCGCATGAGGGCGCTACCGTCCCCGCTCTTGACGATTTTCCCCACGGGACAGCCCATGTTAATATCTATAATATCCGCACCGGATACTTCGATGGCCTTGGCCGCCGCCTCCCCCATGCAGGCGGGATCACTGCCAAATATCTGGGCCGAGACGGGGTGGTCCGTCTCATCTACACGCAAGAGTCCTTTGGTTTTGCCGTCCTGATAGACCAGGGCCTTGGCGCTGACCATCTCCGTATAGCAGAGGGCCGCACCGTGTTCCCTGCATATGGTGCGAAAGGGTAAGTCCGACACCCCCGCCAGAGGGGCCAGGGCCAATTTGCCCTTGATTTCTACGTTTCCGATTTTCATAGGTATCATCATTCCCACTGTATTTCCCCGCCTGTAACGGAGAAATACGACACTAGATTTTAATTTCTACGCCCACCGGACAGTGATCCGATCCATAGATATCCGCATGAATCGTCGCCGCTGTGATCTTGTCCCGCAGGCGATCCGAGACGAGAAAATAGTCGATCCGCCAACCTGCGTTGCGTTCCCGTGCGCCGAACTGATAGCTCCACCAGCTATACGCCCCCACCTGATCCGGATACAGAGTCCGAAAGGTGTCGGCCATGCCAGATTCCAAGAGAGCCGTAAACTTCTCCCGTTCCTGATCAGAGAACCCGGCCCGGCCCCGATTTGGCCGGGGATTTTTCAGGTCGATCTCCTCATGGGCTACATTCAAATCGCCGCAGACGATGACTGGCTTTTTCCGATCCAGCTCCGTGATGTGCTGTCGGAAAGCGTCGTCCCAGTCCATGCGGTAGTCGATCCGGCGCAATTCCTCCTGGGAATTGGGGGTGTATACGTTGACTAGGAAAAAGCGGTCAAATTCCAGCGTGATCACACGGCCTTCTGTATCATGGGCGGGGATATCCAGCCCGTTGGCCACCCGAATGGGCGGGCGGCGTGTAAACACCGCCGTGCCGGAGTAGCCCTTCTTCTCGGCGTAGTTCCAATAAGTTTGATATCCGTCAGGCAAATCCAGCTCGACCTGTCCCGCCTGGAGTTTTGTCTCCTGCAGGCAGAAAATATCGGCGTCCAGCGCTGTGAAAGATTCCAGAAATCCCTTATTCAGACAGGCCCGCAGACCGTTTACGTTCCATGAGATCAGTTTAACCATTTCCGTCTCCGCTCCATCTGGCGACGCACCGGCAAATGGGTGTCCCCGCCTCGTAAAATTTTTCTTCGTAGTCCGTCATTTTCCCTGCAATCCCTTGGCCGTGTAAATCCCGGGTCACCTGAGTTATCTCATAGCCGCACACGGGAAACCGTGCCAGGGAATAGTTGAACAGATCCACGTTATCGGTCTTCATATGGATTTCCCCGCCGGGGGCCAGAATCTTTTTGTATAACTCCAAAAAACCGGGGCTGGTCAGCCGCCGCTTTGCGTGGCGCGGACTTTTCCAGGGATCGGAGAAGTTTAAATAAATCCGCTCTATCTCGTCGGGGGCAAACACGTCTGTGAGCCGCTCTGCGTCCATATCGATAAACAGGATATTGTCCCGCTCCCGCTCCACGGCCCGCTCCATGGCGATGACCATGGCCTCCCGCACCCGCTCTATGGCAATTAGCAGGGCATCCCGCTCCGCCGCCGCTGTCTCGACGGTAAATTTCCCCTTCCCGCAACCGATTTCCAAATGCACCCGCTCTTGGAATCGCCCCTCTAGCCACCTGCCCCGCAGGAATTCCGGTTCTTTCATCCAGACGGCTTCACAGCTTTCCATCCGTGACACTAAGTTCTTTTTTCTCCGCATTCGCATGGGGGAAACGCTCCTCTGTCAATATGTGCCGAACTATCATACCACAAAATCGAAAAAAAATATATTGCCAACCGACAATTTTTCCGTTATAATAATTTTTGTTGTCATCGGGGCGTAGCGCAGTTTGGTAGCGCACCTGCTTTGGGAGCAGGGGGCCGCAGGTTCGAATCCTGTCGCCCCGACCAGTCGAAGTGTTCTTACAGCATTTGAAGTGCTGTAGGAACACTTTTTCATTTTACCCGGTCTGCCGTAGCGGGATATAGGTCACTATCACCCCTCGGCGGGTCTGCATGGAGACTTCTGGCATAGGTACGGTGTTGGGAATTTCTATTGCACCGATACAGTGATAGTG
>WRAB01000026.1 GCA_009780435.1 Oscillospiraceae bacterium | reverse complement strand
T
The DNA here is from genome assembly GCA_009780435.1 of Oscillospiraceae bacterium. Taxonomy (GTDB): domain Bacteria; phylum Bacillota; class Clostridia; order Oscillospirales; family Oscillospiraceae; genus WRAB01. The sequence continues at coordinate 28,526 of WRAB01000026.1, read as the reverse complement.
TAGGGCGCATAGCGTCGGAGGCGGCCTTTGCCGCGCTGGATGACGTAGAGAATCTCTCCTACGCCCGGGATTTCCCCGACGTAGCGGAGACGGATTGGTTCTTCCCATCCGTCATAGCGGCTGCCAACGATCACCGACTGACCAGAGACGACTACGGTGCGATTGATTGGAAGTACATTATCCCCAGATAGGGTCTGGGAAGTGAAGGACACCCTCAAGTCAAGATGGTTTGAGGGTGTCTCTGCGTGTACATAACTTCTATTTCCCCAAATGCTAATCATACTATTTTCACGCATTATTGATGCCTCTACAAACAGTTTACAATATTTTCATCTTTCTCCTCTTGACATTTCCTGATTATAGTAGTATATTAGAGTTAGCACTCTTGTTAGGAGAGTGCTAAAATGTGAAGAGGTGAGGACGCTTACCATGGAAATCAGCGAACGAAAAAAGCTGATTTTAAAGGCTGCTGTGGAGGACTACATCGACACGGCGGAACCTGTCAGTTCCAAGGGGCTTTTGGGGCGGCTGAAGCTGGGGGTGTCCTCGGCCACCGTCCGCAACGAGATGAGTGAACTGGAGCAGATGGGTCTCTTAGAACAGCCCCACACGTCGGCGGGTCGTGTGCCTACGGCGGCCGGGTATCGGATATACGTCAATGAGCTCATGGGGCAAAACGGCGTCTCCCAGGAGGAGGCCCAGGTCATTGCGGAAAACCTTCAACAGCCAAATGACGCATCCGATAGGCTGGTGGCCGATGCCTCGAAGCTCACAAGCCGGATCACCGCCCTGCCCAGCTACGCCATGCGGGCGGCGCCTGGAGAGGTGACGGTACAGCGGTTTGAACTGGTCCACATCGACCAGCACACCTTTATTATTGTGATGCTCCTGTCCGACAAGCGGGTGGAGAACCGGCTGGTAACCTTGCCTACGCCTATTCAACAGGAAATTCTAGTTAAACTTGCGGCACTGTTTAACGCCAGCTTTACCGGGAAGCCGGAATCGGACATGACCACGGCCCTGATCACCGCCACGGAGCGAGCGGCGGGGGATACGGCGGGACTGACCGCCGTCATTGCCGGGTTTGTGATTGAGATACTGATGCAGACCAAGCGTACCCATACCATTGTATCCGGGGCATCCAGTCTCTTGGATCACCCGGAGTTTCGGGATGTGGAAAAGGCCCAGCGGGTGCTGGGGTATCTGGCCAACGAGCAGGAATTGCGCAATCTGCCGGCGCCCGATGCCGAGGGAGTCAAGATCATCATCGGCCCGGAGAATATCGCAGAGGAATTGAAAGATTCCAGCGTGGTGGTGGCGAAATACGATGCGGGGGACAATATGCAGGGGATCATCGGCGTAGTGGGGCCCACCCGGATGGATTACTCCCGTGTAGCTGCCCGATTATCCTATATCGCCGGGGGACTTGCCCGAGCCCTGTCCATGGGAATACCCATTGGACTAGAAGAGATTACAGAAGGGAATGACGACGATGGAAGATAAGACGAAGCCAAGTCCGGCGGAAGAGATGGAAACTCCTGTTGCGGAGGAGATAGATCAGCCGGAGGCAGATCTGGTAGCGGCATTAGAGCAGGAACTGGCTGCAGAAAAAGAGCGGTGCCTGCGATTGGCCGCCGAGTATGACAACTACAGAAAGCGCAGCCAAAAAGAACGGGAGGGGCTGTACGCAGACGTGAAATCCAACGTCGTGCAGGCGCTGTTGCCGGTCTACGATAACTTGGAGCGGGCTCTGGCCCAGGAATCCACGGACGAGGCCCTGTACAAGGGCCTGGAGATGACCATGTCCCAGTTCCATGAGGTCTTTGAGAAACTGGGCGTCACGAAAATCCCCGCCCTTGGCGAGAAATTTGACCCGGTGATCCACAACGCCGTACTCCATATACAGGACGAGGCGTATGGAGAAAATGAAATTGTAGAGCAGTTTCAGACGGGCTTTCAATTAGGTGATAAAATCATCCGCCACTCTATGGTGAAGGTAGCAAATTAGACTCGTAGGGGCGCACAGTGTGCGCCCGCCACCCGAATTGTGGTGCAGAATAAAATAGGTGCCCTAGGAGGGCGCAACAGACAAAAATCGAGGAGGAACACGAAAATGGGAAAAATTATTGGAATTGACTTGGGAACCACCAACTCTTGTGTGGCAGTCATTGAGGGCGGGGAGCCGATTATCATCCCCAACGCAGAGGGAAATCGGACGACGCCGTCAGTCGTGGCGTTCTCCAAGGACGGCCAGCGGATGGTGGGCCAAGTGGCGAAACGCCAGGCCATCACGAACCCGGACCGCACCATTATGTCCATCAAGCGGGAGATGGGTTCCAGCTACAAGGTGACCATTGACGGCAAGCAGTACACACCGCAGGAGATCTCTGCCATGATACTCCAGAAGCTCAAGGCGGACGCCGAGAGCTATCTGGGTCAGCCGGTTACATCGGCAGTCATCACAGTACCCGCCTACTTTACGGACAGCCAACGGCAGGCCACGAAGGACGCGGGCAAGATCGCGGGGCTGGATGTCAAACGGATCATCAACGAGCCGACAGCTGCCGCTCTGGCCTATGGGCTGGATAAAGAGAGTGACCAGAAGATCATGGTCTATGATTTGGGCGGCGGCACTTTTGACGTGTCCGTATTGGAGATCGGCGACGGCGTCATTGAAGTGCTGGCCACTGCCGGGAACAACCGTTTAGGCGGAGATGATTTCGACGAGGCGGTCATGCATTTTCTGGTGGACGAGTTTAAAAAGGACAGTGGGATTGATCTCAAAGCTGACAAGGTGGCCATGCAACGGCTCCGAGAGGGCGCGGAAAAGGCAAAAGTCGAGTTGTCCAGCGTGACCTCTACTAACATCAATCTGCCCTATGTCACGGCGGATGCCACGGGGCCGAAGCACTTGGATATCACCCTGACTAGGGCAAAATTCAACGAGTTGACCCACGATCTGGTGGAAAAGACCGTCGGGCCGGTGAATCAGGCGTTGAACGATTCTGGTCTCGCCGCAAAAGACCTGTCCAAGATCCTCTTGGTGGGCGGCTCCACCCGGATTCCCGCCGTGCAGGATGCGGTACAAAAGCTCACGGGGAAAGAGCCATTTAAAGGCATTAACCCCGACGAGTGTGTGGCAGCCGGGGCGGCCATCCAGGGCGGCGTGTTGGGCGGTGACGTAGAGGGGATTCTCCTCTTAGACGTGACGCCTCTGTCTCTGGGGATCGAGACCCAGGGCGGCATCTGCACGAAACTCATTGAGCGCAACACGACCATTCCGTCGAAAAAGAGCCAGATATTCTCCACGGCGGCCAATAATCAGACCAGCGTGGAGGTCAATGTGCTCCAGGGTGAGCGGGAGCTGGCCCAGTACAATAAGAGCCTGGGCAGATTCCATCTGACGGGTATCGCTATGGCGCCCAGAGGTGTGCCCCAGATCGAGGTCACCTTTGATATCGACGCAAACGGCATTGTCAACGTATCCGCCAAAGATCTCGGCACGGGCCAGGAACAGCATATCACCATTACGGCTTCGACAAATTTGAGCAAAAACGATATTGAAAAGGCCGTTAAAGAGGCGGAGGAGTTCGCCGCCGAAGATGCCAAACGCAAAGAGGAGATCGACATCCGCAACCAAGCGGACCAGATGGTCTACCAGTCGGAGAAGACCCTGGAAGAGTTGGCGGATAAACTGGAAGAGGCCGATAAAAATGCGATCCAGAGCGGTATTGACAAGGTGAAAGAGGCCCTCAAAGGCGAGGATACGGAGATAATCCGCCTGGCCACAGAAGAGTTGACCCGTGCCGTCCAGACGGCCAGTGAGAAACTCTACGCCCAGACGGCCCAACAACCCGACCCAGAGGGCGACCCCGGCTACGGCCACGCCGAGGATCATCAGCCAGAGGGCGACTACGTGGACGCCGACTACGAAGTGGTAGACGACGAAGAGAGTAAATAGACTGTGCAGGGGCGCACATTATGCGCACGTGCCAGACACGATGCAAGACCTAAGGCAGACGGGCGCACACTGTGCGCCCCTACGTCTGTTTTTCGGAACAACAAAGCGGGAGTTTTAACATGGCGGGGCAAAAACGAGATTATTATGAGGTGCTGGGGCTGAAAAAAGGGGCCGAGGACGCAGAGATCAAAAAGGCGTTCCGGAAACTGGCCAAAGAGAACCATCCGGACTTAAATCCTGATGACAAGGCCGCAGAGACCCGGTTTAAAGAGATCAATGAGGCATATGAGATTCTCTCAGATGCGGATAAAAAGGCCAAGTATGATCAGTTTGGCCACGCAGGGGTAGACCCCAACTTCGGGGCGGACGCAGGCGGCGGGTATGGCGGATATGGCGGCGGATTTTCCGGGATGGACTTTGATCTGGGAGATATTTTCAACTCCTTTTTCGGCGGTGGATACGGCGGTGCGACCGGTGGCCGCCGCAATGGGCCTCGAAAAGGGGAGAATATTCACGCCGGGGTCGATCTCACTTTTGTAGAGGCGGCCTTTGGCTGTGAGCGGGAGATCACCGTCCCGACTATAGTCATCTGCGATACTTGTAAGGGGTCCGGGGCCGCAGAGGGATCGTCGCCGGAGACCTGTACGAACTGTAAAGGGAGCGGATCCGTCCAGGCCCAGCAGCGGACGCCTTTTGGGGTCATGAATACCACTACAACCTGTCAGCAGTGCGGCGGTACGGGAAAAGTCATCAAAAATCCCTGTGGAACGTGTAAGGGCAAGGGCAAGGTACGGAAAAATTTAAAAATCACCGTGAAGATCCCCGCCGGGATTGACGATGGACAGACGGTCTCTCTCCGGGGCAAAGGCAATGCCGGATCAAACGGTGGCCCGGCGGGGGATTTACTGGTGACGGTTCGCGTCCGATCCCATCCCAAGTTCCGACGGGAGGGTTACAGCGTTCATAGCACACATCACGTATCTGTGGTGCAGGCCATGCTGGGGGATGAGTTGGAAGTGGAGACCCTGGACGGCAAGGTCAAATACGCCATCCCGGACGGCACCCAGTCGGGGACCGTATTCCGTCTGCGGGGCAAGGGGATCCCCTCCTTAAACGCAAAAGGCCGAGGCGATCAGTTTGTCACGGTGGTGGTGGATATCCCCGGCAAGCTGAATGCCGAACAGCGGGCGTTAGTCGAGCAGTTGGGCGAAAAAATGGGAATCAATGCGTCCGGCAGTAAAGACGGATTTTTTGAGAAGAAATGGAAAAAGAAAAAATAGGGGGCGCTTATGACCACCCATTTTGACATTGCGATTATCGGCGGCGGGGCCAGCGGCCTGGTCGCCGCCATTGCCGCCGCCTGTCGTGGGGCGGCGGTTGCCGTATTGGAAAAACTGCCCCGGGTGGGAAAAAAGATTCTGGCCACGGGGAACGGACGCTGCAATCTGGGGAACCTCTCCCGGAATTTAGATGCCTATTGGGGCAGTGTGGAGATGGGTCCCGTGCTCATGGCGTTTCCCGGTGAGGCGGATTTTTTCCGCTCCCTCGGATTATGGGTGCGGCCTGATGAGGCAGGACGGCTCTATCCGGCCAGCTTTCAGGCGGCGTCGGTGTTGGATGCCCTGCGGCTGGAGTGCGCGCGGCTCGGTGTGGCGGAGATATGCGAGCTTGCCGTCCGGGAGATTAGGCAATCAGAGGGCGGATTTACCCTCACGTCAGATGTGGCTCAGGTCGTGGCGGCGCAGCGGGTGATCTTGGCCGCAGGTGGGGCCGCCGGGCCGCAATTCGGCACATCGGGCGATGGCGTCCGGTTGGCCCGAACTCTGGGGCATACGGTGACGGATTGCTATCCCGCCCTGGCGCCCATCCCGGTGGAGGCCCAGCGTGTCCGGGGGCTGAAAGGAATCCGGGTTCAGGCAGAAGTCACGGTGTTGCGGGACGGGCGGATCGCGGGACGCGAGGCGGGGCAGGTGCAGTTTGCCGAAGGGACACTCACGGGGATTTGCGTGTTCAATCTGGCCCATCTGCGGCCCCATGTGTTGGCGCTGGACTTATTGTCCTGGTGTGAGGATGCACAGGGGCTTTTGGTGGAGATTATAAATCAGCGGGCCGAGGCGGTGTTGGAAGATTTGCTGACGGGGCTGTTTCCCAAGCGAATCGGGCAGGTTTTGATCAAAGCCTGTACGAATCAGCCGTTGACGGCGCCGGCGTCGGCCCTGGGGCAGGCGGAGATCGCGGCGCTTGCAGATTTGATGAAAGATTGGCGATTCCCCACCCGGCCTGCGGACAACTGGGATACAGCCCAGGTGACAGCGGGGGGCGTGACGGGGGTATCGGCCACACTGGAATCCCCCGTCGTACCAGGGTTGTATTTCGCCGGGGAGGTCTTGGATGTCCACGGCGATTGCGGCGGATTTAATCTGCGCTGGGCCTGGGCCAGCGGATGGGCAGCGGGGGAACATGCGGCGAGAGGACTGGGGCTATGATTCAGATTGCCAGTGTCAAAGCGCCTGTAGATTTTACGGATCAGTGGCTCCGGGAAGAGGGTGCCCGGCGGCTGGGGATATCCACGGCGGAAATCAAATCCGTGTGCTTATTGAAAAAATCTCTGGATGCCCGGCGGCGGGATCGCATCCACTACGTGCTGACCCTGGGCGTGGAGACGGTGGATGAGGCCGTTGTCCTAGAGCGGTGCCGGGAGGACAACAATATCCGGCGCAGATTGACATATCAGCCGATCCAACTGCCGGAGTGGACAGGTTCTCATCCGCCAGTGGTAGTGGGCAGCGGCCCTGCGGGACTATTTGCCGCTTTGACCCTGGCCCGTGCCGGGGCGCAGCCCATCTTATTGGAGCGGGGCGGAACCGTAGATGAGCGGCAGGCGGCTGTCCGGCGATTCTGGGACGGCGGGGAACTTGATCCGGAGTGCAATGTCCAGTTCGGCGAGGGGGGCGCCGGGACATTTTCTGACGGCAAGCTGACCACCGGGACGAAAGATCCACGGATCTGGGATGTGCTCCATACCCTCCACCGGTGCGGTGCGCCGGAGGAGATACTCTACGATGCCAAGCCCCATGTGGGTACGGATCGCTTGCGGCAGGTGGTACGCAAGTTGCGAGAGGAGATTCAACAGCTCGGCGGGCGGGTGGAGTTTTATGCCAAGTTTACAGAGTGTCATGTGGCTGTGGGGCGGGTAAGTCATGCCGGCTATATGCAAGATGGCCGGGAGCATATCATTCCCACAAATCACATCGTCCTGGCCACGGGACACAGCGCCAGGGATGTGTTTCAACTGTTATATGACAAGGGCGTGGCTCTGGCACAAAAGCCTTTTTCTGTCGGGGTGCGGATCGAACACCCCCAAGCGGCGATTAACAAAGCCATGTACGGTGATGCGTGTTATCTTCTGTCCGCCGCCGATTATAAACTGACCGCCCACCTGGAGGGTGGGCGGAGCGTGTACACCTTTTGTATGTGTCCCGGCGGTCTCGTGGTGGCCAGTTCGTCAGAATTAGGCGGCGTGGTGACCAACGGGATGAGCGATCACGCCAGAGATGGCGAGAACGCCAACAGTGCGCTCTTAGTGGGGGTCACGCCGGAAGACTTTGGATCGGACCACCCCCTGGCGGGGATCGCCTTTCAGCGGGAGATCGAACAGCGGGCATATGTCTTGTCGGGGCGATATCTGGCCCCTGCCATCACTGTGGGGGAGTTTTTGACGGGGAAATCGCAAGCGTTTTCCGGCGTGCAGCCGAGCTATCAACCGGGGATTGTCCATGCCCTGCCAGATCAATATCTGCCGCCATTTGTGTGCGATGCCCTCCGGGCGGGGCTTGTTGCCCTGGGGAAAAAGCTCCGGGGATTTGACCACCCCGACGCTGTGCTCACAGGGCCGGAGACCAGGAGTTCCAGCCCTGTGCGGATTCTGCGGGATGAGGCGGGATGTAGTGTCAACCTGCCCGGACTCTATCCGTGCGGTGAGGGGGCAGGCTACGCCGGCGGGATCGTATCCGCTGCCGTGGATGGGATCAAGATGGCGGAGCAGGTGTTGTCATCGAAATAGAACTGTCATCCACCGGATAATCCAATTCCACATGCCGGGGAATTCTTCTCCTATGGCTGTTCTGACTTGGTCGGCGTCGATCTCTGCAAAATTGCGTCCGGGAGAGGTATCAATAAACGTCCGCACACCCTCGGCGATGCGTCCAACGGCGATGTGGCCATAGGCGTGGTCGCCGACGGCAATGTGGGACGCCAGGGCCAAAGCCCCAGTTGAGAACATGCCGATGGCCACAGCCCCCAGGGCGAATATGCCGATTGCAATCGCACCGATGGCGAATGCGCCGACGGAAATGCTACCCAGGGCCAGGAGAAGCCCGAACGAGAGCACCCCTATGCCAACCAGCCCGGCGCTTAATAAGCCGATAGACACAAGCCCAGCCGATAGAAGGCCGATAGCCACGAGGCCTTGTGCCATATTTCCGATGGCCACAACACCTTTCGCCCGTTTCGCGTCCCATCCGATATTGATGTGTACAAGAGGCAGGCCGAACGCCGTCTGCCTGCTCTTGTATTCATAGGATCTTCGCCAAGGCCCACAGGGGACGGCATTGCAGCCCCCGTGCTGCGGTTCGCTGCTTCTTCTTAAAGGCTCACCGTCTTTGACCAAACTGTCGAGGGTGACGTCGAAAATATTACTGATTGCGATCAACTTGTCCGTTTCTGGATACGTCTGTCCGCTCTCCCACTTTGAGACCGCCTGCCGGGAGACGTCAAGCATTTCGGCTAGCATCTCCTGTGACAGGCCCTTTTCTCTGCGTAGCATCTGTAGCTTTTCATAAAGCTTCATAGGAACCTCCTCTTTTCCATACTTGTATTCTACCTCAACTATTACACGATATTTTTGCGTTAGAGGCTACCAACGTGCATTTGCACTTTGTCAACCACAGGTTGCATTCTGCTGTTTTACCCATACTATCACATGCCTGCGGCAGATTGCAAAGGTTTGTACTGCCTGTGGAAGAGGGATGGAGCGGTAGACGTTGCGCCGCCCATGTGGTACAATTCGCAGTAGGATTCTTTTGTGCGTTCCAGTGAGGTGCACGGGAGAATTTTATATAATAGGCGAAAACACCCTTGTGAACGCACATATTTTGTTAAAAAAAGTGAGGTCAACCATGAAAGTAGCGCGTTTTTACGAACCATATAAGTTAGTGTTAGAGGATATAGATGTACCCGCTATTGGCGAAAATGAAATGTTGTTAAAAGTAAAAGCCACTGCAGTCTGTGGAACGGATTTGCGTATCTATAAATTTGGTCATTTTAAAATTCCCCAGGGGACCAAACGGGTTTTGGGCCATGAAATTTCCGGGGAGATCGTACAGGTGGGCAGTGCGGTCAAAGGCTACCACAGGGGGATGCGTGTTGTGGTGGTGCCAAACATCGGATGTGGCACGTGCGCGATGTGTATGAAGGGGCAAAATCAGTTGTGTCCCGATTACGACGCATTTGGCATCAGCCTCGACGGCGGATTCCAGGAATATATGCGCATCACGGAAGAGGCAATTCTTCGCGGAAACATCCTCTCGATTCCTGAAAATTTGACGTATGAAGAAGCCGCGCTTGTCGAGCCGTTTTCCTGTGTATACAGCTCCTATCGGCTATTGCATATCGGCCCCGGAGACACTGTGCTGATTATCGGTGCGGGTCCCATCGGTGCGTGTCATGTGATGATGAGTAAGCTGGCCGGTGCGTCAAAAATCATCGTCGCCGACATTTCCGATTCGCGGTTGGCGCAAGTAAAGGATTTTGGCGTCGATGTTTTGATCAACTCAGCTGTGGAAGATTTACAGACAAGAGTGTTAGAGGAGACGGATGGTGTTGGCATGGATGTTGTAGTCACGGCCAACTCTGTTCCGGAAATCCAGGCACTGTCTCTTGAACTGGCGGCGTCCCGTGGAAGAATTTGCTTCTTTGGCGGGATTCCGAAGGAAAAAGAGATCGTTCCCCTCAAGACGAATTTGATCCACTACAAAGAACTGCAAGTGGTTGCTACAACCGGGTCGAGCATTTCGGACTTCCGTCAAGCGTTGCATATTGCCGCATCGGGCAAGATATCTCTCAAAGAGATCGCCACGGGCAGATTCCAACTCGAAGACATACACGAAGCCTTCGAGTATGCCGCCGCCGGAACCGGGATGAAGGCGTGTATCGTTGAAGGCGGTGGAAAATAAGATGGGGGAATCTATGAAAGCGGCAGTTCTATATGCGCCGGGTGACCTCCGGGTGGAGCGACGGGAAGTGCCCCGCATAAAATCAGCCCAAGATGTTTTGATACGTGTGAAAGCCGTTGGGATATGCGGTTCTGATTTGGATCGGGTTCTGCATACCGGGACGTATTCGTTTCCCACGATTCCGGGCCATGAGTTCTGCGGCATTGTAGAAGAACTGGGCGAAGATGCGGTTGGCTTTCAAGTCGGTGATCGCGTGGTCGTTGCGCCCATACTGCCCTGTATGAAGTGCGATAGTTGCAGCAAGGGACATTACGGGCAGTGTGACGATTACGATTATTTGGGTTCACGCAGAGACGGGGCAATGGCGGAGTATGTCATAGCGCCCGTGCAAAATTTGATCAAGATGCCGGATAATATGAGTTTTGCAGAGGGTGCTGCAGTGGAGCCGGCGGCAGTGACGCTCCACGGTATGATCCAAGTGGGTATTGAGGTCGGGGATTCGGTCGTCGTGTTGGGGTGCGGTCCCCTGGGCGTGTTTGCCGTCAGCTTTGCAAAGTTGATGGGCGCATCAGAGGTCTATGTGGTGGATATTGATCCGCAGAAATTTGCTGCCGCCGCCAGTGCAGGCGCTGACGGATGCGTGAATGCACTGGAGACGGATGCAGTGGAAGCGTTGCAACAGATAACAAAGAACAAAGGGTTTAATGTGGTAATTGAGACCGCCGGCAGCAGTATCACCCAAGAGCAATCCCTGCGTCTGGCAAAGAAAAAAGGGCGTGTGCTCTACCTCGGGACAGCCCATAATGACGTTGTATTGCCGCCCACGACTTTTGAGAAGATCGTCCGCAATGAGCTCTGGGTGACCGGGTCGTGGAACTCTTTTTCGGCGCCATTTCCGGGCCGGGAGTGGTATGCGATCTTAAAATACGTCAGTGACGGGCGTTTTGATTTGAGTTCAGCCATTACTCATAAAATCAGCTTGGATCAGCTGCCTGAGGTTCTGGTTCAAATGGACAAGAAAGAATTCGTTTACAGCAAAGTGATGATTGAGATTGAATAGAGACGAAACGCGTTTTTCGTCTGTAGTTACGGTTTCCTGATATGAACATCTCAAACCGGACGAGCACTTATGCACCCGGAAAATAGGGTATCATGTAATCGGATTTGTATCAACAAATATTTTATGTATTCACAAAAGAAAACAAATTGGAAAATACAAAAAAGATTGACAAAGCAAAATAATATATGATATAGTATTGTTGTTCGGTAGATTTGCACAATTGCGTACGCTGTATTTATGTGTCAGTCAAGACTCCGAATATGTGAGTATATGCCAAATTTGTCGTATCATATCTTTGCGGCGGCATCATGTAATTATGGCTTGTCAGAACACATGGATGTTAGCCGCAAGACTTATATTTCGACTGATTCACGCAAGGGGATACATATGGATAAGCTTGTAGAAATGAAAGGCATTAGCAAGAGCTTTTTCGGCGTCGAGGTGCTTCATGGGGTTGACTTTGACATCAACGCCGGAGAGGTTGTTGCATTGTGCGGCGAAAATGGGGCGGGAAAGTCTACGCTGGTGAAGGTGCTTGCAGGGATTCACCCCCGTAATGCAGGTGAAATTACGCTTATGGGCGAAAACATTGCCAACTCGACCCCGCTCGAAATGCAACACAAAGGCGTGTCAATGATTCATCAGGAATTAGTCTTGATAGAGGATATGACGGTAGCGCAGAACATATTTCTATCGCGTGAGCCCCAAAACAAATTTGGATTGATAGACTTCCAGAAGATGAACAATGATGCCAAGGCGCTGTTGGGAAGTCTTGGGCAGGACATTCAACCAACAACTCAGGTGCGTGACCTAAAAATTGCTCAGAAGCAAATGGTAGAAATTGCAAAAGCCATATCATTTGATGTCAAAGTTATTATAATGGACGAACCGACTGCGGTTTTGACCAACAAGGAAACAGAGATTCTTTTCAAGCTCATCAAGGAGCTTGCAGAGCGTGGTATCGGTATCATTTATATTTCCCATCGTCTGGCAGAAGTGAAAGAAATAGCAGACCGTGTGACCGTATTACGCGACGGCCATCTCATTGCGACGAAGGCCTTGGAAGAGGTGACGCAGAAAGAAATCGCGACCTTGATGGTGGGGCGCGAGGTCGGTGACTCCGTTGTTGCGGAATTTGAAGGCGACGAGTCGGATATCGTGCTTGAAGTGAAGAATATGACCGGCGACATTCTCAAAAATGTCAATTTCTCAGTCGCAAGAGGCGAGATCATTGGCTTTTGTGGTTTGATTGGCGCAGGGCGCAGTGAGTTAATGGAAATGATATTTGGCTTGCGCAAGTACAGTAGGGGCGAGGTATTATTGTACGGCAAGCCGGTGAAAATAAAAAACGCAAAAGCAGCAATCAACGCAAACTTAGGATTTGCCACGGAAGACCGCAAAGGTACCGGGCTTGTGCCGAGCAGGAGTATAGCGGAGAATTCAGACTTTGTATACCGCGTCAAAAGCAAAGGCAGCCTGCTTATGCCAAAGGCCGTGAATGCAAGAACCAACGAGAAGATTAAAGATTTGCGGATTGTTTGCACCGGCGCGAGTCAGCTTGTAAAGAATTTGTCCGGCGGTAATCAGCAAAAGGTTGTGCTCTCGAAGTGGTTGCTGTCTGACCCCGATATATTCATTATCGACGAGCCTACCCGCGGCATTGATGTTGGGGCAAGGCAGGAAATTTACACGATAATCAGAGAGCTTGCTAAGAGCGGGAAAACAATCATTGTTGTTTCATCCGATATGACCGAGGTGCTGAGCATCTGTCAGCGAGTCATCGTAGTGCATGAGGGTGTTATAACCGGTGTGCTCACGGGAGATGAGCGCACAGAGGAAAACATTATGCATTGCGCAATAAATGTAATGTAATTCTAGGAGGCAGCGTAACATGTCAAACACGGAAGCAGTAAAGCGAGAAAACCCATTTCTGGGAGCCTGCAAACATGTGTGGAAAAACTACAGTATTATAGTGGTTTGTGTCGTTCTTTTCATAATAGTTGGTATATTCGAACCACGATTTCTGCAACTTAACAACATTATCCTGATCTTACGCCATTCGTCTATTGTTGGTATCATTGCACTTGGTATGACTTTTGTTATTATCACCGGCGGCATTGACCTCTCGTCAGGTCACGTGGTTGCATTCTCAGGTGCAGCACTCATACTTATTCAGGGCAACGAAGCGATTCCGATACATATTGCAATTCCGCTGGCTATTGTTGTTGCTATTTTAATCGCAACATTCGTAGGATGTGTGAATGGTACCCTATCAACGAAGTTTAAGATTCCGGCCTTCATTGTTACGCTCGCTATTGGCATAATTGTCAGGTCGCTCACTATGTTTTCCTTAAGAGGAGCTACCGCTGGGGGACGCATTGTCCCCGAGTTTACGCAGATTGGGCTCGGCGGAATCGGACCGATACCGTATTCACTTATCGTCTGGATTATATGCGCTATCGTACTTGGATTTGTACTTAAGTTCACAAAATTCGGTTCCTATATATACGCCGTCGGTGGAAACGAAAGCGCAGCGCATTATTCAGGGATAAGAGTAAATAGAATTAAGATATTAGCTTTCTCGATTGCAGGTCTTTGCGTCGGTATTGCCACGGTGCTCGATATGTCGAGAATGGCATCTATATCACCTGCAATGGCAGGTACTATGTATGAGTTTGACGCAATTACGGCGGTTGTCGTAGGCGGCACATCTCTTGCAGGCGGACGTGGCAGAATAATCGGCACAGTGTTCGGCATGATACTTGTTACCGTTGTTTCAAACATCATGATCATGATGGAGTTTTCGCCGTTCCTATCAGGCGCTGTAAAGGGAGGCATTATCCTATTTGCGGTCTTGATGCAGAGAAAGGATTAATTGCAGTATATAAGGAATCATCCGATGATTCTATTATATAAATGATTTTAGGAAAAATTTTTGAGGAGGAATTATTAATGAAAAAGATCTTATCCCTTGTGTTGGCAGTTATGCTTCTGATGACCCTTGTTGCGGCATGTACTGAACAACCCGCCCCGGCACCGGCAGAGCCCGCCCCGGCACCGGCAGAACCTGCTACACCGGCAGAGCCAGATCCTGAGCCAGACCCGACAGACGAAACATTTACAATTGGCATTGTCTTGGGTATTATGAGCAATGATTTCCATTCGCAAATGCGTGTGAACGTTGATGAGGCGATTGCAGACGCAGCAGTGTCAAACCCAAATGTCACAATCACAGCAGTCAATCCGCAAACACCTGATGAGCAGCTGAACCAAATCGAAACCTTTTTGAATCAAGGTGTTGACATCCTCGTTATGATGCCGCAAGATGCAGCGCTGGTGGCTCCGCTTGCACAACAAGCATATAACGATGGTGTTCCCACCATCATCATTAACCGCAGACTGCCCGAAGGCATCCCCTACACACACTTTATCGCAGGTGACAACGTAGACGGTGGACGCCTTGCAGGTGAGTACATTGTCGCTTATATCAACGAACACCTGGATGGTCAGGCAGACGTTGTTGCAATCAACATGGGTTCTGGTATGCCGATTGCACAAGACCGTCAGGCAGGTTTCATGAGTGTAGCCGCAGGCAACCCGGCGATCAATCTTCTCGGCCCTGAAGAAGGGTACGAATCAGGTCCGAACCGTGAATCAGGTCTCGAAACAATGCAAATTGTGCTGCTTGCACATCCGCACATTGACATCGTCTTCACACATGATGATGAAACAGCACTTGGAGCGCTCACAGCGATCCAGGACGCCGGCAGAACTGACATTCAAGTTATGACCGGATTTGGCGGCACACTCGTAGCATTTGAAATGTACCAGGAGAACGATCCCGACCTGATTCTCAGAGGAACATCTCTGTACTCACCGTGGATGGGTTATGACGCAGTATTTTTAGCGATTGATGTTCTTCTTGGCGTAAGTCATCCGCAAGACATCATCCAGCCGTCAGTTTTCGTCACACCCGCAAACGTGAATGAGTTCTTCCACCTCGGTTTCTAAATAGTAGGAAGTAGTTAAGTTGCACGTTAGGCATATCGCTGTGTGATGCAATCAAAGCGCTCCAGACGGAGATGACGAAGTAATACGGATCACAGCCGGGCAACCCCGTTTTTCAGCACAAGTGGAAAGCGGGGTTGTCTTTTCGTTGCTATAAACATTCCTAAAATGAATAACAAATCCGGCGAAATGAAACAAAGTATTGCGTTGTATAGGGCAATATGATATGATGTTTCCATACGAGACGAGTGCTATGGGTAAAGAGCGAACGTTGTCAACTATACCTATTATTTTTGAATCCATAAAGGAGAGATCGTGATGTGCTATAAAAATACCCTGCTATCGCCCATACGAATTGGTCAGAAAACATGTCAAAACCGCTTTTTTATCCAGGCTATGGAATGTAATGACCAGGATAAAGACGGCAACCCCTCACCGCTGACCCTCGACAGGTATCTAAAACTCGCAGGCGGCGGGGCCGGATTGGTTTCCCTGGAGGCGGTTTCGGTTACCCGGGAAAGCCGCTCGCGGGATAATCAGCTCTTGATCATGGATGCCAACCGCCAACCTCTCAAAGAGTTTGTGAAAGAGGTGAAGGCCGCCAACCCAGAGATGTTGCTGATCTTCCAGCTCACCCACTCCGGGGAGCTGTCAAATCCCACATTTTCCCGTCGGGTAACAGTGAAACCGCTGCACGGATACGGCGGAGATTTGCTCACGGAAGACGAAGTAGACAAGATTATTGACAGCTTTGTTCTCGCCGCCCAGATTGCACACGATGCAGGCGCAGATGGCATTGATATGAAGCTGTGCCACGGCTATTTTGGCTCCCAAATACTGCGCCCATATAATGACCGTAAATGGAAATACGGCGGTAGCTGGGAAAACCGTAGCCGGTTTGCCTTTGATCTGTTTGAGCGGATCAACAAGGCGGTAAACGATAAAAACTTCCTCGTTGGTTCCAAAATTTCGGCCTGGGAGGGATTTCCTGGCGGATTTGGTACTGATGGCCCCGACTCTCCAATTATCGACCTCACCGAGCCAATCTCACTCCTCCAAGGGCTTGAGGAGCGGGGTGCGCAATATTTTATCCAGTCGGCGGGCAGCCCCTCTATCACACTGGCGCTCACACAGGCGACCAAAGAGGCGCCCTATTGGGCATATCTACACCAGTTTTTTGCAAAACAATTGAAAAACAATTTAAAACCTGAAACAGTTTTGATCGGCTCGAACTTCTCGGCGTTTCGCAACGGGAAGAACGGCCTGTGTGCCGTCTCAGAGGAGCGCAGCGCCATGTTCCCATATGCCGCCCAGTGTATCGAAAACGGTGTCCTGGATATGATCGGCCTGGGCCGTCAATCTCTCGCCGATCCGGCGCTCCCCATAAAGCTTCTTGAGGGCAGAGAGGACGAGATCAACTGGTGCACCATATGCGACAACTGCATTGAGCTATTGATCCAACAGAGTAAAATCGGCTGTTCCACCTATAATAAGTTTTACACCGATGTATTGGTACAGACGCGTAAGGAAAAGGGCGCGTTGAAGGTACGTCGCACTTAGAATAAAAGGAGCCTGTAAGCTAAATGAAGCATAGCCCTAAAAAGGAAAAACAGGCCTTTCGGTACTATTTGCCGAAAGGCCTGTTTTGTCTTGCCTGTCCATGAATTTTGAAAAGTCTTAACTTTTTCACCTCCAAGAAGTTCGATTTGTTCCGCTAGACTGTCATATAGTCAAAACTATGGAGGTGCGACGCATATGACACAGGAGCGGAAAAAACGAAGAACTCTTTTGCCGAAAGTATTGGTGGTTGCGGCGCTGTTGTTTTGCGGCTACGCTTTCTGGCTGTTGGGGAACGGTGAGGCCCAGTCTCTGCCCGTGTTCTCAAACCTATCGAATGAGAGAACCACAAGTGCGGCACGGGATAGGGGCGATTCGGCAGCCCCGCCGCCCGGATTTCCGGCGTTTACTGTGCCGATTCCTGTTGCGGAAATTACGGATACCCAGTATTTAAAACTGGTGAATCGGGAGCGGGCCTTATCTGCTCCGGTCAATCAAGGGCGGTTGGTGACGGTTTGGCCCGGTGTCCCTGCACGGGACGCAGAGGTGATGCTGCATGAGACCGCCAGGCAGGCGATCCAATCCCTCAACGAGGCGGCGGGCCGGGCCGGCATCAACAATCTCTTTATCGCCAGCGGATTTCGCAACGAGGCGGAACAGAGCCAGTTGTATCAAAATGCGGTGGATCGGGCCTATGTCCTGCCGCCGGGACACAGTGAGCACCAATTGGGTCTGGCCGCCGATATTCTGGCCTCCGGCATCTACAATAACGGCGGGATGCGGAGCTCTCAGGAGGCCCGGTGGCTCGCCGAAAACGCACCCCAATTCGGGCTCATCCTCCGCTACCCAGAGGACAAGCAGGAGATCACAGGCGTGGCCTACGAGCCGTGGCATTTCCGATACGTGGGCCGGGTACACGCACACGTCATGGGTCAGCGGGGGTTTGTCCTGGAAGAATACATCGCATACTTACAGGAGACCGGCGGATTTCAGACCACATTTGACGGGAAAACCTACTACGTCTTGTACCAGCGGCCGGAAAATGGTATGATATTCGTGCCGGAAGAGATGGCGTTTCAAATCTCCGGCGCAAATACAGGGGGCTATATTGTGACGGCTTGGAGATAAGTCAGCGGGGAGGGGACCTATGGAACACACCATATTGATCTGTGATGACGACCCTGATATTCTGTCGGCCCTGGAAATATACCTGCGCCAGGAGGGATACCGGGTGGTTCGGGCCATCAACGGCCGGGAGGCGGTGGCGCTGGCCTCCTGTGAGACCATTCACCTGATCCTGCTGGATATAATGATGCCGGAGATGGACGGTATCTCTGCGGCGGTGAAGATCCGGGAGACCAGCAATGTACCCATCGTATTCCTCTCGGCCAAGAGCGAGGAGACGGACCGGATCCTGGGGCTGAATATGGGCGGGGACGACTATATTACAAAGCCCTTTAACCCCGTGGAGCTCATCGCCCGGGTGCGGGCGGCCCTGCGCCGCTATGCCCGCTTAGGGGGACTACATGCGGGCCAGTTATCGCCGGAGCAGAACGTCTACCAGACCGGGGGCCTGGTGCTCGATGACAACAAGAAGAGCGTGAGCGTAGAGGGAGAGGACGTCTCCCTCACGCCGCTGGAGTACAATATATTGAAATTGCTCGTCTCGAACCTGGATCGGGTGTTCTCTTCTTCGCAGATTTATGAGGCGGTCTGGGAGGAACCGGCTTTCCACGTATCCAAGACCGTCTCTGTGCACATCCGGCATATCCGGGAGAAGATTGAGACCGTCCCGAAAGAGCCGCAATATCTAAAAGTGGTCTATGGACTGGGGTACAAGGTGGTGAAGCATGATTAAACTATTTTGCTCGCCTGTTGTAAAGAGTTTGCTGTTTCTCTTGGGCTATGTGGGGGCGGTATCTCTGCTGCGTTCTCTGAGCCACACCTTTCATGTGCTCTTTGGCAGATTTTTTGGCGAGTGGTTTCACTTTGGATTCCATTTTTCTGTGTTTTTTCTTGTGCTCTGCATCGGATTTCTGTTCCTCTCGGTCTGGATGACCCCGGGAGCAGTAAAAAAGGAGGCTACCTATGGTCTCTGGCGCAATTTAGACTTTGTGCTGTTGAGCCTGTGCGGTCTCCTGTCCATGTTTTTTCTCCTCTCCGCCGCCCATACGGAGTGGCGGGAGCTATACTCCCTTTTGCCGCCGACGCTGGCCTATCTGGTGGCGGTGCTGATCGGAACAGAATTTGTCGCACGCATACGGGACAGAGATTTGCTCCGTACCCTCTACTGGGTACGGTTTTTCCGGCGGTATCCCGTCTGGCGAGGCACGGGCCTGTTTTTTGCCCTGCTTCTGGCCTGGAATGTGATCGCATTATTCGCTTTAATCCCCACTGTCGCTGTTTTTTTTCGCTTTCAGATATCGGTTGCGCTCCGCCTGCTTTACCCATTCAGAACTGAGTATTGGGGACGGTGGGGCTATGATCTCAACAACATATTTCTGGTCGCCGCCGCCCTCTCGATTCTGGGGCTGACCTATCTGGCCGCCAGCATAGTACAGCTCTCCGATGGGCGAGACGCCGCAAACGAAGAGCGCATCTTGGCGGAGCGGTTTAAGAGCGAGCTCATCACCAATGTGTCCCACGATATCCGCACACCCTTGACGTCCATTATCAACTATGTGGATTTACTAAAATCCCAGCCCATAACGGGGGAGGCCGCCGCCTATGTATCGGTGTTGGACAGGAAATCCGCACGGCTGAAAACTTTGATTGACGACCTGATGGAGGCCTCCAAAGCGGGTTCGGGGAACATGAGCGTGACACTGGAGGAAGTCAATCTGCTGGAACTCGTCGGCCAGGTGGCCGGAGAGTTTGACGAGCAATTTACCCAGCGGCATCTGACCCTGGTGCTCCGTGAGCCGGACGAGCCGGTCTATGCCTATGTGGACAGCAGACACCTGTGGCGGGTATTGGAAAATCTGTTCTCTAATGCGGCAAAATATACCCTCACCGGCACCCGTGTGTTTGCGGAGATCACACAGGGAGAGGGACAGATCGTGTTTGCGCTGAAAAACATATCCCAAGACCCAATCGACCTCGTAGGCAACGCCCTGACGGAGCAGTTTATCCGTGGGGACCGGGCGAGACAGACAGAGGGGAACGGGCTGGGGCTCTATATTGCCAAAAGCCTTGTGGAGCTCATGGGCGGCCAGTTTGCCATCCGTGCCTCAGGGGATTTGTTCGAGGTGAAGATTGTATTTGAGGAAATCGTGGAATAAGAAAAGGTCTCGTGACGTGGGATGTCACAAGACCTTGGAAGCAATAGCGCCTCTTATTGTTGCGATATAATTTTTGGCCGGGCGAAGAAGTACATAATCGGGCCGAAATAATCCCTGAAAATAGACAAAAATTCATTGGAAGTTACGTTGCCGTTTATAGACATGACATCAAGCCGATTGCCGTGGAACATACACAGATATCCGGTAGGGGTATAGCCGTTTCTAATATAGAACTCTTTACGCTTTTTCCGTATCTCGCTGTCGCTTGCGGTTTCATCCTGCGCATCCAGGTTTAGTGCAATGCGATTATTTGGGTACAGTTCACGGAGGTGCTGCATAATTTGTGAGCCGTATCCCTTAGAGCGCAGATCTGACCGGGTTGCGAGATACCATAAATAGGTCATGTCCCCGGACGAAATCGTATAGGTCAAGCCCACAAATACATCTCCATCGTAGTAGGCATCGAATCTGACGGTGTCTTTTTTTGTTTGATTGATGAGAAACCCAAGGGGCGCCTGCTCTTGCCTGGGAAAGGCGGAGCCATACAGCGCTTTTATATGATGAAAGCCTTCTTTATCATATTTAATGTTTTTTGTGACCGGTTTTGTGTGCAGCATTACACAGTTCCCCCAAACAAGATGACATAGAAGATAAATAACTCATACGCAGTCAGCCCAATTGTTAAAAGCCAATCGAACCAATACATGAACCCTTTCGGTATTTCTTTGATAGGCCATACTTTTATATACAGAACAAAGCAAAACACGGTATAAACAGTATAAAAAATAAAAAGTGGAACGATAACCACAATAGGTATATTACTGATTGCATAGATCAATGAATCAAATGATTCTAAAACAGCGCCGGGATCTGGTTCTAAGCCTTGGAGTGCTGCGGGAATAAACGGTGCCGCAATTAGAATGATAGGTGTCCCAATAATTATTATTGCGATAATCCAATCCACAACAGTATAGGCTTTATAGAGTTTTATAAGGGTTGCCTTCTTTTGCTCGCTCACTGTGAACCACGCTCCTTTGAAGCACCCTTATTGCAAGGGGACTCCATTAGTATAGCAGAGGTGCGAAAACAAAGTAGTGACATTTGTCACGACTTTTATATGTCTGCTATAATTTGATTCGCCACAATAGAGACAGCCCGGTTCGCAGAGGGGCAAACTCAATGAAACCCATCCCCATGCAAATCAAACATGGTCTGAATCCGATCCCGCAATGCCCGGTGGGCGGGGGATTCCAGTTTCGGATCATCCTCCAAGAGTGCCACGGCGGACTGTTGGGCCTGGGAGAGGATATCCATGTTGTATTGCAAATTGGCCAGGCGCATCTCCGGGAGGCCGTGTTGGCGGGAGCCGAAGAAATCGCCGGGGCCACGGAGGGCCAGGTCTTCCTCTGCCACCTGGAATCCGTCGTTGGTCTTACAGAGGACGTCCAGCCGGGCCTGGGTGGTCTCGTTTTGATTGGACGAGATGAGCACGCAGTAGGATTTATGGGCCCCACGCCCCACCCGGCCCCGGAGCTGGTGGAGCTGGCCCAGGCCGAACTGCTCGGCGTTCTCGATAACCATGAGGGCGGCGTTGGGCACGTCCACCCCAACTTCAATGACCGTAGTGGCGACCAGAATATCAATCTCCCCCGCCACGAAGGAGGCCATGATGGCCTCTTTTGCTTTTGGCTTCAACTTGCCGTGGAGAAAGGCCACGTTTCGATTGGGGAAGATATCCGTTTGCAGATTTTTGGCGTATTCCTCTACGGCTTTCAGGCCGCCGGACATATCCTCGGGATCGGATTCGATGGCGGGGCAGACGAAGAAAGCTTGCCGCCCCTCGTCCAAGAGTTTTTCCGTGAAGCGGAAAATCCGCTGGCGATAGGTCTCGTCCACAGAAAAGGTGTCCACCGCCTGTCTGCCGGGGGGCAGCTCGTCGATGATGGAGACGTCCAGATCGCCGTAGATGATGAGCGCCAGGGTTCGGGGAATGGGCGTGGCGGACATAACCATCACGTGGGGGTGATCCCCCTTCTCCGTGAGGGCGCTCCGCTGGTCTACGCCGAAGCGGTGCTGTTCGTCGGTGATGACCAGAGCCAGATCCCGATACCGTACCCCCGCCGAGATCAGGGCGTGGGTGCCGACAATGAGATGGAAATAGCCCGTCTCAATGAGATCGCCCAACTCTCGCTTTTTCTTGGCGGTGAGGCTCCCGGTCAGAAGCCCCACCCGGATTCCCAAGGGGAAGAGCAGATTTGATAGAGTATCGTAGTGTTGTTTGGCCAAAATCTCCGTGGGGGCCATGAAAGCGCTCTGATGTCCGGCCTGATAGGCCAGCCAAATACAGGCGGCGGCGACCACGGTCTTGCCGGAACCCACATCCCCCTGGATCAGCCGGGCCATGGGGACATTGCGGCCCATATCGGCAGCGGCGTCGGCGATGGCCCGCTTTTGGGCGGCTGTCAAGGTGAAGGGGAGGGCGTCATAGAAGGGGGTCAAATCCGCTACGGGAATCTGGCGGCCGTTGTAGTCCGTCCGGCGGTCTCGCAAGAAGCCCATTGCCGTGGCCAGGAGGAACAGTTCCTCAAAGATCAGCCGCCTACGGGCCAGTTCCAGGGATTCTTCGCTGTCCGGGAAATGGATGTTGTGATAGGCGAATGCGGTCTGGGCCAGATCGTGGGACGTGCGGACGGATTCCGGCAGGGGGTCGGGAAAGTGGTCCCCGCAGGCGGTGAGCCCCTGGGCTACGGCCTGGGAGAGGAGATTTAAACTCACCCCCTGGGTCAGGCGGTAGATGGGGACAATCCGCCCCGTCATCCGCCCGGCGTCCGCCTCTTTTTCCATTACGGGATTCTGCATGGCGGGGGCCAGGAGGGTACCCGTTACTTTGCCGTAGAAGACGTAGCTCTCCCCCCGCAGAAGCTGACCTTTTAGATAGCTCTGGTTGAAAAAGGTGATCTGCAAACTGCCCGCCTCGTCCACCGCCCGGAATTTAATCAAATCCAATCCCCGGCGCACGTGGGAGAGCCTGGGCTCGTCGGCGATAATGGCCCGGACAGAGACGGTATCCCCCGGAGTGAGGTTCCCGATGGGGGATACCGCCCGGCGGTCATCATAGGCCCGGGGGAAATAGGCGACCAAATCCCCCAGGCAGGAGATGCCCAGTTTTTCCAGGGCCTTGGCACGCTTCTCGCCGATGCCCTTAATATAGCGGACGTCTGTTTGGAGATTGGTCATGGGGTGGCCTCCGGTGGGGGATTACTCGGTATGTCTTAAAAACTTGACATACGTGAAACTATCTATTGACTTCCCGTTTTGTTCCATATAGTTTTCTGTTTTCCCAACAAGAGAAAATCCATTTTTCTCTAATACTTTTTGTGAGGCAATATTTTCAGTTGCTGTACCTGCGGTAATTTTCTGTAAATTGTGGTCTTCAGCCAATTGCAGCGCCAGGTGAACGGCCTTCGTTGCGATGCCTTTTCCGGTGTGCGCCAGTCCAATGCGATATCCCAGCTCTGCGGTTTTTATGGGCTCATTTTGAATAGAAGAAAAATTGACCCGTCCGGCTATTTTTCCTGTTTCATCTCGAATGACGTACATGAGACATTCGCCACGACTTTGTTCAGCAATGATTGCTCGAATGATGTCGTTGTATTTTTCAAAATCATAGTAAACATCTCCCCTTGACGGGAGATGTTTTTCAAAATGCGCTCGATTTTCAACTTCAAAGTCATATACGTCTTGTGCGTTTTTTAAGTCTAGTGGTTCAAGTTCTATAATCAAGAGGTCGCCTCCAGTGAGAGTGGGGATTGACAGGGTAGTTGGCTGGGTGTATAATAAGTGTACAAAGAGGAATTGCCGCTTGTAACGGGGCGGCTCAGTCCTTATGAATGAGAATGAGACGCCTTGCAAAAGGCGTCTCGTGTTATTTTTTCCTGCTTTTACACAGGGCAATAACAGCTAGAAACAACGTAACAAGCGCAAAAAGCATCTCGTATGTAACGTATGCTCCCATAGCGTCACCTCCCCTCATAGGGAGTGACCGAGCCGCCTAGCGGCAATTCCTGTTGCTATTATACAGACTAAATAGGCCAGTGACAAGCCAGTTTCACGAATCAGCGATTAAATTCTAAAAGAACTTAATTGCTGATTCTTATTATTTACAAACGCCCACGGACAGACTATACTAGAGGATATAAAATCCAGTCAACAACAGAAAGGCGGATGTTTGTTTATGACAGTATTAGAGCGCATTGAGAAAAGCACAGCGTATATTCAGCAAAAACTGGGAGGTCAGCGGCCCCAAGTGGGTATGATCCTGGGCAGCGGGTTGGGGGACTATGCCGATACGTTGGAGCAGACCATCCAGATTCCCTATGGGGAAATCCCCGGATTTCTCCACTCCACCGTAGAGGGGCACAAGGGTCAACTGGTGATAGGTCGGCGGGGCGGCCAGACGATCCTGGCTATGCAGGGGCGCTTTCACTACTATGAGGGATATTGCCAACAGGAGATCACCATCCCCGTGCGGGTGATGAAAAAGCTGGGGATCGGGACTGTGGTCATCACCAACGCAGCCGGGGGGGTCAATGCGGCCTTTGCAGAGGGGGCGCTCATGGTGATTGCCGACCACATCAACTACTCCGGGCAGAATCCCTTGATCGGCAAGAACTTGGACGAGTTCGGCCCCCGGTTCCCCGATATGACGAATGTCTACGATCCGGCCCTGCGGAAATGCTTGATCGAGACGGCGGCGAGGGAGGGGATCGACCTGGCGGAGGGCGTGTATATTATGTTCTCCGGCCCCAACTATGAGACCCCGGCGGAAATCCGCTTCTGCCGTGCCATCGGCGCCGACGCCGTGGGTATGTCAACTGTGCCGGAGGCCATTGTGGCGGCCCACTGTGGGATGTGTGTCCTGGGGATCTCCTGCATCACCAATATGGCGGCGGGGATGACGGGTGCGGCCCTTAATCACGAAGAAGTCATGGAGACGAGTACCCGTGTGAAAAAGACCTTTACCCGGGTGCTGGATATTGTGCTCTCGGATGTATTGAATTAGGACAAAAAATTTGTTGTCATTGCGTTTAGATTCGTGTATAATATCTGCATGTGTGTAACCGCCAAGAAATCATGCGAACTCGCATGATTTCTTGGCGGCTAAGGCCAATAGTAAAAGGAGTGGAACATATCTTATGAGCTATGCGATGAAGGATATCCGTAATATTTGCTTTCTCGGTCACGGTGGTTCCGGTAAGACAAGTCTTGCTGAGAGCCTGCTCAAGATCACCGGCATGATTGACCGCCAGGGCAAGGTCCAGGACGGCAACACAGTGGGTGACTATGACCCCGAAGAGATCAAACGCCAAAATTCCATTTCTGCGACCACCATGTACGCCAAGTACAAAGATCAGAAGATCAACATGATCGACACCCCTGGCTTTTTTGACTTTGTCGGCGAGGTATTCCAGGCCCTCCGTGCGGCAGATGCGGGGATTATTGTCGGTACCGCCAAGGACGGCATCGGGGTCGGCGGCGAGAAGGCGTGGAAATATTTAAATGACCGGAAGATGCCACGCATGTTTTTCATCTCTAAAATCGACGAGGAGAACGCAAATTTCCACCGCGTGTTTGATGATCTCAGAGAGAGATACGGCACCAGCATCTGCCCCATGATTGCCCCCATTGTAGACGGTGCCGGCAAGTGTACGGGTCTCGTAGATCTCATCACCCATCAGGCTTTTTCCATGGATGCCAAAGGCAATTTCTCCGAGTGCGAGCCCCCCGCCGAGATGGCCGCAGAGCTGGAAGAACTCTACACCGCCGTCAACGAGAGCGTGGCGGAGACCAGTGAGGAACTCATGGAGAAATACTTCTCCGGCGAGCCCTTCACCGAGGAAGAAAAAGTTGCAGGCCTACGGGCCGGTATCCGAGACTTGACCCTGTTCCCCGTATTCACCGGCAGCGCTGTGACGGGTCTGGGCGTCAAGAGTATCCTACGGGCCATCAGCGACCTGGTTCCCAGCCCTGACGAAGTGGGTGTGGAAGTCGGCGAGGAAAATGGAAAAGAAGTGGAAATCGCCTGTGATCCATCCGGGTCCACCGTGGCTGTGGTCTATAAGACTGTGTCGGATCAATACGGAAAGTTCTCTTTCTTCAAGGTGCTGTCCGGCAAGGTGACGCCGGATATGACCCTGACCAATGTCCGCACGGGTTCCGCGGAGAAGATGAGCCGTATCTACGTGATGCAGGGCAAAAAGAGCGAAGAGGTCTCCGAGGTTGGCTGCGGTGATATTGGCGCTGTGGGCAAGCTCTCAGATACTAAGACGGGGGACAGCCTCTGTGATCCGAAGAAACTGATCGCCGCCGCCGGGATTAAATTCCCGAAGCCCTGCTACTCCCAGGCGATTTCGCCGAAGACAGAGGGCCAGGAGGATAAGATCGGTACGGGCCTGAACCGTTTAAATGAAGAAGACCCCTCATTCTCCCTAGTGAGCAATGCCGAGACCGGGCAGTTGGTCTTGTCGGGCGAGGGCGATATCCATATCGACGTCCTGTGCGCAAAACTCAAGAGCAGATTCGGCGTAGAAGTGGAGTTGGCGCCGGCCCGGGTACCCTATCGGGAGAAGATACGCAAGAAAGTCAGAGTCCAGGGCCGCCACAAGAAGCAGTCCGGCGGCGCGGGCCAGTTCGGTGACGTATGGGTCGAGTTCGAGCCGGGCGACACAGAAGAGCTGACCTTTGAAGAGAAAATCTTCGGCGGGAGCGTTCCGCGAAACTTCTTCCCCGCAGTGGAAAAAGGGATCCGGGAATCTTGCCGCCAGGGCGTCTTGGCGGGGTATCCTGTGGTGTTCTTAAAGGCGACCTTAGTAGACGGATCCTACCATCCGGTGGATTCCAAGGAAATCGCTTTCACAACGGCGGCGATGCTGGCCTACAGGGCGGGCCTGCCCACGGCGAATCCCGTGCTCTTAGAACCCATCGGCAATCTGGAAGTCACGGTGCCGGATTCCTACATGGGGGATGTGATCGGGGATCTCAACAAGCGGAGAGGCCGCATCATGGGCATGAACCCCGCAGAGAGCGGCACCCAGATCGTGGAGGCGGAAGTCCCCATGGCTGAAATGAGTACCTATGCCATCGACCTGCGCTCCATGACCCAGGGTAGAGGTAGCTTCACCATGGAGTTTGCCCGCTACGAGGACGCACCGGGGAACATCCAGGAAAAAGTCATCGCCGACACAAAGGCGAGAGCGGAAGAGAAGTAATGTAAACTGACGCAAGCCCCCGTACAGATTTTTCTGTACGGGGGCTGATTTTTCTATGCGAGAATAACGATTACAGCGCACTGTGCTTTTTATTATTTTAGCAAAAATCACCTTAGAAATCAAGACTTAATTACATTATAAACATTGTAATTTTATACAAAGCTCGAAAGCTTGTCTAAAATATACGATGCCTCTGTTCCGGCTCTAATAAATGCAAGTGTAGAGTATCTGATTGAAATAGAGAATATAGCTGTATACGAAAAAGATGAACATGAAATAACGCCTGTTCATACTGTTTGGATGAGAGAAAGTAATTTGGCGGGACTTGAGAACCTAAAAGCAAAATATGGCGTAAGCATTTATAAGCTCGTAAATATTGCTATAAGAAATATGCTAAGCGAAGTTGAGCGGTAAGATCGCATTCCACAAGCGCAACAACGCCCGGAACGATTGAGAAATCAATCATTCCGGGCGCTCTCGTTATTCAAAACTATCGACTATGCCGGTGGCATAAAGCTGTGAACATAAAAAGCCTCCTTTCTTAAAGGAGGTGGCAGGCGAAGCCTGACGGAGGATTATCCCTGCGCCGCAGAGCCGGGTGTTTTCCTCGTGCGTAGATAATTTATATAAGATTTGTTCAATAGCCGAACCGCTACAACTGTTGGAAAATCAAGATTTTTCAATTCTTGGATGTGCCGAAAACAGGGTAAAATAAAGCTCACAAGTTCCATACAAGTACCATAGCGATCAAGTGAGATCAAATTCACTAGTATCAAACAAGTACCACGGACAACCGTATTAAATTTCTCAGGTTTCAAAAGCCATTGAGCGTCCATTTCGAGCAATCGAGATGGGCGCTTTTGTTTTGTCCAAAACTAGTTCGTAGGAGATACACCCTTATCTGGCAAGCCACCACCATCCTTCAAAAGCATGTAGAGGTAGAGGATAACCTGATGCACCGAATCGGTGCATCAGGTCAAAACCACGCAATGATCATCATCAACGAATCAGGCCTCTACTAAACTTGCGATAGGCAAATTGAACCTGGAGAAACAAGGTAAAGCGGTCTTTGCTTTACCTTGTTTCTCCAGGTCAGCCGTGGGGGTTCGGGGGCAGCGGCAAGCCGCCCCCGTCAGACAGACAAAGGGCGCAAGCCCT
>WRAB01000025.1 GCA_009780435.1 Oscillospiraceae bacterium | reverse complement strand
GGACATAGCGGCGCAATGACATTGACGGAAAGGGTATATACCCATTTTGACGTACAGCAGTTGATCGACGCAATTGACATGATTTAGCGGGGGCGTTTACCCCCGCTTTTTGTTGATCTAATTTTGTGTCATACCTGTGTCATACCGTCAAATTTTCGCGCAATCTTAACGCACCCTAAAACACGAAACCCCTTGAAAACACTAGGGTTTTCAAGGGGCTCAAATAGTCGCATATTATCTCTTGGAGAACTGAGGTGCTCTCCGGGCGGCCTTGAGGCCGTATTTTTTACGCTCTTTCATTCTCGGATCACGGGTTAAGAATCCGGCGGCTTTCAGTGCGCCCCGGTAATTCTCGTCCAACTGGAGCAAGGCTCTGGCGATGCCGTGGCGGATGGCACCGGCCTGGCCGGTGACGCCGCCGCCGGAGACGGTGGCACGGATGTCCACTTTACCCAGCAGGCTCACAGCGTCCAGATTGAGGGGCTGGCGGACGATGAGTTTCAAGGTCTCTAGCCCGAAGTAGTCGTCCATGTCCCGGTTGTTGATGGTGATCTGACCGGTGCCGCCGGGGAAGAGGTGCACTCTAGCCACGGAGGACTTTCTTCTGCCTGTGCCGTAATGGTACGGCTTTTTGCTCTTATACATGATGCGTTACCCTCCCTTATTCGGCCGTCCAGGCTTCCGGTTGCTGGGCCTGGTGCTTGTGTTCGCCGGCGCGATAGACCTTCAAACGCTTGAGCTGTGCGCTGGCGATGGTGTTCTTCTGAAGCATCCCTTTGACAGCTAAGCTCATAGCTAGTTCTGGCTTCGTCTCCATGAGACGGCCATATTTGGTCTCTTTCAGACCGCCGGGCCAGCCGGAGTGGGTGCGATAGTATTTTTGCTCGAGCTTCTTTCCTGTTAGAACTGCCTGACCTGCATTTAAGACGATAACGAAATCGCCGCAGTCAACGTGGGGGGTGTAGGTGACCTTGTGTTTGCCTCTCAAAAGATCAGCTGCCACAGTCGCTGTGCGGCCCAGGGGTTTGCCGGCCGCATCAAGGACATACCACTTGCGTGTGACAGTGTCCTTTTTTGCCATGTAAGTGGACATAGTGTTAAGCCTCCAACTCGTTTTCTTTCAAATGTCGCTTGGTCATTATGCCACAAGGCGCAAAGCCTGTCAACAGTCTTTTTTGAAAAATATAATTTGCATTATAGTGTGCTTCGATTTTCTCTGATTTTCTCTGGTTTTCTCCGAAATGCTGGATATCAATTTTAGAATTTTACAATGGGTTCTCTTTAAGAAAACGACTTAAATCCCCATTGAAATACCAAATAGCCACTGCAAAATCAGCAAAAGCCCTACGCCGGGGAGACCGAAGATGCCGACGATTACGGCGTTGAACCAGCCTAAGCTCAAGGTGACGCCGAAGAATTGGCCCACAAAATTGAAGAGAAACAAGATGATAAATCCGCCAATCGTGTTTATTATAAGGCGAAGCAGACAGCCGAAGGGCCTGCGAAAGATAATCACGGTCAGTAAAATCAAAATTCCGATGAGGATGATGGTGCCGAGGTTGGCCATGAAAAACACTCCTTTTTTGAGTTGGGGTTGTCCTTATAGTGTATTCATTATTGATCAAATACATTTCAAAATTTTTCAGCGTGTATCCGGGCAAATGAGACACATACTATACCTGGACACAAAAGATGCCGGCAAGTAAAAGGCGGAGGTCTCCGCCACTTAGCGAAAGCCGCGAAGCTTGATTGCATGAGAGTGATTGCAGAGATAGAGACAAGTGAGATCCCGTCTTTGCAGAACAGACGCCGGTCAGTGGATAGATGCGAGAAACATGTTGATGATAGATATGGAAGATCGAAAATAGAACCCTGTGTCAAGTGGTGCGCCACGGGGTGGCACACTGCGTCGAAAGCGGCTGTCTCGTCAAAGGGGATAGCCGCTTTTTATAGGCGTTCAGGCCCGTTCTACAATCCGGATAATTTTATTTAAAAAGCTCTCCTCGCCCCAGGTGTTGACCTTGAAAAATACCGCCTGACTCCCGCCAGAGGCGATGACGGAGAGGAATAGCTGATCCCCCTGTCCCACCAGGGTGATATTTGCAGCAAGTCGATTACTCCCGACCCAACTGTATCGCTCATACACGCGCACGGCGCAGCGTACATCGTCTACCGTGTAGTCGCTGCCCCCCTGAAAGCTGGCGGAAATGCTTCCGCTTAGAATCTCTGTATGCAGTTTATTGAGCAGCGTATCAAAATTGCCGGTCAAGCGGCGTTCGTATTTGGCCATATGACACCTCCGTCTGTATATACATACATATAGTATAATACGAAACCGTGGTGCAACACAAGTCAAACTGTGAAAGCTGATTCTCACGCAATAGGGAAAAGCCCGAATACTTTTGCCAGTGTCTTGATTTACAAGGAATTTTCTAGTATAGTAGTGCGGTGAAGTCAGCAGATACATAGAAGGAGCATACACCCATGAAGGAGCTTTTTGTCACCCTGGATGAGATACGAGAGATTACCCAAACCTATCCCACGCCGTTTCATCTTTACGATGAGACGGGAATCCGGCAGAATGCCCGCAATCTGCGGGAGGCCTTCGCCTGGAATCCGGGATTTAAAGAATATTTCGCCGTAAAGGCCACGCCCACCCCCGGTATCCTCAAGATTTTGCAGGAGGAGGGGTGCGGCACCGATTGCGCCACCCTGGCGGAGCTACTACTCTCCCAGCAGGTGGGGATTGTGGGGGATGAGATCATGTTCTCCTCCAACGCTACCCCGGCGGAGGAGTATCAAAAGGCCGTGGAGCTGGGGGCCATCATTAATCTGGACGATCTCAGCCACGTGGACTTTCTGAAAGAAGTCGCCAGCATCCCGGAGAGGATCAGTTGCCGCTATAACCCCGGTGGCGTATTCTCTCTGGATAACCAGATTATGGACAATCCCGGCGACGCCAAGTACGGCATGACCCGGCCACAGATGGCAGAGGCGTTTACAAAACTCAAGGACTACGGGGCCAAAGAGTTTGGCATCCACGCTTTTCTGGCCTCCAATACTGTCACCGACGACTACTATCCCCGTCTGGCCGCCATTCTGTTTGAACTGGCGGTGGAACTGAAAGCGGAGACAGGGGCCAATATCACTTTCATCAACCTCTCCGGCGGGATCGGCATCCCCTATGAGCCGGGTCAGCGGGAGAATGATATTTTCGCCATCGGCCAAGGGGTGAAGAGAGCCTTCGAGGAGATTTTAGTCCCGGCGGGGCTGGGCCACGTGGCCATCTATACGGAACTGGGTCGCTATATGCTGGGGCCATACGGGTGTCTCGTCAGCCGGGTGATTCACAAGAAAGATATCTACAAGCAATACGTGAACCTGGACGCCTCTGCGTCAGATTTGATGCGGCCAGCCATGTACGGGGCCTATCACCACATCACGGTGCTGGGCAAAGAGCAGACCCCCTTGGATCGCGTCTACGACGTGACGGGTTCTCTCTGCGAGAACAACGACAAATTCGCCATAGATCGGGCGTTGCCGGAGATCGAGATCGGCGACTATGTGGTCATCCACGACACCGGCGCCCACGGCCACTCCATGGGCTATAACTATAACGGCAGACTCCGCTCGGCAGAACTGTTGAAGCGGAAGGACGGCTCCATCCAGCCTCTGCGCCGGGCGGAGACAGTGGAAGACTACTTTGCGACCATGATTTTTTAAGAAATTAAAAAATACCCAAATACCCAAAATTCTGCTTGACTTTTTGTTCCAAGTGGCTTATAATACCTCGACGGCGGGGCAAAAGCCGAGCGGAACGTATTCAGACGGGAAGCTCGGCTTTTTTGTGTGTAAAGTTGTTGATTTGTATGATTGTTTCTGGTGATATTAGTCATGCTTTTGTACTTTCTAGCTATAGGAGATTGAAAATTGTCTAAAATAAAAAAGATTCGAGACGTTGTTTACGGTTTTGTCTTTTTAGATGAGCAAGAATGCGCTATTATTGATCATCCTGTATTTCAACGACTACGAAGAATCAAACAGCTTTCCTTAACAGATATGGTATATCCAGGGGCTACACACACCCGCTTTGAACATTCTATTGGCGTAATGCAAATGGCCTCAGATATGTACGACAGTATTATTTCAAAAAAACCTGCAAAAGAGATTCTGGCAAGCTTATCTTTAGACGAAGCAGGTATTAAAAAATATCGAAAAATAGTAAGGTTAGCAGCTCTTTTACATGATATAGGCCATGCTCCATTTTCTCATGCCGGGGAAGACCTTATGCCACCGCTACCGACTGGACACAAAAGATATAAGCACGAGGATTACAGTATAGAAATTATAAAAACAATTTTTAAAGAACTAATTGAGTGCCACGAGAGCAATAGTTACTCAGTTACAGTCGATGAGGTAACTGCATTGCTGGGCGATTCAAAAGTTAGGTCAAAGGCAGCAAGGTTGTTGCTATGGAGAGAACTGATATCAGGACAACTTGATGCAGACAGAGCTGACTATTTGTTAAGAGATTCTATTCATTTAGGCGTAAGCTATGGACTGTATGACAGGAGCAGATTAGTCAGTTGCATGACTTTGGCAAAAACAGAGACCGATGACCCTGCGATAGCCATCGAAGCGGGCGGCTGGCATGTTGCAGAAAGTCTAGTTATTGCAAGATACCAAATGTTTGCTCAAGTTTATTTTCATAAGGTAAGACGAATATATGATCACCACATTTATATGGCCTGCAAAGAAATTCTGAAAAAAGCAAAGAAACATAAAGAATGCTATCCTCCGCCGAGCAAGTTGGACGAGTATTTAAAATATGATGATTGGTTTATGTATTCACAAATTATTACAGGAAAAGCGAGCTCATCCGGAGATATTATATGTAATCGAAAGCATTACAAGTGCATATATGAAACACAAGTTAGGCCCACAGAAACCGATGAAAGCAAATTACTTGAACTGAAAGCTACTTATAGCGATCAGGAATCCTATTTAGACGAAGCGCATACATCGTGGTATAAACTTGACAAGGATATTAAAATTTGTGATGGAAATGGCATGCAACCGCTAAGTGAAAAATCAGATATTGTAAAATCAATGACTGAGAAACCTTGTCAGAAAAGATTTTATGTGATAAGATAAAAATGGGAGGAGAGCATTATGGATATGGCGAAAAGATTTGACATTATACGTGAATTGGCAACGAAAAATCCCGGTTTAGGCAAAACTGCAATGATGAAATATCTTTTCTTGTTACAACAAATCTACAAGATGCCGCTGGAGTATGATTTTGAAATTTATACCTTTGGCCCATATTCCACGGAAGTGATGGAAGATATAGATTTTGCTGAATGTCAAAATATAATTTCAATGAAAACCGTCTCCTATCCTTCCGGGCATGTGGGATATTCTATTCATGCAGAGGACAGCCAAGCGGACAAAAGTTTTTCCACCTCCTTTGAAAAAGAAATCAATGAATTATTAAAGCTATTTGGTGAAAAAAATGCAAAAGAACTCGAACTGTCAACTACTACTGTTTATTTGTATCACAACTCTAAAATGAACGACTGGGATTGTAGTAAAGAAGCAATCGCACATGATGTACATGAAATTAAGCCGCATTTTAGTCTTGAAATAATTAAAGCTGAATATGATAGATTAGAGGCAAATGGGGTATTGAAAAAGGTTGTATAGAGTTTAAAACCACTTGCAAATGAAAATTGTAGGTGGTTTTTATTTGTGTGTTCAAGTTTTAATCATTAGGAGGGTCTCACATGAATCTATACAATCAAATTTATCTCCGCAAATCCTGCCGCAAATACACCATGACCCCGCTACCCGCCGAGCAGCTAGCGGAGATCGAGGCTTTCATCCATGGGATGCGGCCCCTGTTCCCGGAGGTGCAGATCACTCACCGCATTGTGGAGCGGGCGCAGCTCAAGGGGATGCTTGTGCCAAAGGCGCCCCACTATTTGATCATCTCCGGCGTACCGGCCCCCTATCGGGAACTCTGCGCGGGATTTCTGTTCCAGCAGTTGGATCTGTATCTGTCTGCCCGGGGCCTGGGCACCTGTTGGCTGGGTGTGGCAAAGGGCCGGGAGAAGTCCGAGGCGAAAGACGATATCCTCTCTCTTTGCTTCGGCGAGGCCGCCGAGCCCCAGACCAGAACAGCGGCGGAGTTTAAGCGTAAGAGCCTCACAGAGATCGCCTCGGGGGACGATCCAAGACTGGAGGCCGCCCGCCTAGCCCCGTCTGGGATCAACAGCCAGCCCTGGTATTTTATCGCCCGGGATGGTGATATCCATGTCTATCAGGCAGTTCCCAAGAAACTGCGTGCACTGCTGTACGATCTCGAAGAGTTAGACGTAGGGATTGCCCTCTGTCATCTGGCCCTTGCCACAGAAGCCCAGGGCGAGGTATTCCGATTTGAGACCGATGGGCAGAACCCGCCCGTAGCGCCCCAGGGATTTGCCTATATGGGTACGGTGAAAAAACCTTGACAACGGGGGAAAATCTTATATAATAGTCTTTGCTTTTAATAAGCAGAGCGGGTTTGTGTAATGGTAGCACAGCGGACTCTGACTCCGTATGTGAGGGTTCAAATCCTTCACCCGCTGCCACGAAAAAACTCTGCAATTACAGTGATTGCAGAGTTTTTTCTATGCTTGAAAACGGCGATTGACCACTTGTTTGACCACTTGCAGATTTTTTATGTAGCGTTCCATGCGGTTGGCGCTGTCCTGTTTCATCTTCTCCGAGACGTGTCCATAGACGTCCAAGGTAAAGGCCGCTGTGTGGTGTCCCAGGTTTTCCTGTACGGTCTTTGGATCATCCCCGGACTGTAGACTGATTACGGCGTAGGTGTGGCGTAGATCGTGGACACAGGTGTTAGGCACCTCAATTTCCCGGGCGATTTTCTTAAAATGCGCATACACGGTGTTGTGGATCAGATGGCGGCCCAACTCGTTTGTGAAGACTAGGGCGGTCTGTCGATCTTTCTCACTTTGCCACCCTTGCCATGCTGATCCGGCTTTCAGCCGTGCTACCTTTTGCGTTGATTCATGCGTTTTCAAGAGGGCCATGACATACGGTGCGGGAGTGAGTAGGCGGGTCTTATTGTTTTTGAGCGGAGCAAAGACAAAGCCGCCGTCAGCAAGGGGCCGTTTTTGCAGTTGCTTATTGACAGTGATACTTCCGATCTCATAGTCAATATTGTCCCAAGTCAGGCCCAGGGCTTCGCTCTCCCGAAGTCCAGTAAATATGATAACCTTGAATAAGGTGGAATAATCGTCCTTTTCTACAGCTTTGATAAAGTTGCTCACCTGGGCGTCTGTCAGCGGCTGTATTTCTTTTTTTGTGACCTTTGGGAGAGTAACCACGTCAGCGGGGTTTTGTTTTAAATATCCGAGGGATACGGCTTGTGCAAGAGCCTTGTGAAAGATTCCGTGGACGTTTCGGATAGATTTTGAGGCCAGGGGCTTCTTGCCGTCTGATCTGTTCCCCAGGGCATTATAGAACTTCTGAATGTCGTGAGGCTTTAGTGCGGATAGCTTAATGGCTCCCAGAGCGGGCTTAATATGTGTCTTGCATTGGGCCTTGTAGCCTTTGACAGTGAGGTATTTCTTATCGCCCATGTATTCAGCCAGCCAAATATCCAGCCACGCTTTCACGGTCATTCTGGAGGGTTCCACGTATACCCCGTCGTCAATGGCCGCCGTTACTTGTGTCAGCTTCTTGCGAACTTCCTCTTGCGATTTGCCGTATATGGTTTTCCGCACTTGTTTTCCGGTGCCGGGATCACGGCCTACCGTATACCGGGCCTCCCAGCGGCCATCTTCCCGTTTGCGGATCATACCGGAGCCGTTGGCGTTGCGTTTCGGCATAAAAAGACCTCCTTCGATTTTTTCTATTTTTACTTATTTATATCTGTAAACTTGCGATTCATCGTTAGAACTTCTCCCGGTTTCATGTTCGTTTCCACGAAACCATCCTCATCTCCTTTCTCATACGCCGGGGGATGGGTCTGTTTATTTAAAAAGGCTGGGACGAGTATTTCATCCACAGGCTTGGTCATTTGGTCGTGCAACCGTTTTTGATGGTCGCTTAACTCCGCTTGGGCATACATATCATCAAGCTTACTCGTACCGTGGAACTGATCCAGAACCGCCAGCATTTTCAGTGTAGGTATTGCGTATTTGCCGATCCATTGGAGTTTGCGCTCTAAAGTAAACGGCTTCGGGCAAAGCGCAAGTTTTGCCTTATGCCGCCCTACACCGATGAACTGTGTCCAGCGTGGGTACGTCTTATCCGGCTGATCTGGGCTAGCCCAGAATATTACATCTTGCTCTATGATGTTTAGTGCAACAGTCTCTACACTGCCTTTCTCTATAATCTCTTGTACTGCAAAGTTTGCGCATTCTTCGGATAATCGAATCTCAAAGCAATTCTTTGGCCCTGCGTCCACCAAGTTAAGTCTGGCTTTTGCTTTCCGTTCATGGTCTTTTTCATACAAACAGAAATATATTTTGCTTTTGCGTGGGAACCCGAGATACAATGTACACGCCATCGCAGGCTTTTTGTCCACTGTTTCGCCATAAATGGGTGCTCTTGACTTGAGAGCACGATATGTACGCACGGGCATAAGGTCAAATGCATCTTGCTCACACCTCTCAATCAAGTCTGGCACGGACAAGATACCCACATGATCATTAATTGCTATATCTAAGCGCTTAAAATCAGGAACGTAATTATAACAAGCACGAAAAAAACTATGCCATGTGCGGCCTTGTTTCTCCATGTAAAACTCTAGTTGGCGGCAGCCGTAGCCCTTTAGCTCAAGTAATATCCCCATGTTTGCGGCTTCTGATCGGGGATACATCACATGAAGATCGCCCAAAGTATATATTCCAGCATAGCCATACCGCTTTTTCGATTCATCTATCCAACTCTCAAACCGAAGGCCAAACACACCCTCAATAATCTCCTTGGCGTTGGCTTGGACTATTGATAATTCATCTGTACCAGGAACAGAGAATGGAAAGCGGACACGGACATAGTCGTACATCACGTCTATTGGATTGTTGTGCTCGAACAATGCGAAAACACTTTCCAATCGTTTGGACAGTTTGGCAGACAACTTATATGCTCCCCGTTCCAAATCTGCGAGGTATGTACGGTTCATACCTACCATCTCTGCCAAAGCCTCTTGGGTTAGACCACAGACCTCACGCCGTTTGCTTAGATTCTTAATATGATCTCCTCCTCTAGTAGAATGTCTGATTTTACTCAAAAGTTATAGTCCATTTTTCAGACATGAAATACCATCAATCAATTGCGATCACTGGATTTGCACCTCGTATAGAGGGTTTTTTTGTTTCTGTGTGTACCCCCCTATTAGGTGGGGGGGGGCTGAGGGCGGCTTCGCCGCCCTTGTCACGCTTTGCGCTGACCGCCTTTCGCTTCGCACGGCTAACAGCGCAGAGCGTGAAGGTAATAATTTAGCCTTAATAGCTTTTTAGCCTTAATAGTGACTTTTTAAGAGAGATTTTTATTTTTTAAAGTTAAAACAAAATCAATAACTTTTTCCTGCTCCTCTGGCATTAGCTCCCCAAATTCCAATAGTATGTCCCGAATTAAATCATCTTTTTCAGATACGTTCGGCCTTGTCTGTAATTCCGTAGCCATAAACACACACTCCTCTCTTAATTCACGCAGAGATTTTTCCAATAGACTGATTGTAGATCCATTCTCCTAATGCCTTGCGACAGATGAGAAACCTTTTTCCTATCCGCAAGTGCGGGATTCTATCAGCATGACATAGGTTATAAACTGTCATCTTATCAACGCCCATCAGTTTTGCGGCTTCTGCTACATTTAAAGTTAGTTTTTCAGTCATTTCAGCTCACCTCCTCTCTTCTAGTCTGCTTGACTTCCCGTTGACTTTTCATCTTTGGACTGATATGATATTTTTATCAAAAACATCTTCAGACAATTATCTATGCTTTCGATGAAGTCCCTCTTAAAACGGACACATTCTTATTATAGCGAATAAAAATTATTCTTCAAGCCAATTTTGGATAATTATTCTTCAAATTTTCGTTTTTGTATGCTTGCACAAAAGGAGTTTTAAAATGGACACGAAATCCAGGCTTTTTTCCCTAATTGATGCCCAGTATCCAAGCTATGCCACATTTGAGCAAGACCTTAACCTCCCTGCACGAACGACAAATAACTGGAAAATGGGGAAAAGCAAATCATATCTGAAAATGCTTCCGCAACTAGCTTCCGCCTTAAACACTACATCTTCCTACCTCTTAGGCGAAACACCTATTCAAAACCGACCTCACACTCGCATTTCAGATTGGCATGACCACACTCGACAAAAAACGCTTGAAAACCTTACTCGTTACAAAATCCCACCTATCTTCGGCCAACTTTTAAAGCAAAAGATCTTTAAGGATGGCTCCTGCTATGAAGATACGTTTCAGTATTTATTAGAGCGCTTAGAAACAACACATCCATCTAGAATTGATGAGTGGATACAGGGAGAGGGTGATATGAGCGATTATGAATATCGTACATTTTGCGATGTATTTGACATACCAACAGGCGACCAAAAAGAGAAGTGGCCTGAGAATATTTCTGATTTTGAAAACATACAAAAAAGCGATAATACTCCCCATCCAGAAACCTCTAAAACACTTGATGAAGTACTCGAATATAATGAGGAAGCCAAAAAAATAATTCAAGGGTTATCACAAATTGAACACTTATTTATTGTTCTCAATACAGATGGCCAAGCTAAGCTCTTAGAATATGCACATGATATTATTAAAATTCCAGAGTATAAAAGAAGACTATAGCCTCGGACAGCATTATTGACCATAAATAATAAAGCTGGGCTAAGGAGTTGTAGGTATGGGTCACTTGCCTTACACAATTGAAGAAATCCATGCAATACTAAAACCGATTGCGGATAAGTACGATGTGACAGAGATGTATTTGTTTGGTTCATATGCTCGTAGCGAGGCCGATGAGAAATCCGACATAGATTTTGCTGTGCAGGATGAGGGTACAAAGTTGATGGGCATGGCATTTTATGGATTTCAAGAAGAGCTGGAGGATGCCTTTGGGTGTTCTGTGGATTTAATTGAGGTGGATTGTGTTCATGTGCCTGTTACCCGGTTTCCAGATCGGTTTGGGCCAAGATTTGAAAGAGATAAAATGAGGATATTGTGAGCAGAAAAGCGTTGACATACTCGCTTTGTTCGCATATACTATGGATAACAGTACCCCACACGCTTCTTCACGATGCGTACCACGTGGGGTCATTTGACTCCCCAGTATTTTTGTATACTATTACATATTGACAAATGTGACTAAAGTCACATATAATAAAAATGATAGGACCCCCCGCACCTCTCCACGCTTGCGTGTGATGTGGCCCAGGGGGGACGTTTTTGGTTTAAGGGGTGTTTAATGTGGCAGAAGATAAAAGATGGCTTTCATTTCAAGAGCAGGTAGATAGATTGGTTCAACGAGGGTGCATCGTTGATGATGTGGATTTTTGCATTGAAGTTTTAAAGCGCATGAATTATTATAGATTGACAGCCTATTTCCTCCCGTTCAAAGAAAAGGAGAACGATAGGTACAAAGTGGGAACTAGGTTTGAGACAGTTTACCAGATTTATGAATTTGATAAGAGAGTTAGGGCAATTTTACTTTCTGCGTTGGAAGATATTGAAATATTCTTTAGAACACAAATCGCCCACTATCATGCCCAAAAGTATGGTGGTTTAGGTTATCTTGATGCGATGACATTCGGACATTACCATAAGCATGATGGTTTCATTGAAAAACTAAACGCTGAAATTCAGCGGAACAAAACACTTCCTTTTGTTGCACACCATATTGAAAAATATAATAAAAGATTGCCGCTATGGGTTGCCGTGGAATTGTTTTCATTTGGTACAGTTTCGCTGTTTTATTCAGATTTGCACAGAAGAGACCAAAGAGAACTAGCAAAAATAATGTACCCGGACACACCTTATAATTATGAGGTTCTAAGAAGCTGGTTACGTTGCTGTACCGAATTGAGGAACGCTTGTGCTCATTATGGCAGACTATATTATCAGATTTTCCCGACGATTCCGAAAACGCCTAAGGGACAACACTTCACACTGGGCAGAAGGCTTTTTGACATGGTGTATGTTGTACGTTCCCTGTACATGGATGATGAGGGCTGGGGTAATGGTATCTTACCCCAAATTACGGCCTTGATTGAGCGGTATCAGCCGCATATTAACCTATTTCACATAGGGTTTCCGCCTAATTGGGAAGAAAAATTAAAGAAATAGTAGCCCTGCCCCATATATACTTTTTACGCATCAAATTCCGACCACTATTTTGACCACTTATAACCTGAAAATGACCACCTGTTTGACCACTTACACGATGCGACCAGAGCAGATTGAAAAAGATGAAATCGGCTGAAAGTGTTGGTATTACTGAAATTCAAGAACTTGTAGCAAGCTAGAAAAGACGGGGCAAAGTGGCGTGGAGACAATTCAAATCCTTCACCCGCTGCCAGGTCCCCACATGGCTTTGCCTTGTGGGGACCCATTTGTTTAATCTATTACGGCGAGCAGAGTTCCGCACCCAGCGGGAAGGTCAAAGGCATATAGGGGCGCAACAACTGCTATGGAAAGGAGTGATGTATGATGACGAATAACAAAATGCTGATACCATACATGGCTCCCGGCATGTATCGTTAATTTTCGGCGCTTTAATCCCCGGGAGAGCCATATCTCGGGCATTTTTATGCCCAAATTCAAGAAAAGGAGCGATCTCGTATGATTCATTTAGAACCAGTGACTGTGGATAATTTCGCCGCCGTGATCGGATTAGAGGTCTGTGAGGAGCAAAAAAATCTGGTGCTCTCTAACGCCATCTCTCTGGCCCAGGCATACGTCCAGCCAGAGTGCGTCCCTACGGCCATCTATGACGGCGATATGCTGGTGGGGTTTTTGATGTACTGCATTGACCGGGACGACGGCGAATATTGGATGTATCGCCTGATGATCGATCAGAAATTTCAGCGGAGAGGATTTGCCAGAGCGGCCACACAACGGATGATAGAGACCATAAAGAAGGATACGAGCAGGCATCAAATTTTCCTGGGCGTTGATCGGGAAAATACGCCTGCGGCAGAACTCTATTTGTCTTTGGGGTTTCGATTTAATGGCCAAGTCTTTGGCAAAGAGCGGATCATGGTGTTGGCGTATTAGTACCGGA
The DNA here is from genome assembly GCA_009780435.1 of Oscillospiraceae bacterium. Taxonomy (GTDB): domain Bacteria; phylum Bacillota; class Clostridia; order Oscillospirales; family Oscillospiraceae; genus WRAB01. The sequence continues at coordinate 17,574 of WRAB01000025.1, read as the reverse complement.
ACAAAGCAAGCTGCCCGGCAGGAGTATATCCTGCCGGGCGGCTTGTTGCGATGTAGTTACTCCATGGACACAACCGGTTGCATCTCAATATATCCCCGCCAGCCCAAGGGTTTGAGCTGCATTCTGGGCGCCAACTCCGGCGCATATTGATAGCCGTAGACTTCCGGATTGAACTTGCAAATACGTTCCATACAGAGGCCGACTGCCGTCTCGAACGTCTCGTCACTGTAGGGTTCACCCTGGAAGACCAGGAGTTTGCAGGGCGGGAGTTCAATGGTGTCGAATCCATGGGGAATCGCTCCTGCGTAGTCGGCTGGAACTTCCAGGCCATGGGCGTAGGAACCCGTCCCCGGCAGACGCATATTTTCGGGCAACCACAGACCGACGGGCTCATAGAGGGCTTCTTTGATCTCACAGAGAATATCCCAGGCGGCGGAGTCGTCGTTTGCGCCGCAGCCCACTTCCTCGCAGTAGGAGAAATAGTCCTCTGCCTGTCTGCCCCGCTTGAGAATGAGTTTTCGTGCGGGGCGCTCGATAATTTGTGTAAAAATAACCGCTGTCTGATTCATGTGCGTTACCTCCGCTTTTGATTGAGAGCGGTTGAGATAATAGCGTGGGATCAGCCAGCCTTCCGGCTGCGGACAGGCGGCGTATTTCTTCGGGGAGATCCCGAATCCGTTGGCAAAGGCCCGGGTGAACCCCTCATGGCTGTCAAAGACGAAATCCAGGGCAACATCCAGCACGCTATGGCCCCCTTGCCGCAGGGCGTGGGCGGACTCAGTCAGCCGCTTGCGGCGGATGTACTCAAAAGGGGACAGGCCTGTCTCCCCCTTGAATATCCGTGCCGCATGGTACTGAGAATACCCCGCCGCATTGGCCACATCTTTTGCGGTGATGGGGTCTTGCAGGTGCGAGTCTATATACGCCTGCATCCGGGCAACTGCCGCTGTGAGTTCGTTTTCCATGATCATCTCACCTCCTCAAGCCCAGTATAGAAGGCGCCGGACAGGATTTCTTGACTTCAAATGCGATGTGCCCCCTACCCGATCTCCCGGATCAGATTCACCATCTCAATGGCGGCCAGGGCCGCATCGTAGCCCTTGTTGCCGGCTTTCGTCCCGGCCCGCTCGATGGCCTGCTCGATGTTCTCCGTGGTGTTGACCCCGAAGAGCACGGGAATCCCGGTCTCCATAGAAATCTGTGCGACGCCTTTTGCCACTTCATTGCAGACGATGTCATAGTGGGACGTGGAGCCCCGGATCACCGTGCCAAGGCAGAGAATGGTGTCATACCGGCCTGTCTGGGCCATTTTTTTTGCGATGAGGGGGATTTCAAATGCGCCGGGGACCCAGCTCACTTCGATGTCCTCCTCCCGGACGTTGTGGCGGGTGAGCCCGTCAATGGCGCCGCCTAAGAGTTTGGATACGATGAACTCATTGAACCGTGCGCAGACGATGCCGACTTTGATCCCCTGGGATACGAGGTTGCCTTCGTATGTTTTAATCATGGTGCGTGTCCTCCTAAAGTGTTTATTTTCTGTGTTTCACCGCCGAAGGCGGGGGAAACACAAGGCGGTCTTGTTACATCAATAGTCCAGAATATGGCCCATTTTTTCCTGCTTCGTTTTCAAATAGTGCAAATCCGCCGGGTTGGCCGTCACCTGGATGGGAACTCGTTCGGTGATAGAGACGCCGTAGAGGGACAGTTGCTCTATCTTATCCGGGTTATTGGTGAGCAATCGGACTTGACCCACGCCTAAATCCCGGAGCATCTGGGCGGCGGCGGCGTAACTGCGGAGATCGTCGGCGAAGCCCAGGCTATGATTGGCCTCTACGGTGTCCAGCCCCTCGTCCTGGAGGGCGTAGGCCCGCAGCTTATTAAGCAGACCGATCCCCCGGCCCTCTTGGCGCATGTACAGGAGCACGCCCCGGCCCGCTCGGGCGATACACTGCATGGCGATGTCGTACTGCTCGCCGCAGTCACAGCGGCGGGAACCTAGGGCGTCTCCCGTGAGACACTCTGAGTGGACCCGGCAGAGGACGGGGTCTGATGTAGTGATATCCCCCATGACCAGGGCGATGTGGTGTTCTCCTGTGACTTTGTCCATATAGCCGTGGATGGTAAAGGTTCCGTAGCGGGTGGGCATATTGGCGACGGCGACAGGCTCCACTGTGACCTCCCGCTGGCGGCGGTAGAGTTGGAGGGCCTCGATAGTGATAAATTTTAGATCGTGGGTCTTGGCGAACTCGATCAGTTCCGGGGTCTGCATCATGTGACCGTCTTCCCCCATGATCTCGCAGCAGAGGCCGCAGGGGGCGAGGCCCGCCAATCGCATTAAATCCACCGTGGCCTCTGTGTGGCCGGGTCGGGCCAGGACGCCGTGTTCCTGGGCCAACAGGGGGAACATGTGGCCGGGCCGGCGAAACTCTTCCGGACGGGCCTCCGGGCCCACACATTTTCGGGCGGTCAGCGCCCGCTCGGCGGCGGAGATGCCCGTACCCGTATCCACGTGGTCGATGGATACGGTAAACGCCGTGGAGTGATTATCCGTGTTGTGCGCCACCATCTGGTCAAGGCCTAACTTTTGGGTCAAGGCCTGATCCATGGGCATACAGATGAGACCCTTGGCATGGGTGGCCATGAAGTTGATGATCTCCGGCGTAGTAAACTGGGCGGCGGCGATAATATCCCCCTCGTTTTCCCGGCTCTCGTCGTCGGTGACGACAATCATTTTCCCGGCCCGCAGATCCGCCAGGGCCTCGTCTATGGTGTTGTATTTGAACATGGGGTGTGATCCTTTCCTGTGTTTGGCCATTCGGGCGCATAGTGTGCGCCCCTACGATTTAAAATCCGTGCTCGGCCAAAAATTCATAGGTGAGCTTGGGCGTCGGCGCGTCTGTTTCCCGTGGGGCCAACAACCGTTCCACGTATTTGGCTACCAGATCGTTCTCCAGATTGACCTGATCCCCCGGTTTCTTTTGGAGCAATGCCGTCTCCTGGGCTGTGTGGGGGATGATGGAGACGGAAAATCCGCTGTCGTCCAGCTTCGCTACCGTCAGGCTGATGCCGTCAATGGCGATAGAGCCTTTTTCGATCACATAGCGGAGGATACGGGTGTCCGTCTCTATCCGGAGCCAAACTGCGTTGTCGTCCCGGCGCTGGTCTGCGATTCGCCCGATGCCGTCGATGTGTCCGGAGACCATATGCCCGCCGAACCGTCCGTCCGCCGCCATGGCCCGCTCCAGATTGACTTGACTGCCGGGGCGGAGTGCGCCCAGGGCGCTGCGATCCAAGGTCTCCGGCATGACATCGGCGGTAAAGGTGAGGCCGTCTATGGCCGCCACGGTGAGGCAGACGCCGTCTACGGCGACACTGTCCCCCAGTTTTAGATCAGAAAAGATCAATCCGCCGCTGATGGTGAGTTTGACGGAGCGCGGGCCACGGGCAAGGCCGTGGATCGTACCGATCTCTTCGATAATACCTGTGAACATTAGGATTTCCCTCCCAACACGTGGTATTCCAAGAGCAGGTCGTCCCCCAGGGGCGTCACAGCGGGGGCGCTTAGGGCAAACGCCTGATCCGGCAGAAGAATCCCCTGGCCGCCCACGGGGCCTTTGGCGGTCTCCCCGCCGAAGAGTTTCGGGGCCAGATAGACTTGGAGTTTTTGTACCAGGCCCGCCTGCAGTAGGCTGTAGTTGATTCCTGCGCCCCCCTCGGCCAGGACGCTGTCGATTCCCTCCCTGTGGAGGGTCTCCATGAGGGCGGTCAAATCCACATGGCTGTCGGAGCCGGGGAGGGGGAGGATCCGGCAGCCCGCATCTGTGAGCGGCTTGGCCCGCACCGGATCGGCAGTGTGGCAGGCGATAATCGTAGGGACTTCTTTTGCCGTCACAACAATCTGTGACGTTACCGGTATACGCAAATCCGAATCGCAGACAATCCGCAGGGGATGGCGGCTCTCGGACAGACGGCAGGTGAGCAGGGGGTCATCCGCCAGGACTGTACCTACGCCGACCAGGATAGCGGAGAGGGCGTGGCGGATCTCATGGACGTGCTCCCTGGCAACGGCTCCGGTGATCCACCGGGAGGCCCCGGTGACCGTGGCGATTTTTCCGTCTGCTGTCATGGCGTATTTCATCACCACATAGGGCGTTATAGCCTGGATATAGTGGAAAAATGGGGCGTTTATCAAGGCGCACTGGCCCTGTAATACCTCCTCGATAACGGTGATGCCGTGTTCGCGCAAAATCTGGACCCCCCCGCCGGACACTTTGGGGTTGGGATCCCGCGAGCCGACGACTACGGTAGCGATCCCGCTCTCGATAATCGCATCGGTGCAGGGAGGTGTTTTGCCGTGGTGACAGCAGGGTTCCAGCGTCACGTACATCGTGGCTCCACGAGGGTCCTCGGTGCAACAGGCCAGGGCGTCCCGCTCTGCGTGGGGGGCACCGTATTTACGGTGATATCCCTCGCCGATGATTCGACTGTCTTTGATGACTGCCGCCCCGACCAAGGGGTTTGGATTGACCCAGCCCAGGCCTTGCGCGGCGAGGCCGAGCGCGTGTTCCATCCAGTGCTCATGTGTCATAGTTGCGTCCCTCCACCCCCAATAAAAATACGCTGAAGATATTAGAAATCTTCAGCGCAAAAATGAAGGCGTACAAAACCATCTTCTCTCATCCAGACTGTAACTGTCGGCTTCGGAGTTTCACCGAATCAACCTTGCGGCTCGTGGGCTATACCACCGGTGGGGAATTACACCCCGCCCTGAAGATCATTCACTTGTATATGATTATACACAAAAATGGGGGTTTGTAAAGTGTTTGCATATAAAAAATTGTTTGCACCCGCTTACCAGCCGTGGATGGCGCCGTCCCTGTCTCCAAAGGAGAGGCCCGACACGACATAGTGATCGTTCTCATGGTCCCAGACGGTATAAAAACCAAAGATATACGCCCACGCCCATTCTTCATCCTCCTCTTGGTGAGGCAGGGGTGTCAGGTGCTCATCCAAGTGCAGCTCGTATCCGAATATGCGGTAGAGATAAGGGGCGTATATCTCCTGCAACTGATCCGCTGTGGTCACGCCGATCTCTACACCGCTGGCTGTTCTCCAGCCCGCCGCCTGCGCTCCAACCATGACAACACGTTCGTTGCGGTACGCAATGTGAACACCAACCTCATATGCGTATAATCCCAGCATAAACGGTTCCCCGGACCCGAGTAGGGCCTCTGCCTCCCTTCGATCCATGCCGTAATAGATGACATTGCCCTGGCCGTCGTGTAGTTCCAGCGGGACATGGTCGATGGTATCTTCTGTTCCGCAACCCACAAGGGAGAGCGTGATAAAAGCGAAGCAGATGATCAGGAAACACAATTTCAGTTTTGACATGATGTATACCTCTTAAATCAAATAGTATGTTTGCTAAAGCGGCAAACAGTTTGGCTTATTTTTCTTGACTTTTCTTTGCCACCAAGGCAATTAGCGCAATATCGTTGCATGTATCGGCTTCCAGAAAGTTTTTATCAAACTCTGCGCCGCCACCGCCATCTCCAAATTCTTTCTCAAAATGTTCTACGCACCAATCCGCCCAGGGTTGCCATATGGCTTTTGGGTCGTCTATGTCATAACATGCGATAATTTCACAAAGTCCGGTTTTTTCCCAAAGCGTGCGCCACCAGTTGTTACTGTGAAAAGTAAATAATTCAGGACTCCATAGTTCCTTTAATGTCTCCGGATATCCTTTGTCATACTCATCTCTGAGCCCCGGAACAACAATTCCGAATTGACCGCCGGGCTTTACAAGTTTAGAAAACACATCCGGAAAATATGATTCGCTTGCGCCGTAATACTGGTAGCTGTCAATTGATATGGCGGCGTCAAAGAAGCCCTCTGCATAAGGCAAGGCGTGGGCTTCCGCATGGATGGGAAATACGTTGTCCGCAACGCCCGCTTCTGTAAAACGGCGCAGATTATCTGTAGCACTGATCCATAGGTCATTGGCAAAGACGGTCACGCCGTATTCTTTCGCCAAGAATACGCTGGTAATCCCTTTGCCACAGCCCATATCCAGAACTTTCATGCCTGGGCGCAAGTCCATATGCCCACATAAATCCTCAAGAAGCCATAGTGGATGCGGACCCATCCAGTTTTGTTCAATCCAATTTGTATCATATTTTTCTGTTTTGGGGTATTTTTTCATATATACTCCCCCCTCCTAATTAAACCGATTCATGGCCGCATCTACGCCGTTTTGGAGGATGATCCCAATGGCCTTGACGGCTTGATCCACTGCGGTGTTGACGGCCTCCAGTTCTTTTCCCTGGGGCCGTCCCAGCACCCAGTCGGCCAGATCGTAGTCCGGGTGGGGCGGGGGGCCGACGCCGATTTTGATTCGGGGGAAGTCCTCGCTTTGCAGGGATAGGATAATACTCTTGAGCCCATTGTGTCCCCCGGCGGAGCCCCGGCGGCGGATGCGGATCCTGCCCGGTTCCAGGGCCGTGTCGTCGGCTACCACGAGGATGCGTTCCGGCGGGATGCGATAGAACTTCGCCGCAGGAAAGACGGCGTGGCCGGAGCGGTTCATATAGGTCTGGGGGAGCATCAGCATGGCCCGGGTATGGCCTACGGCGCCGACGCCTGTGCGGGAGCTGTACTTGATCCGTTTGATGGCGATCCCTTGCCGCTCCGCCAAACGCTCTGCGGCCCAGAAACCCACATTGTGCCGGGTATCCCGGTATTCCGGGCCGGGATTGCCCAAAAAGACCACAAGCCACTGGGGCGCTTTCGCTCTCGATGAAAAAAACACTGATTGCCTCCTGGTGAAAAACCGTATAACCGTAGGGCGTGACGCCCTCGGCACGCCGGTTTGTAGTGCAATGCGCTCAATTAAGAACGGTGCGCCGGGGGCGTCGTACCCTACGCAAATTATTACAATTAGCATACTCAAACAATGCGATTTTGCCCAACAAACTATAATTTGAGCAAGCTCAAATGCGCTATTTAAACATGGTCGAGATTGACACTTCCTCATAGACCCGGTCGATGGCCTCGGCAAACATGGGAGCCACGGAGAGGTATTTGATCTGCTCCAGCGTTGGCTGGTTGACGGGATAGGGGATGGTATCTAGGAGCAGCAGTTCCTGGATTGCGCTCTTTTTAATCCGGTCAATGGCCTTGCCGCTCAAGACACCGTGGCTGGCGCAGGCGAAGATATCTTTGGCCCCGCCGATCTCCACTAGAGCTCGGGCGGCGCCGCAGAGGCTGCCGGCGGTGTCCACCATGTCGTCGAATAGGATGACGTGCTTGTCCTTGACATCGCCGATGATGTTCATAACCTCGCTCTCATTGGCCTGGGGCCGCCGCTTGTCCACAATGGCGAGAGAGATACCCAGCCGGTGGGCAAAGGCACGGGTGCGGGCCACGCTGCCCACGTCGGGGGAGACGGCTACCACGTCCTCTAAGCCCTCTTGGGCGAATTTTTGGAGATAGTAGTCGGCGAAGAGGGGAGCGCCCAACAGGTTGTCCACGGGGATGTCAAAAAAACCCTGGATCTGAAAGGCGTGGAGATCCATGGTGAGCACCCGGTCTGCCCCGGCTGTGGTAAGGAGATTGGCCACCAGTTTGGCGGAGATAGGATCCCGGGCTTTGGCCTTTCTGTCCTGTCTGGAGTAGCCGAAGTATGGAACCACCGCAGTGATCCGTCCGGCGGAGGCCCGCAGACAGGCGTCGATCATAATGAGAAGCTCCATCAGGTTATCGTTGACGGGGTTACAAGTGGGTTGGACAAGAAAAACGTCGGCCCCCCGCACGGTCTCATACAGGGATACCGACACTTCGCCGTCGGCGAAATGGTCTACGGTGGCGTCACCCAATTTGATGCCGATGTTCCGGCAGATATCCTCCGCCAGTTGTTTGTGGGCGTTGCCGCTGAAGATTTTGATCTCCTTGCCATGTGCGATCATAGCGCATACCTCTCCCTTAGCGTATTTTTAATTGTTGCTATGCTCCCCCGCCTGGGGCGGGGAGATGCATATCTAAGTTCAGTATACCAAACTCCTGCCGGAAAATGAAGTGTATTTTTACAGATTCCTTTACACTTTGTTCACCTTTGACGAAATAGGCAAGATATAATATAATGGGTTCAGTAGAAACACACCTTAACGGAGTGGAGAGATGAAAAATGGTGGGTAAAGTATTAGTCATCGAAGACGATGGGAATATTGCAGAACTCTTGCGGCTATATTTGGAGAAAGAGGGCTTTGGTGTGCAGATCGCCACGGACGGGGCCTCCGGTGTCTGTGCGGTCACACAATTTCAGCCCAGCTTGATCATTTTGGACATTATGCTCCCGGTGCTGGACGGCTGGGAGGTCTGTCGAGAGATTAGAAAAATCTCTAAAGTACCCATTATTATGCTCACGGCCAAAGGGGAGACCATTGATAAGGTCACAGGCCTGGAACTGGGGGCGGACGACTATATTGTCAAGCCCTTTGAGCCGAAGGAACTCATCGCCCGCATCCACGCCGTCATGCGTCGCTATGGCGAGGAGCCGGAGGAGACCCAAAAGCGGCTGGCATTCGATAAACTGGTCATTAACTTGGACTCCTACGAGCTCTTGGTAGACGGCAATAAGGTGGACACGCCGCCCAAGGAGTTGGAACTGCTCTTCCACTTGGCGGCCTCTCCCAACCGGGTCTACACCCGCAATCAGCTCTTGGATGAGGTCTGGGGCTTTGATTATTTTGGCGACAGTCGGACGGTGGATGTCCACATCAAGCGGCTCCGGGAAAAATTAGAGGGCGTGAGCGACCAGTGGAGCCTCAAGACTGTATGGGGCGTGGGGTACAAATTCGAGCGACTGGAGAAGTAAGTCGTGAAAAGCGTATATTTAAAAAATTGTCTCCTGCTGGCCGGCATTGTGCTGCTAAGCTTTTTGGTATTTCTGACCAGCCTCACTTTTGTCATCCGCAACCAGACCATTGCGGATAAGCGGGCGGGTCTGGAGGCCAACGCCACCGCTGTGGTGGACATGTACAATTCCTTTATCGACTTTGACCCCAATCAGCCCATATATCAGGAAAATGTGAAGCGGCTGGTGTCCATTGTAACTCTGCCTGTCAACCGTATGGTGATAGCCGATGAAAATGGGATCATCGTGGCCTGTTCAGAACATCTGCATACCTGCCCCGTGCTGGGGGGAGAGTTGTCCGAGGAACTCCGGGCGCAACTGTACACGGCGGCATCCTATTCGGCATTAGATACGATTCCCGCCCTCTTAGACGGTCTAAGTTATATCTTTGCCATGCGGATTGTGTGTGATATCGACGGCAGCCATGCCGGCTATGTACTGGCGGCCTCCAGTGCCGATCTGGTGATGCGGGCGTGGGGGGATATGATATCAATCTTCCTTATCGTGGCTGCGTTTGTGCTGTTCCTGGCGATTCTCATCGCCATGCTGGTAGCCCGCCATCAGGCGGCGCCCCTCCGGGAGATGTCCGCCGCGGCCAATAAGTTTGCCAGGGGAGACTACTCCACCCGTGTGCGGGATGTGGGAAGAGAGGATGAGATCGGCGAACTGACCGTCGCCTTCAACGCCATGGCCGCATCCATTGAGCGCTCAGAACATATGCGTCGGGAGTTTGTGGGCAATGTCTCCCACGAGCTCAAGACCCCCATGACCAGTATTACCGGCTTTGCCGAGGGGATTTTAGACGGTACCATCCCGCCGGAAAAACAGCAGGAGTACCTGGGGATCGTCGCCTCGGAGACGAAGCGTTTGAGCCGTCTCGTCCGGCGTATGCTGGAGGTGTCACGGCTGCAATCTATGGATATCCGGGAACTGCAAAAGCAGTCTTTTGATATGACTGAACTGTTACGCCGTGGGGTCTTGGGGCTGGAGAGCAAGATTACGGCAAAGGGGCTGGACGTGGAGATGGATTTGCCGGAAGATCCAGTAGAGGTCTTAGGCGATGAGGATTCCATCATGCAGGTGACGTATAATCTGCTGGACAATGCGGCGAAATTTTCCCATCCAGGCACAAAGATTGGGATCAGTCTCGTGCAACAGGGGGTTAAGGCTCATATCACCATAAAAAGTACCGGGGATACCGTCTCCCAGGAGGAGTTGCCCCTTATTTTCAACCGATTCCATAAGAGTGACAAATCCAGAAGCCATGATAAGGACGGCGTGGGGCTGGGGTTGTACATTGTCAAGACCATTATGAACACCCATCAGGAAGACATTTATATCCGCAGTGAAAATGGAGTGACAGAAGTTTGGTTTACCCTGACCTTAGCACCCAAAAAGAAGAAATGATTGATGCACCGAAGGGGGTTAAAGATATGTACGACGAAGAAAAAAATATTGTTACGGAAACACAGGGGAGTGATCCCCAAATTTCTGGACAATTACCGGAGGTAAAGTGGGGCCAATCGCCACAATCGGAGGCGGCACAGCCGCCCCTGCCTCTTCGGCCACCAGAGGAAACAGAAGCGATACAACCGCCTCTGCCTATCCAGCCGTCGGAGAAAGTGCAGGGAGAGGCGTCAGAGGTTGTGGAGATCGTGCTGCCGGAACCAGAGGCAATACAACCGGTCTCACCTGTGCAACGATCAGAGACGGCGCAGGAAGATACACCGGAGCCGGAGACGCTTCAGCCAGCTCTGCCCATCCTGCCACCGGAGCCCATAGAGGAAGCGGTGTTGCCGATTCCGTCTGCGATGGTGAGAGCGGCAGAGGTCGCACCAGCACAGGCGAAACAGCGTCCGCGTAAGATCCGGCGCAGGCGGCGATCTACCAGTGCGCGCCTCATTGTGCTCACCCTGGCTGTGATCCTGGCGATTATGACCGTCTCTTGGTTTGCGTCCTTCGACATCACCGTCGAAAGAAGTGCCAGAGGATTGGAACTGCACTTTTCGCCGCGTATGCGGGAAACGCCACCCAGAGAGGCGCCGCGCCGGGACCCAGAGCCACCACGGGTCTTTGACGGATATGAAACATACCCGTATACGCCCCCTCAGATGGAAGACGACATGCGGGATCATTTCGATCCGGCACCGGCGGTGGTGCTGGGGGATGGCACTACGTTGGAACTCCATCCCCGCCCCGCAGGCGGCGTGGACGCGCAGCTCTCCTTCCAGGAGATTTATGTGAAGTTGAGTCCCTCGGTGGTACTGGTGGAAGTGACCTTCCGGGGCGGATTTGGTGGATTTGGTCACGGCTCCGGCAGCGGGGTCGTGATGACGGAGAACGGATATATTATCACCAACGCCCATGTGGTGGAGGGCGCCCAGCAGATACGGGTGGTGCTAGAGAGCGGTGAGGGATTTATTGCAGCCCTTGTGGGCGAAGATGTGAATTCAGATATAGCCGTGCTGAAAATTGACGCCCAGGGTCTGATTCCCGCCGTGTTTGGCGACTCGGATTTGCTCCAGATCGGCGAGGAAGTGGCGGTAATCGGAAATCCACTGGGACAGCTCCACAGCATGTCCAATGGGATTATATCGGCGCTCAACCGGGAGATCGTCTATGACGGAATCACCATGCGGCTGATCCAGACCAATGCCGCCATCAACGAGGGCAATTCCGGCGGGCCGCTGATTAACCGCTACGGCCAAGTGGTGGGGATTACGAATATGAAACTGGTGGGCTGGTTCTCCTCAGTGGAGGGTATGGGCTTTGCCATCCCCACTACGACAGTCAAACCCGTCGTAGATGCCATTATCGCCCACGGTTATGTCCCGGGCCGCCCCGGGATTGGAATTGTCATCCGCACTGTGGATAACCGAGAGGCCGCCGCCGATGGAATCGCGCCGGGAATCTATGTCCAGAGTGTGGTGCCAAACAGCGATGCCGCCGCACAGGGGATACGAGAAGGGGATCGGATCGCGGCTTTCGACGGCAGAGAGGTCTCCACCGCATTGGAACTGCGGGATCAGATCCAGCGGTTTGAGGCGGGGGACACTGTCCGGATCACCATTGAACGGGATGGCCGGATGATAGATTTGAATATCATGCTGATGGACTCGGCGCTGTTGGACTCCTAATGCAGCAATTGAGCAGATATCTAAAAGAGGTGAACATCAAAGCGGACCTGCCGTCGGCGGGAGACGCCGTCAAGCGAATCACCTATCACATCCGGAGCGGCAGAGAATTGGGGGCCGGGGCGGTGAAGATTATCCACGGCTACGGCTCCACGGGTTCTGGTGGGAAAATCCGCAAATTGGCCCGGCAATACCTGGCGGATCAGAAGGCGAAAGGCCAGATTCGGGACGTGATCCACGGGGAGGAATTCTCCATCTTCCACGAGGGTACCCGCACGGCCTTTGCCCGCTGCCCGGAACTGCGGCGGGATCGAGACTTGGAACGGCACAACAACGGGATGACCATTGTTGTGCTGTGAGTTTGTGTAGAGGCGAGGGTTCTGGGTGACCCGCAATGTACAAACATCTGTTACAGGGCGGGCGAACAGTGTTCGCCCCTACAAGGGCAGTGTTTTTCGTAGGGGCGCACATTGTGCGCCCGTGTTGTACACTGTAGAAAGACGCCCGTTCCTGCCCCTGCGAATGTTGTGCATAGAAATTAAGAAGGTGGAACCCAATCCATGCAGCAAAAACACTACGAGGGATCAAAAATCCTTTTATTTGCCCGTTTTTACCGCCCTCATCTGCGGCTGTTTATCTTTGTCTTGTTCTGTGCGCTGCTCATGGCGGGCATTGATCTCCTCTATCCCCTGGCTATGCGCTATGCCTTGAATGAGTTGTTGCCCAACACCATGTACAGCTTCTTTTTTGCCCTCATCGGAGGGCTTGTGGGCATGTATATCATCCGCTCGATCTTGAGTTATATTGTCACCTACTGGGGCCACGGCCTAGGCGCACGGATCGAGACGGATATGCGTTCCACCATCTTTGGGCATCTGCAAAAATTGAGTTTTCGTTTTTACGATAACAACCGGACCGGTCAGCTCATGAGCCGGGTGACCAGCGATTTGACAGATGTGACAGAACTTGCCCACCACGGGCCGGAGGATTTGCTCATCTCCTTCGTCACCATTGTGGGGGCCATTGTCATTCTCTGGGGCATCAACTGGCAATTGGCACTCATCTTGATGATCTTGGTACCCATCACCCTGTTCTATACCATTGCCCAGAGGCGGCGTTTGGAGCGGGTTTCTCGGCGGGTCAAGGAGAAGATGGCGGGGATCAATACGGATATTGAGTCCTCTATCTCCGGGGTGCGGGTCTCCAAGGCCTTTACCAACGAGGACTATGAAATAGAGAAATTCGGCAGGGGAAATCAGCGATATCTCGGCGCCAGACGGGAGTTTTTCAGGGCCGTGGGCGTCTTCCACAGCGGTATGGAGTTCTTCGTCAATATTTTCGGTGTAGCCATCATCGGTGTGGGTGGCCTGTTCATTATGCGGGGCAATATGAACACGGTGGATGTCCTCACCTTTTCCCTCTATGTTGCCACCTTTCTTCAGCCCATTCGGAGACTGGCGGCTTTCGTGGAGCAGTTTTCCTCCGGCATGGCGGGCTTTGTCCGCTTTACGGAGATTATGCGCTTAAAACCAGAGATAGAAGACGCCCCCGACGCCGTGGAGATCGGACGGGTAAACGGCGATATCTCCTTTCGGGATGTGACCTTTTCCTACAATGACCGGGACAAGGTCTTAGCCCACTTGGACTTAGAGATCCGGGCCGGGGAGACCGTGGCGGTTGTCGGCCCCTCCGGCGGCGGCAAAACCACCCTCTGCCATCTGATCCCCCGGTTTTACGAGACCCAGAGCGGGACGATTGCTCTGGATGGGCGGGATATCAAGACGATCACATTGGAGAGCCTGCGCAAAAACATCGGCAACGTGAGCCAGGACGTGTTCCTGTTCTCCGGCACCATCCGGGAGAACATCCGCTACGGCAAGATTGATGCCAGCGACGAAGAGATCATTGAGGCGGCCCGCCGTGCGGAGATATACGACGCCATTTTAGAGATGCCGGACGGCCTGGACACCCAGGTGGGGGAGCGGGGGACACGCCTCTCCGGCGGCCAGAAACAGCGGATCAGCATCGCCCGTATCTTTCTCAAAAATCCGCCGGTCTTGATTTTAGACGAGGCCACCAGCGCATTGGACTCCGTGACGGAGCAGAAGATACAAGAGCGTTTTGAGGTCTTGAGCCAGGGGCGGACAACCCTTATTATCGCCCACCGCTTGAGTACCATCAAACGGGCGGACGAGATTATCTACATAGACGAACAGGGCATCCGGGAACGGGGCAGCCACGAGACACTCTTGGCCCGGGATGGGGCGTATGCGAGGTTATATCGGACGCAGTATGGGGTAGGGTGAGCGTCTTGATAAAATTTTTTGAATGTGATACAATATGTATCATAATGATTTGGAGGTGTTACCATGTTCCATGCACATGTGCGACCAGTTCGTGAGCTCCGAAACAATTATCCCGAATTAGCAGACATTGTGAAACAGCGGGACCATGTTATCATAACAAACAACGGAAAAAGTGAGGCTGTGCTAATCGGCTTTGACGAGTTTCGGAAGTATGAGGAATTTTTACACTATCGCTATATTGACGAAAAGTTGGCCGAAGCGGAAAAAGAGGCGGCAGACCCGAATACGAAATGGTATACTCATGAAGAAGTCTTTGCGGAGTTGAAAGAGAAGTATGGAGTATAGTATCCGATATGTCGCCAGTGCAAGGCAGGACATTTTGAATATAGCATCCTATTTATCACAATTTTATGAGAACACTTATTCAAAGTTTAGAACCAAGTTAGATAGGAGTGTATCAAACTTGGCAAATATGCCATATATGGGGGTTTCCCACAAGGACTACCGCCGTTTAGCGGTAGACGATTATCATCGTGTTTTACCAAGTAGACGAGGTTACGCACACCGTGCAGATTTACAGGGTCTTACACGGTGCGCAAGACGTTCGCAAAATGCAAGCGAGACTTTAGCGGCAGGAAGAGCCAGAACCGATGCGATAGCGAAGATAGCAGGGAGCGTGAATATGTGGAAAAAGTAGTGCATGAAAAAAATTTTGAACAATGGAATCTTGTCTCTGAAACATATCACCATATCAGACCTGTCCCGCCGGAAGCCATCATTCAAATTATCTTATCATGGCTAAAAAAAGACCCGGACGTTGTTGTTGACGTCGGTTGCGGTACAGGTCTTTCGACAATGATATGGAAAGATGCTGCCGCCCGCAGGCGGCGGGTGTTTCGCCGACCTTGCACCCTACCCATGCAAGCATCTAAAATAAGTTGCGGATTATTATTTAAAATATGACACACTGTTGTCGCATTCATATGTTATCCTTGGAATATGAACAGAAAAAATCAACGCTACAGGAGGAATGCCAACATGGAACATAAACAATGCCAAAGATGCGGTATGATGCCGTTGGAAAAACCGGAGGATTTCGGAACCGATGCCGATGGGAGCAGAAATGGGGACTATTGCTGCTATTGCTATGAAAACGGCGCTTTCTTCTATCCCGAAGCAACTATGGAGCAAGTGATTGAAGCCTGTCTGCCCCATGTGGTTCCGGACGTTTTTGCGGATGAAGCTACGGCAAGGGCGGCTATGAACGAACATTTTCCCACGCTTACATGTTGGAAGAAAACAGGCATGATTATATCGTTTAAGCTCAAAGAGGGGGTATCTGCAGAGGAATTCCTGGTGGCATCGGATAAAATCCAAGAAAACTATCTCTCTCAATGCAGGGGCTTCATAACCCGGCAACTGATGATCATTGACGGCGTGTGGACAGACTGGGTTATTTGGGAAACGTTGCCCGACGCCCAAAATTCAATGGGCAAGTCCGAAGAAAACGAGTTGGCCAAGGCGTTTGCTTCGCTCATCGGAGAAATCCTGGAGTATAGCCTGTATCCGCTTGAGAGAAGTTATAGTTTATAGCAAGGCATATGCCGTATCTTGACGGTAGACTTCCAGCGTGATATAATCCCAAAGGCTTTTCCGATGACTGCAAGGGGGGAGACAAGTCGCTGTGGATGTCAGGCATTTTGTGAGCATAGAAGACGTGACACCGAAGTGGTTTATGGACCTGTACAGCGTGTGCAGGGATATGATCCAAAACCCGGAGCGATATGTAGATGCCTGTCGTGGACAGGTGATGGCCTCCCTATTTTTTGAACCGAGCACCCGGACAAACTTCTCGTTCCAGACAGCCATGATGCGTTTGGGCGGCAGTGTGTTCGGGTTTTCTGATCCCAGTGGCACGGCGGTGGCAAAGGGGGAGAGCCTGGCGGATACGATTCGCATGGTGTCCGCCTATGCCGATGCCGTGGTTATGCGTTCGCCCTTTGAGGGGGCGGCCACTGCGGGGGCCCTCTACTCGGAGGTACCCCTGATCAATGCGGGGGACGGGGGTCACATGCACCCCACCCAGACCTTGACGGATTTGACCACCATCTGCGAGAAGCGGGGGAAGGTGGGCGGCATCACTGTGGGGCTCTGCGGAGATTTGAAAAACGGTAGAACGGTACATTCCCTGGCCCTGGCTCTCGCTCAGTTTCCCAATATCCAGTTTAAATTCATCGCCCCCCGGGAGATGGCCATGCCGGGCTATGTCTTAGATGCCCTCCGGGAGCAGGGGCAGAGGTACATTGAGGTCACGAATTTGGAATCCTCCATCCCCCAGTTGGACGTGCTGTACATGACCCGGATTCAAAAGGAACGCTTCACCGATCCCCTGGAATATGAGCGCAACAAGGGTCTCTATATCTTGACCCGCCGAAAGCTGGATCGGGCGAAGGAGGATCTGCTCATCATGCACCCTCTGCCCAGGGTGGACGAGATCAGTCCCGATGTGGATGGCGACTCCAGGGCGGCCTACTTCGATCAGGCCCGGTATGGGATGTTCATCCGTATGGCCCTGCTCTATCGGCTGATCCACACCCCCAGGCAGGCTGCGTCCACTGCCTATGATCTGACGCCCCGGGTATGTGGCAATGACCGCTGTATTACGAAAACAGAGGAATACCTTCCCAATTTGACAAAAGGGCGAAACGGCGAGACGGTGTGTAGTTATTGCGATAACCCGATATCCCGCTGGGTTAAAAAAACTTGACTGGCCAGATCACTTGTGGTATCATAAATCGGCAAGTCGATTCTGTGGAGAAGTACTCAAGAGGTCGAAGAGGCGCCCCTGCTAAGGGTGTAGGGCGGGAAACCGTCGCGAGGGTTCGACTCCCTCCTTCTCCGCCACCATTTGAAACACCCTTGAAAACACTAGATTTTCAAGGGTGTTTTTTGCGTTTACACGTTTTTTACACGATTTTGTCTAAAACTTGTATCGCCCGCTCTTCCTCACGAGGATATAGGTGTGCGTATGTATTCCATGTGATCTCAATCTTAGAATGTCCCAACCGTCTGGCGATCTCTTGTATGTTGATGCCCTCATTTGCCAACAGAGAGGCGTGTGAGTGGCGAAAATCGTGTATGCGAAGTGTATTTTGCTTTGCCAAGACAGAATATTTCACATTGCGCTTTTGGATGGTGCTGTCCCGAAGTGGACTTTGACCGC
>WRAB01000024.1 GCA_009780435.1 Oscillospiraceae bacterium | reverse complement strand
TGGAGCAGTGGTTCAACAATGCGGTCTCCACGACCACGAATCTGGGCCTCTTTGAAGGCATCGGCGATGACCTGTTCGCCCCACTCAACAACATTACCCGCGGTGAGCTGGCCGCAGTCTTGGTGCGATTCATGGAACGAGATCAGATCGGCCCCTTTGAGACATCGGACGATGCGGACGACGACCTGTTCAACGATATCGCCGATCACTGGGCGAGAGCGTACATCAACCGTGCGGCGGAAGCGGGGTGGATTGAGGGCGCTGAAGGTTTGGGTGGCCCCTTCCGCCCAGGCGATCCACTGGAGAGAGCGGAGGCGGCGGCCATGATCAACCGGATGTTTGAGCGTTTGATCGAGACGCCCGACTGCCGCCTGTACGACATGGTCACATGGCCGGACAACCAAGACGAGGAACAGTGGTACTTCTTGTACATGTACATGGCCACCAACTCCTATAGATACCGCTGGAGAACCGATAGTGACCGCTACAAGGAACTGGTTCAAATCATCGAACCCCGTGAGTGGTGGAGACTGGAGCGTCCGGACTCCGTACCGGCGGATATCTTTATCCGATCATAGTACGAGACATAGATAAGAAATAGCCAAAGCCCTAGTTATGATGCCATATCATAGCTAGGGCTCTGTGTTTTTGCAGAAAATAAAAGTTTGAATTTCAATCGGGAACAAACTGTATAATCAAAGCGTCTAATAAAACAGAAGTAAAAGACATAAGAAAAGAGGGTAAAAAATGTTGAATTTTAAGAAAATATCCCTACTATTGCTGACGTTGCTGCTCGTCTTGTCCTTTGCCGCCTGTGCAGATACTGAATCAGTGCCGCCACCGACGCCGGAGCCCACGCCAACTCCAATCGAAGAACCCGACTATGAGGAAGACGAGGAGGAGGACAACGGATACGAGCTCCCCGACATTGACTGGGGCGAATACGCTGTCATTGTAGACGGTGTGGGCGTTCCGGGCGCAAGTCTTGAAACAGTGGGGGATTCAATCTTCCCAACCCACGTCTCACTCCTGGCAGTGGCGGAGCGAGGGTTCGGTTTAGACGTTTTCTGGAATGTGCAAACGGACGAAGTTTTCTTTCCGGGATTAAATGGGAACATCCACTTTTTTGGGGGTTCGGCGGACTTTGATGTTGACGGCGAAACGATTACCTTAAATCAAGAATCTCTGCGGATTGGCGATGAAATCTACGTGCCTATCCTATTTTTCCGGGATGTGTTCGGCGCAGGCAGCGCATATTTCTCAGGGGGAATCGTCTCCATTAACACCGAGGGCGGAGATATGGAGTAATACTATTTCTCGGTAAAGGTCTACACCTTTCACCGAGAAGACGCCCGATTGCAGTGTCAAATTGATACCGTAACAACCCCCTCCGCACTGTGCCTTGTGCGGAGGGGGTTGTGCTAGTCAACCTTGAACATGCGTTTGAAGCGTTCTTCCATTTGGCATTTCCCATTCCTTGTAGGTCTCTTCCATATCGGCTCTCCTTTCTTCGAACTTTGGGGACACAGACCCCACCGCGGGCCGATATGAAAAAACGCAGCACAGGTTTCATGTGAACCCATACTGCGAACAGTTCAGCAACTCAAACGGCCATACATGCCTTGTAGAGATAGCACGGATGTGCTATACTGGACATGCGGTGGGGCCTTTGAGGTCATGTATGGGTGGCTGGTACACCTGTAACGATAGAGAGTTGGTACCTCGTCTATCGCCACCGCTTGGTTTTTTCAAAATGAAAAACAGCTTGCATATATAATATCATAAAATTCACTAAATTGCAACAAGAAAATCTCCCGGGGCGGGAGAGTCCGAAAAGGGATGATACACTGTTTGCGCCGTAGGGGCGCACATTGTGCGCCCGTCAACCGCTACCGCAACAAATCATATGCGGTATGTTCCCAACGTCCGGGCGAACACTGTTCGCCCCTACATATCTCCCGATATATCGCGTATCGAGAGATTTTTTTCATATCTTACACCTTACCCCATCAGCAGATACATAACCGCTTTCTGGGCGTGGAGCCGATTTTCCGCCTCGTCGAAAATCTCCTGGGCGTGGGCCTCGAAGACGGATTCTGTGATCTCCTGGCCTTTTTTGGCGGGGAGACAGTGCTGTACCATACAGCCGGGTGCGGTCAGGGCCATGAGTTCGTCGTTGATTTGATATCCTGAAAAGGCGATCTTGCGCTTTTCCACCTCCTCCTCGTGGCCCATGCTGGCCCAGACGTCGGTGATGATGACATCCGCGCCGGCGGCGGCGATTTTGGGATCCGTGGTGAGGGTGAACTTGGCATCCGTGACCGTGGCGGCGAACGCCAGGGCCTCCTCATGGGGGCCGTACCCGTCGGGGCAGGCGATAGAGACGTCCAACCCGCACTTGAGCCCGCCCACGATGAGAGAGTTTGCCATGTTGTTGCCGTCGCCGATATAGCAGAGTTTTAGCCCCGCCAGATGGGTTTTGTACTCCCGGATGGTCATGAGATCCGCCAGCACCTGACAGGGGTGATAACGATCCGTCAGACCGTTGATGACGGGGATATCGGACCAGTGGGCCAGTTCCTCCACGGTCTCGTGGGCGTAGGTGCGGATCATGATTCCGTCGCAGTAGCGGGCCAGGGTGCGGGCGGTATCGGCGATGGGTTCGCCCCGGCCCATCTGGCTTGCCGAACTGGAGAGGAACAGGGCGTGGCCGCCCAACTGGAACATGCCCACCTCAAAAGAGACCCGTGTCCGGGTAGAACTCTTCTCAAAGATCATGGCCAGGGTCTTGCCCTGGGGGAAGGAGTGGGGGATTCCGTTTTTCTGCTCGTATTTGAGTTGATCGGCTATGTTTAGAATCTCTTCGATTTCCTCACGGGAGTAGTCTAACAGTTTGAGTAAATCTTTTTGCATGGTGTAGTATCCTCCTATCGACCTCTTATGGGCCGTCTATTTACCTCTTATAACCGGTTTATTTTTGCAATACAGATTGTAATATTGCAAGCCCCGCGTCGATCTCCTCATAAGCGATGGTCAGGGGGGGCAAGAATCGCAGGGTATCGCTCCCGGCGGTGAGGGCCAAGAGGCCCGCATGGTTCAACTTCTCTGCCAGTTCCCTGTGACCGATCCCCCGGAGGGTGACGCCGATCATCAGCCCGGCGCCCCGGACACCTGCCACGTGGGGACTGTCCATCTCTAAGAGTTTGGCCTGGATATACCGGCCTTTATCCACGACTTCCGCCAATATCTCATCCGTGAGGATATCCAGCACTACAGCGGCGGCGGCGGCGCCGATGGGGTTGCCGCCAAAGGTGGTGGCGTGGGTGCCGGGCGTTAAAGTCCCGCCGCATTTCTCACTGACCAGAAATCCGCCCAGGGGGAGGCCGCCGGCGATCCCTTTGGCAAAGCTGACGGCGTCGGGGGCGATATCATATTGCTGGAAAGCGAATAGGGTACCCGTGCGCCCGATCCCGGTCTGGACTTCGTCGATGAGCAGGAGCAGATCCCGCTCCTTGCAAAACGCTGCAATCTCTTGGACGAACGCCTTCTCTAAGGGCAGCACCCCGCCCTCGCCCTGGATGAGTTCGATTAAGACGGCGCAGGTGTCCTGTTCACAGGCGGCTTTCACGCTGTCCATATCCCCCGCCAATGCGTGGCGAAATCCCGGGGTGAAGGGGAAGAAATGGTTGTGGAACACATCCTGTCCCGTGGCCGCCAGAGTGGTAATCGTCCGGCCGTGGAAGGACTGCATCAGGGTGACCACCGTACCACGATTTTTGCCGTATTTGTCGTGGCTGTATTTGCGGGCCAATTTAATCAGGCCCTCGTTGCTCTCGGCGCCGGAGTTGGCGAAGAAGACCTTATCCATCCCCGTGCGGCTACAGAGGGTCTCTGCCAGATGTGCAGCGGGGGCGGAATAGTAGAGGTTGGAGATATGGCCCAGCTTCATCGCCTGCTCGGTAATGGCCTGTACCCAGGCCTCGTTTCCGTAGCCGATGGAATTGACCCCAATGCCGGAGGCGAAATCGATGTACGCCTTGCCGTCAAAGTCGTAGAGTGTGGCACCTTGCCCGTGGGAGATGGCGATGGGGAACCGGCCATAGGTATCCATGACATATTGATTGTGGGCTTGCATCAAGTCTTGATTGGTCAAGATATTTCCCTCCTTGACTTTTATTATGGCAAGATTATCGTCCCGGCGCCTTCGTCTGTCAGCACTTCCACTAAGATGGAGTGGGGGATGCGACCGTCGAGGATCAGGGCGTCGGACACGCCTTGGCGGACGGATTCAACACAACAGCCCAATTTGGGGATCATGCCGCCGGAGATAATCCCGTCTTTGATGAGACCGGGTATTTGGCTCACATGGACTTCGGGCAAGAGGCTGTCCTCGTCTTTCGGATCCCGGAGCAGGCCCTTTACGTCGGTGAGCAGAATGAGTTTGGCAGCTTTGAGGGCGATGGCCAGCTTACTGGCGGCGGTATCGGCATTGATATTATAGGCGGATGGGCCGTCGATCCCCTGGGCTACGGTAGAGACCACGGGGAGATAGCCGTTTTCCAAAGCGTCGATCACGGGTCGGGGGTCTACGTCGGCGATCTCGCCCACCAGCCCCAGGTCTTGGTCGTCGGGCCGCTCCAACTTTTTCGCCCGGATCATGCCGCCGTCCAGGCCACAGAGGCCCAGAGCCCGGCCTCCTAATCGGCCCAGGGTGTCCACGATATTCTTGTTGACCTTGCCGCAGAGCACCATCTGGACCACGTCCATGGTCTCTTGATCTGTATAGCGCAGACCATCTATAAAGTGGGAGGTTTTGCCCAGCTTGTTTAGCATATCGTTGATCTCCGGACCGCCGCCGTGGACGACCACCAGACGGACACCCACCAGGCTGAGGAGAACGAGATCGCTCATAACGGCCTCGAAGAGTTCCGGTGCGATCATGGCGTTGCCGCCGTATTTTACGACAATGGTCTTGCCGTTGTATTTTTGGATATAGGGCAGGGCCTCGGCTAAAATCGTCGCCCGCTCCAGATGCTTGTCATTCATGATGATGCCCCCCTCTAAGTCCGGTATGCGCCGTTGATCTGCACGTAGTCGTAGGTCAGATCACAGCCCCAGCAGATGCTGGACGCATCCCCCGCCGCCATGTCCACGCGGATCTCGATCTCGTGGGGCGTGAGGACTTGGAGCGCCAGATCCTCGTCGAAGGACAGGCCCCGGCCATGTTCACACACCAGAACCTCCCCCGCCTCGCTGGCAAAAGATACGGAGATGCGCGCCGGGTCAAAATCGACGCCAGAGTATCCGGCGGCGCAGAGGATCCGGCCCCAGTTGGCGTCTTTGCCGAAGATGGCGGCCTTGACGAGAGACGAGGAAATCACACTCTTGGCGATGACCGTGGCGGTCTCCTCGTCGGGGGCGTTTTTCACGGTGCAGGTGATGAGGTGGGTGGCCCCCTCTCCGTCGGCGGCGATCATGCGGGCCAAATAGACACAGAGATCCGTGAGGGCCGCCAAAAAGGCGGTATAATCGGTGTCCTCCGCCCGGATTTCCGGGTTTTTCGCCGCGCCGTTTGCCAGGATGAGTGCGAAATCATTGGTCGAAGAATCCCCGTCTACGGAGATCCGATTAAAACTGTGGTCCACGGCGTGTTTCAGCGCCCGATCCAGGAGTGCGCCGTCAATGGCGGCGTCAGTCGTGAGAAAACAGAGCATGGTACCCATATTGGGGTGGATCATCCCGCTCCCCTTGGTGATCCCGCCGATGTGGACGGTTTTGCCGCCCAGGGACACGGCTACAGCGGCCTCTTTCTGGGTCAGATCCGTGGTCATAATGGCCTTGGCGGCGGCATCGGAGCCTGTGGCGTCAGCAGAGAGCGCTTGGCTGAGAGTTGCAATCCCCGCCTGTACCAGATCCATCTTCGGTGTCATGGACACGCCGATGACCCCGGTGGAGGCCACGGCGACCTGATCCACAGGGATACCCAGGGCCTCCGCAGTGCATGCACACATGGCCAGGGCATTTTCCTCTCCCTGGGGCGCACAGGCGTTGGCATTGCCGCTGTTGACCACAACCGCCGAGAGTGTCCCATCGGCCAGATGTTGTTTCGAAATATGTAGAGGCGCCGCCTTTACCACATTGCGTGTATAGACAGCCGCCGCCACAGCGGGGACAGTCGAAGTGATAATCGCCAGATCATTCTTCGCCTTTTTCAGCCCGCAGTGGAGGCCCCCCGCAGAAAATCCACGTGCGGCGCAGACGCCGCCAGGTATGAGTTGCATAATAAAAATATCTCCTTTATTTTTGCGGTTTAAAGTCCTGCCGTCTCCGGCAGGCCCAGCATAATATTCATGTTCTGGACAGCGGCACCGGAGGCGCCTTTGCCCAGGTTGTCAAATCGGGCGGTGAGCAGGGTGCGATCCCCGTCGCCGAAGACGAGGAGTTCCAGATGATTCGTCCCCACGTGGGCGTTGGCCTCAATGAAACCGGGGGATGCCAGAGATTCTTCCGCAGCAAAGGGCGGGACGGAGATAAAAGGCTCCCCCTGGTAGTGGGCGGCCAAGATATCCCGCAGATCGGGGGAGGTCAGCGCCTCTGTGAGTTGGCTCTTATGGAGCGGGATCGTAAGGGCGATCCCGGCGTAATAATCGTCTACGATGGGGATAAACAGGGGTGGCGCCGCAAGGCCGGACTGGGCAAGAATCTCCGGTATGTGTTTGTGGGCGAAGGCCAGACTGTATATCCTGGGGGCGTTTAGGGCTTCGGGGCGACCCTCTGCCTGATACTGGGCGATCATGGCCTTGCCGCCGCCGGAATAGCCCGTCAGAGAGAGGCAGGATAAGACCGTGTCCGGGGGCAAAACCTGGGCCGCAACCAAGGGCGCAGTGATGGCCAAAAAGCCCGTGGCGTGACAGCCGGGGTTGGATACCCGGGCGGCGGTGCGGATCTCGAATCGTCGATCCCGGGTGAGTTCGGGGAATCCGTAGATCCAGCCCGGTGCCGTCCGGTGGGCAGTGGAGGCGTCGATGACACGGGTCTTTGGATTTTTAATCAGAGCGATGGCCTCTCTCGCCGCCTGATCGGGGAGGCAGAGGAAGACGAGATCGGCGGCGTTGAGATAGTCTCTCCGGGCGACCTCATCTTTGCGCACATGGTGGGGAATGATAATCTGTTCGATATCCGTCCGGCCCGTGAGCCGTTCCTCAATCTGCAGGCCCGTCGTGCCCTCTTGGCCGTCGATAAATACGATTGGTTTCATAGGGAGATTCCTTCCGGCGGGGGAAATAGGTACAATAGAGACAGTATACCAAAGAGTGAATTATTATGCAATCATGGATTCATGCTCTTTTTACATAAATTCGATGAACACAATCTTGATTTCCAGTGGCAACATGCACGAATTTGAATAATATTCATAAAAATGCGAATATTTAAAAGGGTATGTCCTAAAATAGTTGCTTGTACATGTTTCAACTAAATTTAGAACATGGTCTATTTAAGCCATCTGGAATGTGGGGCGAACTTGTGGTATACTATATCCCATGATTGGATTATTAGTGATCGTCTACATTTTATTCGTCAGTTTAGGCATGGTGGAGCCCCTATTGGGAGGCGCTTGGCCCACCATGTACAGCGATATCGGGGCAGATCCCGCCGTGGCCGGGGTGATTTCCATGTTCATCGCCGGGAGCACCATTTTGGCGGGAATTGTGAATGCCCGATTCCTGCGTCGATTTGGTGCAGGCGTAGTCTTTGCGATTAGTGTGGGCTTGATGGGACTCGCGCTCTTTGGATTTTCCATATCCTCCAGCTTTGTGGTGCTCTTGCTCCTGGCCATCCCCCTGGGGTTTGGCGTCGGGCACATGGATGTGGGGGCCAACAGTTTTGTGACGGCCCATTATAAGCCCCAGCACGTCAACTGGCTCCACGGATTTTGGGCATTGGGGGCCTCCATTGGGCCTATGATCATGGCCTTTGGGTTGGTGCAATTCCAGACCTGGCGGGCCGGGTACCGTATGGTTGGCGGTGTGCATTTGATACTATTGGTCGTTGTTCTGGCCCTCTTGCCCCTGTGGCGGCGGGCGTCGGCGGGCGAAACAGAGGCGGCGCAATCGGAGCAGGAGACGCCGGGGTTACTGGAACTGTCCCGCTTAAAGGGCGCCAAGGTCGGTGCGCTGACCCTGTTTTTTGCCGGGGGAATGGAGCTGGCAACCGGGCTCTGGGGGAGCACCTATCTGGTGATGATCCGGGGGGTTGCGCCCTACGTCGCAACGGGCTGGATGGCCATGTTCTATGGCGGCCTCACCCTGGGACGGTTCCTGGGGGGATTCCTCGTTATGCGACTGTCTGACCGGCAGATGGTGCGGCTGGGACAGGGACTCATGCTCCTGGGACTACTGATTATTGCATTGCCCTTTAACGCCCTGCTCTTGCCGGGACTTTTGCTCATGGGGTTCGGGGCGTCTCCCATTTTCCCCAATATCCTGCTGGGGACACCGCGCCGCTTTGGCGTCCGGTACAACTCCGCCATGATCGGGTTCCAGATGGCCTTTGCCTATGCGGGGATCAGCTTTTTGCCGCCCATCTTTGGTCTGGTCGGTACTACTGTGGGGTATGCGTTCTTCCCCCTCTTCCTGGCGGTACTTCTGGGCGGGATGATCGCCACCTCAACTATGCTGTATCGGCGATTCCCGGAGCAATCGAAGTGATGAGATACACGACGAGGAAATGAAAATGAGAGATTACGCATTTGAGACAAAGCGCCGCATTGCGTTCATCCGGGAGACGGTACAATCCGCCGGAGTGAGCGGGATCGTCTTCGGCAACAGCGGCGGGAAAGACTCGGCCCTTGTGGGAATCCTCTGCAAGCTGGCGTGTGATGACACCGTGGGCATTATCCTGCCCTGCGGGACGAGACAGAACTACGAATCGGATACATGGGATGCACAAGCGCTGGCCGACCAGTTTGGCATTGCCCGCCGGATCATAGATATGTCCCATGTGCAATCGGCCATGATGCAAGCTGTCGAGACTGGGGCGGAGTTATCTGACACCGCCCGCTCCAATATCGCGCCCCGCCTGCGGATGACGGCCCTCTACGCCATAGCTGCCAGCGAGGGGCGATTGGTGGCGGGGACAAGCAATCGGAGCGAGATATACGTGGGTTACTCCACCAAATGGGGCGACGCCGCCTGTGATTTCAATCCCATTGCCGACCTCACAGTCACGGAGATATACGAGTTTTTGCGCTATCTGAATGCGCCCGCCGGTATCATCGAAAAAGCCCCCTCCGGGGGGCTGTTCGAGGGCCAGACTGACGAGGCGGAGCTGGGTGTCACCTATTGCAGTATAGACGAGTATCTCTTCACGGGTGCGGCGGACGAAGCGGATCGGGCCATTATTGAGCGGCATCACAGGACCAGCGAACACAAGCGGCAGATGCCCACTGTGTTTGAGGGATAGATAAAAACCGAACCCCTCCGAGACGGATGCCATATCCGTTTCGGAGGGGTTTTGTGCGGCGCAGGGGCGGCAATCTGCCGCCCGCATATTGGACTGTGTATGCTATCTGTGCTTTCGCTTTATCTGCAAGAAAACGACGCTGAGACAGATTGCCAGATAGACCAGCCAAAAGGCGGGGAGTGCAAACAACGGAAATACAAGCATTGGATAGGGGGCGGGGATGCCGGTCAGCAGCATATTGTAGAGCAGCGACGGCGGGATAAAGGCTAATATCCAGATGTTGATTGTCCAGAAAAGCCGCTTTGCTTTCTCTGCATTCTGGGTGGAATTTGCGTGGCCGATCCCAAAGACCACACCCCCTACCGCCATCAGGATGAGACCGGCCACAATCGCCATAGGCGCCTGCTCTTCATACCAGAGCGCACTTGCAATGAGCAAGCCAATGAAATTTAATGCGGTGGCGATTATTACAAATATATTTGCGTTTACGCCGCTTTCGCCCATCTGCGTTTTCGTCTCGATCCCTTTTAGGATGTAATCCGTTGTCACTTCAAAGAAGTCGCTCAATATAATGACCTTGTCTATATCGGGGAGGCTCTGCTCGCTCTCCCATTTGGATACGGATTGGCGGGACACCCCGATTTTGTCGGCAAGTTCCTCTTGGGAAATGCCCTTGGTTTTTCGTAAGTGCTGAATTCGGTCAGCAATATTCATGTATGACACCTCTTTCTGAAAAGTAATGCCATTTTACCTATACTTCCGGTTGCAACGCCACCAATCACGCTTGGTTTTTTGGCACCCTGCGGTTGCAGTGGACGAAAAATCAGGCTAAATCCCCTTTTTCGCCGCACGGAGGCGGAGGCCGTGATCCAAGATTCGCTTGCGGAGCCGCAGGCTCTCCGGGGTGACTTCTAAGAGCTCGTCGTCACCGAGAAATTCGATGCATTGTTCCAGACTAAAAATTCTGGGGGGCGTGAGACGGGGGGCGTCGTCGCTGCCGGAGGCCCGGATATTGGTGAGCTGTTTTTTCTTGCAGACATTGACCGTGACGTCCTCGGATTTATTGGCCTGGCCCACTACCATGCCGCCATAGACGGCGGTGCCGGGGGGGATGAACAAACTGCCCCGGTCCTGAGC
Organism: Oscillospiraceae bacterium; assembly: GCA_009780435.1. Classification (GTDB taxonomy): domain Bacteria; phylum Bacillota; class Clostridia; order Oscillospirales; family Oscillospiraceae; genus WRAB01. The sequence continues at coordinate 20,724 of WRAB01000024.1, read as the reverse complement.
GCCAAAGAGGCCGTAGGGCGTGGCGTCCCCCGCCTCGTGGACCACCAGAACCCCTGCAGTCCGGCGGGATATCTCCCCTTTGAACGGGGTGTACTCCACAAAGACGCTGCTCATAATGCCCTCGCCCCTGGTGTCGGACAGGAACTCGCCCCGGTAGCCGAAGAGGCCGCGGCTGGGGGCGAGGAAGATCAGCTTCATCCGGTTGCCCACGGGAACCATTTCTACGATTTCGCCTTTCCGGGAACCCAGTTTCTCCATGACGGATCCCACGGCGGATTCCGGTACGTCCACGACAACTTGTTCCAGCGGCTCATGCCGTTGGCCGTCGATCTCTTTGTACAACACTCTGGGCGGGGAGACTTGGAACTCGTAGCCCTCTCGGCGCATGGTCTCGATGAGGATGGAGAAGTGCATCTCGCCCCGGCCCGCCACCAGGAAGTTGTCGCTGTTGTCCACGGGGGTGACCCGGAGACTCACATCTTTCAGGGTCTCCCGAAACAGGCGATCCCGGATGTTCCGGGTAGTGACGAACTTGCCCTCCCGTCCGGCGAAGGGGCTGTCGTTGACGGAGAAGGTCATCTCCATGGTGGGTTCGGAGATTTTCACGAAGGGGAGCGGTGATGCATCCCCCGCACCACAGATGGTGTCCCCGATAGACACGTCTCCGATGCCGGACAGGGCCACAATGCTCCCGGCCTCTGCCACGGCGATGTCTTTGCGGCCCATGCCGTCGTATTCGTATAGATTCACGGCCTTGGCTGATCGGACAGGCCGTTCGCCGTGGTAGTCGCAGACGGTGATCTCCTGGTTCTGGCGGAGCGTGCCCCGCTCGATCTTCCCAATGGCGATCCGGCCCACGTATTCGTTGTAGTCAATGGAACTGACCAGCATCTGGAGGGGGGCGTCCACGTCTTGGGCCGGTGCCGGGATGTAAGTCATAATGGTCTCAAAGAGGGGGGCGAGGTCTGTGCCTTCGACTTCCGGGCTCATGGAGCAGACGCCCTGGCGGGCGCTGCAAAAGAGCATAGGGGAATCCAACTGATCGTCTGTGGCGTTTAAGTCCAGCAGGAGTTCCAGCACCTCGTCGATGACCTCGTAGATCCGCTGATCCGGCCGGTCGATCTTATTGACCACCACAATGACCCGGTGGCCCATCTCTAAGGCACGGGATAAGACGAACCGGGTCTGGGGCATGGGGCCCTCGGCGGCGTCCACCACCAGGAGGACACCGTCCACCATTTTCAAAATCCGCTCCACCTCGCCGCCGAAGTCGGCGTGGCCGGGGGTGTCCACGATATTGATCTTACAGTCGCCGTACTGGATGGCGGCATTTTTCGCCAAGATGGTAATGCCACGCTCCCGCTCTAAGTCATTGGAGTCCATGACCCGTTCATTGACGGTCTGGTTCTCTCGAAACACGCCCCCTTGGCGGAGCATGGCGTCAACCAGAGTGGTCTTCCCGTGGTCTACGTGGGCGATGATGGCAATATTGCGCAGGGTATTCAATGTGTATACGTCCTTTCCGGTTTGGGTCAGATTAGTATATCACGATTTATCTTGATCATCAAATGGGTGCGGTGTCGGGCGGTGGAAGTTTGGCGAAACCTGTGGTATACTGATGAAAAATTTTGCCTCTCTTTTTTGTGCACAAAAAGAGAGGATACGTATTTTAGAGTGAATTATAATCGCGTTAGGAGTTGATCAGAATGGATTGGATTGAGCGTCTAAATCAGGCAATTGCTTATATGGAAGCGCACATGACAGAGGAAATTGACTATATGCAGGTGGCAAAAATCGCCCATTGTTCCTCTTATCACTTCCAGCGGATGTTTGCCTATATCGCCGACGTGTCGCTGTCCGAATACATCCGGCGCAGAAAAATGTCACTTGCGGCGGTTGACTTGCAAAGTGGGGATAAAAAAATCATTGATGTAGCCCTGAAATACGGCTATTCGTCTCCAACGGCGTTTAACCGCACCTTTCAAGGCATACACGGCATTGCACCTTCACGGGCGAAAGAGAACGGCGTGTTACTAAAATCCTATCCTACAATCAGCTTCAAATTGATTGCAAAGGGAGTAGAAGAAATGGAATTTAGAATTGAGAAGAAAGACACGATCCGCGTCTTGGGCGTATCAACGCCTCTTAGCAGCGATGTAGAAAAAGCATACGAAGAGGCTGAAACATTGTGGCTCAAGGTGCTATTTGAAATGGATGCCAACGGGGATGTGATCGGGCAGGGTAATTTGTGTAGCGAGCTAAACGCAGCTTGTAATTCTGAGTATAATGGCTTTTTTGGGATCGAAATAGAGAAGGAGAACGGGGACGGCGGTGAATATATAATAGCTGTCGCAAGTTCTGCGCCGGAAAGCGGCAGCCTCAAGGAATATATCATTCCGGCACACACATGGGCAGTCTTTCCGGGGAAAAACTTTTTTGCAGAAGAATATGCAGATGCAGAATCAGCTACAAAGCTTGAAGAGCGCATTTATTCGGAATGGCTACCTACTTCCGGCTACGAAATCGCAGATCGTTTAGACCTGCATTTCAATTTTGCTACGAACGATTTAGAAAACGTTCCTTTTGAGCAGTGGATTCCGGTTAAGAAAATTGACAGTGCAACAGTATAACCATATGACCATTTTTGAACAAGACACACTGTTGTCGTGTTTCACGTGCTATAGTAAGATGAAAAATAACAATGTTAGGAGAGGTGAACATGAAAATAAGCCCATACCTATGGTTTAATGGAAACTGCGCAGAAGCCGTCGCACTTTATGAAAAGGCGTTCCATGTAAAAGCGGAGGTAATGCCGAATGAGGAGGCAGAAAACCTTGTCGGCCACGCGCAATTCAAACTAGGAAACGATTTTGTCATGCTCTGCGATGTACCCGCAGACGCCCCCGCTACGTTTGGCAACAATATGCAGATTACAATCAATTTTGACGCGCCTGATGCAGATGCAATGAAAGCGGCCTTTCATGCGCTAAAAGAAGACGGCGAGGTACTCATAGCGCTTGAAGAAAATGATTGGAGCAAATGCTTTGGCCTTGTGGTTGACAAATTCGGTGTGATGTGGAGTATCTGTCAAAACTAAAGCGCCAGGATATATAATAAGTGCATATAGACCATAGGTGCGCCGCAGGGAGTAAGAGGATATTTTCCTCCGCCCCTGCGGTGTTGTATTGTACAGGATACACAACTTCTAGCTATAAAATTGGTGATTATGGAGAAATGTGAAAAGTTTCACCAAACCCTTTGACATTTTATCCTGGGGTCAATAGAATGAGCTTAATAATATACCGGCCAGGAAAAGTAAAAATATTGTCATATGAAAGGGGAGTTACTATGAGCAAAGTCGTTTTAATTGGCGCAAACCACGCCGGCATCGCATTTACCAACACGGTATTGGGCAACAGCAAGGACACGGAAGTTGTGATTTTCGAGCGCAATCCCCGGGTCAGCTATCTGGGTTGCGGTACCGCCCTCTGGGTGGGACAGCAGATTGAGAACAATCCGGACAATCTCTTTTACACCTCCTTAGAGGCCCTGGAAGAGAAGGGGGCTCGCGTCTATGTGGAGACCGAGGTCAAACACGTGGACTTCGCCGCCAAAACAGTCACCGCTGTGGGCAAAGACGGTGCAGAGATGAAAGAGAGTTATGACAAGCTGGTTCTGGCCACAGGCTCCCGTCCTGTCGAGCCGGGGATTCCCGGCATGGGGCTGGAGAATGTCCACTACTTAAAGACATTCCGTGAAGGAGAGATTGTCAACGCCCTGATGGACGATCCCGGCGTGAAGCGTGTGGCCATTGTAGGCGCTGGATACATCGGTGTGGAGGCCGCCGAGGCCGTCCGCCGCCGGGGCCGTGAGACCATGCTCTTTGATGTGGAGATGCGCTGTCTGACGGGGTACTATGATCCCTGGTTCACCGAGGGCATGGACAAGGTGTTGCGGGATAACGGCATCGAACTCCACTATGGCGAGACCGTCAAGGCGATCAACGGCGACGGGAAAGTGCAGTCTGTCGTCACCGACAAGGGCGAGTACCCTTGTGATCTAGTGATTATGGCCATCGGTTTCACCGCCAACAGTTGTTTGGGCGAGGGCGTTTTGGAATTGGCGCCTAACGGGGCCTATCAGGTGAATCTCAAACAGGAGACCAGTCTGCCCGGCGTCTACGCCGTGGGGGACTGTGCCACGGTGTTCTCCAACGCCCTGCAAGATCGAGCCTATATCGCCCTTGCCACCAATGCGGTGCGTTCCGGTGTGGTGGCGGCCCTCAACGTCATCGGGGTGCCGCTGGAATCCGGCGGGGTCCAGGGGTCCAACGGGATATCGATTTTTGGCTACAACATGGTCTCCACGGGCCTGAATCTGGTAGAGGCAAAAAAGGCCGGATTCGACCCGCTCTTCACGGATTTTGAGGATTTGCAAAAACCCGGTTTCGTCGTGGGGGCCAATGCGCCGGTGAAAATCCGTATCGTCTATGACAAGGCGACCCGCCGGGTGCTGGGCGCACAATTGGCGTCTACCTATGACATCTCCATGGGGATCCACATGTTCTCCCTGGCGGTGGCCAAGCAGGTGACCATTGACGAACTGAAGCTCTTGGACATCTTCTTCCTGCCCCATTTCAATCAGCCGTATAACTACATTACCATGGCGGCATTGTCAGCTGAGTAAATGCTGTTGCAGTAAAAAGCCCAGCAGAGATTGACGTTCAATCTCTGCTGGGTTTTTCTGTTTGCGTCCTCCCTCCGGCACTTCGCCCTCCAGAGGGCCTTCTCTTGCCGCAGGACGGCAATTCACCTTGTGCCACCTCCCTCAAATTGAGGGAGGCTTTTTGCCCTTGACCTCTGGCCCCTTCGTTTTCGAGGGGGCTGTCAGGCGTAGCCTGACTGGGGGAGGTTTACGCAGTTGGTTACGCACACATGCTGCGGGGCAAGGGCAATTCTCAGTCAACTTCGCTGACAGCTCCTTTGGAAAGTACATGAGCGCACAAGATGAAGTCAAAGAATTATCCGCCGTGGGGCGGGCGAACGCTGTTCGCCCCTACAAGGGTAGTTTTTCGTAGAGGCGCACAATGTGCGCCCGTGTTGTACAGTTTAGAATGACGCCCTCGATACGCCGTTTCGCAGAAACACAGCGCACCGAGGGCGTTGCGCCCTACAGCGATCAGGTCTATCACATGCCGATTACAATGCAGTCTTCCAGAGCCCGTGCAGATTGCAGTACGCATACACGGCCACGGGCCTGTCGTCCGTAAAGCAGAATGATGTCACCGGTGCTGTGCCGACGTTCAGGCACTTCCGCTGGCCACCGTTTGCCGTCTCTACGTAGACGAAGGTGATATGGTGCGCCTCCTCCATGGGATGGGGTGCGCTGCCGATTTGTACATGAATCGTATCGTCGGAGACTGTCACGGCGGGCAGATGTTTTTCTACGCTGGCCTCAATGGTGTTGGGGAGTAGTTCTTTCATGTTTTCGCCGCAGCATACAAGCGGAGGGCCTTTGCTCTCGATGAGGCCTAGCATATTGCCGCAATGGGTACAGATGAAAAATTTATGTGTGCCGCACATAGTAGAAACCGCCTTTCTTTTGTAATAATGCACATATTTATTGGAAATAGCATAGCGTATTTTTCGAATTTTGTCAAGTTTTGCCTGTGCATACATCTTTTTTGTAATTGGCAGGGATTTCATCGGCACAAGAACTTTTTTCGAGAAAAGCCTTTCCAATAGAGCGAAAATAGGGTAAAATGGTGGGAATGATATGGAAAGCAGATGGGGTGGTTTGATATGGAAAAGGAATGTAACGCAGGGCCTGCGTACAAGCGGGTTCTCTTGAAACTTAGCGGCGAGGCTCTGGCGGGAGATCAGCAATTCGGTTTGGACTTCGGCGTCATGCGTGACGTATCAGAAGTGATCAAGGAGTGTGTGGCCTTAGGCGTTGAGGTAGGGATCGTCGTCGGCGGCGGGAACTTCTGGCGGGGCGTGAAAGACGGCGCCGGCAAGATCGAGCGGAGCCGGGCGGATCACATGGGAATGCTGGCAACCGTTATGAACAGCTTGGCCATGGCCGATGTATTAGAACAGACGGGAGTCGAAGTTCGTGTCCAGACGGCTCTGGAGATCCGGGCCATCGCCGAGCCATATATCCGGCTCAAGGCGGATAAACATCTGCGGCGGGGCCGTGTGGTGCTCTTCGCCTGCGGTACGGGGAACCCCTATTTCTCCACGGATACGGCAGCGGTACTCCGGGCCGCCGAGATCGGGGCCGAGGCCATCTTGTTGGCCAAAAATATCGACGGCGTATACAACGCAGACCCCAACATTGACCCCGACGCCGTGAAATACGACTCCATCTCCTATGACGATGTCTTGGCACAGCACCTGCAAGTCATGGATTCCACGGCCACCAGCTTGTCTATGGACAACAATATCCCGGTGATTTTATTTGCCTTAAAAGACCCCAAAAATATCTTGCGCGTGATCTGCGGCGAGCAGATTGGTACGATTGTAAAGAATTGAAAGGAAAGGGTACAATTATGAGCAGTGAATACCGCGTCTACGAGAGCAAAATGGAGAAGTCCGTCACGTTTTTGGAGAGCCAGTTTGCCTCTGTGCGGGCGGGCAGAGCCAATGCCGCCGTGTTGGATCAGGTGATGATCTCCTACTACGGTACCAGCACCCCCATCCAGCAGGTGGCCTCCATCTCTTCCCCCGATCCCCGGACCCTAGTGATCCAGCCCTGGGATGCCGGTGTGTTACAGGATGTTGAAAAGGCCATCCAGACCTCGGATCTCGGGATCAATCCCCAGAACGATGGCAAGGTCATCCGCCTGGCATTTCCCCAGTTGACCGAGGAGCGCAGAAAAGAGTTGGTCAAACAGGTGAAAAAATACGGCGAGGACTGTAAAGTTGCCATCCGCAACATCCGCAGAGACGCTATGGAGTTTTTTAAGAAACAACAGAAGACCTCGGAGATCACGGAAGACGACTACAAGAACACAGAAAAAGACATGCAGAAGATCACCGACAAATTCGTAAAAGAAGTAGATGATCTCACAGTCAAGAAAGAGAAAGAACTCTTCGAGCTATAGGTGTGGTAGGGCTGTGTTCTCTCCCCCGCTGTAGGCGAGGGGAGGGCAAAGTAGCATGTTCCGAAAGCGAGAAATTTTACTGTGTCTCCCCCACCGCAGACGGGGGAGGCTACCAGGAGCAATATCGTATGCGCATATTTCGCAGGAAAGAGGGGGGGCGGATTGATCCCAGTCGGCTCCCCCGCCATATTGCCATCGTGATGGATGGCAACGGCAGATGGGCCAGACGGCGGGGGCTTCCCCGGACGGTGGGCCACGGGGTCGGTGCGGAAAATTTCCGTGCCGTGGCCACCCACTGCAAAGAACTGGGGATCGAATACCTGACGGTCTACGCCTTTTCCACAGAGAACTGGAAGCGGCCCGTGGATGAGGTGGAGACCATTATGGAACTCCTGGAGAAATATCTCCACGAGGCCATTGGGAAAATGGAAAAAGATCGGGTAAAGATGAAATTTTTCGGCAACACTACGGTGCTCACAGAAAAGCTCCGGCGGCTCATCGCCAAGACCGAGGAGATATCTGCCCGGTTTGAGGGCGTACAGGTCAATATCTGCCTCAACTACGGTGGCCGGGACGAGATTTTGCGGGCCGTCGCCCAATACGCCGAAGACTACGCCGCCGGGAAGGCAGAGTCCCTCACAGAAAAGCGATTTTCCGACTATCTGTTCTCGGCGGGGATTCCGGACCCGGATCTGGTGATTCGGCCCAGCGGGGAATATCGGCTCTCCAATTTTCTCCTCTGGCAGACGGCCTATAGCGAGTTCTACTTCACCGATATACTCTGGCCGGACTTTGATCCCAAGGAATTGGATCGGGCCATTACAGCGTTTCAAAAACGAGATCGCCGCTATGGCGGCGTCTAGGAGGCATCCTGAATGAAAACCAGAATAATCGTTGCGGCAGTTGGTGTCCCCTTATTGCTCTTGGTAGTGTTCTTGCTCCCAGTATGGGTATTTGGCGGGCTGCTGGGTGTGATTGCGGCCATCGGGGCTGTGGAGTTTATCACAGCCACAAAGGTGGCGGCTAATATCCGTGTTGTGGTCTACTGTGCCGCCACCGCATTTGCCATCCCCCTGGCCATGAGTTTTACTGTGACCATGGCGGGGCCGTTTATTGCGCTGATCCTTCTCCTGGCTCTGGCCGGAGAGGCCATCCTGGCCTACAATACAGAGCGGCCCATTCCCATGAACCATGTGGGGCTGGCCTTTTTCGCCGGCGCGGTGATCCCCGTGTTCTTGGGGACCTTATCCACCCTGCGGGCCATTGAGGCGGGAGTACCCTTTGGTGAGGGCGGCAGTTTCTTCGATGGGCGAGTGTATGTGCTCCTCCCCTTTGTCATCGCCTTCGCCTCTGACGGGGGCGGCTATTTTGTAGGCAATGCCTTCGGCAAACATAAGCTCATTGAAAAAATCAGCCCCAAGAAGACCATCGAGGGCAGCCTGGGCGGATTTTTAGCCACCCTGGTCGCCATGCTGATCTTCTGTCTGGTGATGATTATCGCCTTTGATGCGGCATACAACCTAGTTGCCGTGCTGATCTACAGTATTGTGGGCAGTGCTGTGACCCAGACCGGGGATCTGATCTTCTCTCTCATCAAGCGGGAGTACAACAAAAAAGATTTCGGCAATCTCCTCCCCGGCCACGGCGGAATACTAGATCGGTTTGATAGCTTGATTGTCTTAGCGCCCTTTGTGGCGACCATGGTGCTGTGGTTCCCAATTTTCCTACAGGGTTAATATTGGGACGACTTTTGGCATAGGCTACATACGAACGAAATCAAAGAACAAAACTGAAGGGACGCTTCTATGTATATCGCAATTTCCATTCTGATTTTCGGTCTGCTCATCGCAATCCATGAGTTCGGTCACTATATTGCGGCCAAGAGCTTTGGGGTCGGTGTCCCGGAGTTTGCAATCGGGATGGGGCCAAAACTCTTCAAGTGGCAGGGGAAAGAGACCCTGTACACCCTCCGGGCGATCCCCTTGGGTGGATTTTGCGCCATGGACGGGGACGACACCGAAGAGGCGGGAGATAAGAGCCTGTATGCAAAACCCATCTGGCAGCGGTTGATCATTTTCTTAGCTGGCTCCTTTATGAATGTGGTGGCGGGCTTTGTCATTCTGCTGGTACTGTTCAGCAGCGTACCCGTGCTAGGTACCACCACTGTGAGTGAATTCGTGCCGGGGTTTCCTTTGGAAGGGGAAAACGGCTTTCAGGTGGGGGACAGTTTCCACCGGATCGGCGGCCATCGGGTCTATCAGCAGGGGAATATCCCCTTGCTTCTAAACTTGGAGCTGGAGGCCGGCGGTACCGTGGATGTGGTCGTCATCCGAGACGGGGAGCGGGTAACCCTCTCCAATCTGCCCCTAGAGCGGCGGGTATTCACGGAGGGAGAACCCCCCATATACGGCTTTATCTTCGCCCTCAACCGCGAACCCACAGGGATGGATCGGCTGGCCTATACCTGGGCCGTTACCCGGGACTTCATGCGCCAACTCCCCCTGACCCTCCGGATGTTCACCACCGGGCAGGCGGGGATGGAGGACGTGTCCAGCGTGGTTGGCATAGTGGACACCATGAATCAAGTCGGTACCCAGGCGGAGACGGTTGCCCTCGCAATGTGGAATTTCGCCTTTATTGCGGCGTTGATCTCCATTAGCGTGGCCATGTTCAATCTGCTTCCCATTCCGGCCTTAGACGGAGGGCGGATATTCCTGATGCTGATTGGTTGGGTCGTAGAGAAAATATTCCGGCGAAAATTGGATCCGAAATACGAGGCCCATATCAACACGGCGGGCTTTATGCTCTTGATCGGGCTCATGATCTTCATCATGTATCAGGACATTGTCAGAATCGCGGCGAGAGCGCTGGGCGCATGAGAAAAACGATTACGGTCCGGGGCGTCCAGGTCGGCGGCGGCGCACCGGTGGCCATCCAGTCCATGACAAATACGAAGACTGCCGACGTGGCGGCGACAGTTGCCCAAATACAACGCCTTGTGATAGCGGGTTGTGAGATCGTGCGCCTTGCCGTCCCTGATCTGGCATCGGCGAAGGCCTTTGGTGCCATCCGGGATCAGGTCACGATCCCCATGGTGGCAGATATCCACTTTGACTATCGGCTGGCCTTAGAGGCCGTGGCCGCCGGGGCGGACAAGATAAGAATAAACCCCGGCAACATCGGCGACGATAGTCGAATACGTCAAGTGGTGCAGGCCTGTGCCAACCGGGGACTCCCCATCCGGATCGGCGTCAACGGCGGATCGTTGGAACGAGAAATCGTGGCAGAGTACGGCCACACGCCAGAGGGGATGGTGGAGAGTGCCCTTCGCCATGTGGCGATCCTCAACCGGTTTGATTTTGACCATATCTGCCTCTCCGTCAAGAGCTCCAGTGTGCCGGATACGGTGCGCGCCTTTCGGATGCTCCACGGCCGGACGGGCTACCCCCTCCATCTGGGGGTCACCGAGGCGGGGACGGCGTATATGGGGACGGTGAAAAACGCCATGGGCATCGGGAGCCTGCTCTTAGACGGCATCGGTGACACGATTCGGGTCTCTCTGACGGCTGATCCCGTGGAGGAGATCCGGGCGGCACGGGCCATTTTGCAGAGCGCGGGCCTGCGTCGATTCGGCCCCAATATCGTATCCTGTCCCACCTGCGGCAGATGCGAGATCGACCTGATCCCTCTGACAGACGAGGTGGAGCGGCGGCTGGAAGGCTCTGGCCGGGAGATCACTGTGGCCGTCATGGGCTGCGGGGTCAACGGCCCGGGAGAGGCCAGGGCGGCGGACTACGGAATCGCCGGCGGGATCGGTGAAGGCTTACTGTTTTGCCACGGCGAGGTCGTCGGAAAAGCGCCTATGGACAAGCTGGTGGATGCACTCATGGCTTTGATTACAGAGTAAAATCATAGAAAAGAGAGCCGCATATGTCTAACGTACATCCATTTTACGATATGTTCGACTGTTGCCGTGGTGAGCCGTGGCTGCAAGCGATTTTAGAAGACGCCAAAGTGTCGGAAGTGGTCATCGACCAGGAACGGCTCCACATGGACGTCTCGATTTTATTTGCCCAGCATCCGTCCCCGGTGTGCATTTCCGCCGTGGAGGGGGAGTTAGCCAGGGAATACGGTCTGCGCTCCGTTGTGGCTACAATCAGTGTGACAGCATCTGAACCGCCCAAACCGTCGAAGACGAAGCGCACAAAATCTGTCGAGAAAGCGAATCCCGGGGAAAAGACAGCTGTCCTTATGGGCCGTGTTGTGAAATCCGCACCCGTACCCATGCATGAGGTAAACGTAGAATCCGGCACGGTAGTTGTGGCGGGGGAGACATTCCAGGTGGAGCACCGGTACATTGAAAAACGTCGCGCCTGGGTCATGAGCTTTTGCATTACGGACAACACCAACAGTCTGCGAGTCTCCAAGTTTTTCACCGATGAGAAACAGGGAAAGGACCTCTGCGGCAAGGTCAAAGCGGGTATGTTTCTCCATATTCGCGGGACAATTAGCTTCAACCGCTACGACGGGGACATTAGCCTAGAACCCACAGATATCTCTGTGGGCAAGAGAGAGCCACGACTGGACACTGCCGAGACAAAGCGGGTAGAACTCCATCTCCACACCCGCTTCTCCGCACTGGATGCCCTCACAGACCCCAAGGCGGTGATATTCCAGGCGGCGGAATGGGGCCATCCCGCCATCGCCATCACCGACCACGGCGTGGCCCAGGCGTTTCCCGATGCGTGGGCGGCGTGGAATCAGAAGAACGGCCATATCAAGGTCATCTACGGTCTAGAGGGCTATTTTGTCAACGATTACGATGATAGATTAGCCGTATCCGGCCCCTGTGACCGGTCCCTGGAGGAAGAATTTGTGGCCTTTGATCTGGAGACCACGGGCTTAGACGCCCGGCGGGAGGAGATCACAGAGATCGGTGCCGTGCGGTTCCGGGGCAAAGAGATTTTGGATACATTTCAGACTTTCGTCAACCCCGGCAAGCCCATTCCCCCCAAGGTGACGGAACTCACCGGGATCCGGGACATTGACGTGGCGGGCGCACCAAAACCGAAAGCGGCCCTGGAACAATTTCTGGAATTTACAGGCGATACGCCTCTGGTGGCCCATAACGCCAGCTTTGATATGGAATTTCTCGCCGTGGGCTGTGAAACGGCGGGGATTCCCTTTGATAAAATTGCCATCGACACCTTGGCCCTGGCTCAGAATCTCTTGCCGGAGCTTAAACGGCACCGCCTGGACACAGTGGCCGATCACTTGGGCCTGCCCGCTTTCACCCACCACCGGGCATCGGATGACGCCCGTACCGTGGCGTTGATGATGAATTGGTTTCTGCCCCGGCTCCGTGAATTGGGGGTCGAGAACTTAGATCAGATCAACGAGGCGCTGATGGGCGCGGCAGGGGAGAGTGATCGACAGGTCAGCGGGCCAACCCGGCACATTACCCTGCTGGTGCAAACTCAGACGGGGCTACGAAATCTGTATAAGTTGATCTCCAAGAGCCATTTGGAGCACTTCAAGCGGTTCCCCCGGATTCCCAAAAGGCTCCTGGCGGAGAACCGGGAGGGACTTCTCATCGGCTCCGCCTGTGAGGCGGGAGAGGTCTTCGCCGCCGTATTGAACGGCAAGAACTGGGCGGAGCTCTGTCGTCTGGCGGCCTTTTACGACTATCTGGAGATCATGCCCCTCTGCAACAACATGTTCTTGTTGGAAAATGGAAAGGTGCAGAGCGTAGAGGCCCTCCGGGACCTCAACCGAACCATTGTCCGGTTGGGGAAGACTTTGGGGAAGCTCGTGGTGGCCACGGGAGACGCCCACTTTCTCCACCCGGAGCAGGAGGAATATCGGAAGATTCTCTTGGCCGCAAAGAAATTCTCAGATGCGGACAAGGAGATGCCCCTCTACCTCAAGACCACCGACGAGATGCTGGCGGAGTTCGCCTATCTGGGGGAGGAGACCGCCTATGAGGTGGTAGTGGAGAACACCCGGAAAATCGCCGACCTCTGCGAATCGGTGCGGCCTCTGCCTGACGGGCTATACACCCCCAAGATCGAAAATTCCGCAGAGGAACTGGATTGTCTCGTGCGCAAGAAAATGCGGGAACTCTACGGAGAGAACCCGCCGGATCACGTACGGGAGCGGGTGGATATGGAATTGGACGCCATCATTGGCCGGGAGTTCGACGTGGTCTACATGAGCGCCCAGAAACTGGTGGCCAAGAGCCTGGAGGCCGGGTATCTGGTGGGCTCCCGGGGTTCTGTGGGCTCCAGCATCGTGGCGTTTTTGGCGGGGATTACGGAGGTCAACTCCCTTCCGGCCCACTATCGCTGCGGCAACTGCAAATACGCCGATTTTGCAGCCGGACAACCTTATGGCTGCGGGGCGGATATGCCGGACGCACCCTGTCCCATTTGCGGAACCCCCTATGAAAAGGACGGATTCGACATCCCCTTTGCCACGTTTATGGGCATTGATGGGGACAAGGTGCCGGATATCGACCTGAACTTCTCCGGCGAATATCAGGCGAGAGCCCATCAGGAGACCAACCGCCTCTTCGGCGCAGATCACGTGTTCCGGGCCGGGACAATCGGAACCTTGGCCAGCAAGACGGCCTTCGGCTATGTGAAAAACTATCTGGCGGAGCGCAACCGGATCGTGACCCGGGCCGAGGAGAACCGGCTGACCCTGGGGTGCGTCGGCGTCAAGCGTACCACGGGACAACACCCCGGCGGCCTCGTAGTTATCCCGCAAGACAAGGAGATTTACGATTTTTGCCCCGTCCAACACCCGGCGGACGCCGCGGAATCTGGGGTCGTGACCACCCACTTTGAATACCACTCCATGGAGGACAACCTGTTAAAACTGGATCTCCTGGGCCACGACGATCCCACTATGATCAAATGCCTACAAGACCTGACGGGAATTGATCCACAGACCATCCCCTTGGACGACCCGGAGACGATGGGTATTTTCCAGTCCCCACTTCCGCTGGGGCTACCCAAAGACGATCCCATCATCGGCAAGACGGGCTCTATCGCCGTGCCGGAATTCGGTACCCGGTTTGTGCGAGAGATGTTAAATGATACAAAACCGGAGGTCTTTGATACGCTGGTTCGGCTCTCTGGGTTTTCCCACGGTACGGACGTGTGGTTGGGCAATGCCAAGGATTTGATTATCACGAATACGGCCCGTGTGGACCAGGCAATCAGTTGTCGGGATGACATTATGTTATTTCTCATGGAGAAAGGCATGGTGGACAAAACAGCCTTTCAGATTATGGAATCCGTCCGGAAAGGCCGTGGGCTGCGCCTCGAATGGGAGGCGGAGATGGAGTCCCTGGGCGTCCCCCGGTGGTATATCGACTCCTGCCAGAAGATCAAATATTTGTTCCCCAAGGCCCACGCCGTGGCCTATGTGATGATGGCCTTTCGCATCGCCTGGTTCAAAGTGCACCGGCCCTTGGCCTTCTATAGCGCCTATTTCACCGTCCGGGCCAAGGCCTTTGATGCGGCTTTCATGTGTCGGGGCCTGGATGTGATCCGGGCCAAGATCAATGAGATTGAGCGAAACCCCGAACCTTCTACAGTGGAGATGCAGATGCTGACCACCTTAGAGGTCTGCTACGAGATGTACTTGCGGGGCTTTTCTTTCGGCCCCGTTGATCTGCACAAATCGGACGCCACCCAGTTTCTCATAGACGGGGATCGGTTGATCCCGCCCTTCGTGGCGGTCTCCGGCCTGGGCGAGGCCGCCGCCATGGATCTGACCACCCATCGGCAGGGGAGAACCTTTATCTCCATTGAAGACTTGGCCGCCACCTGTCCCAAAGTTTCCAGCGGGCATATTGAACAGCTCAAGAGTCTGGGTGCGCTGGATCACCTGCCGGATACGAGCCAGATGACATTGTTTTAAAAAAGACGGGGAGGGATACTATGCAATCACCGGCAAGAGCAAACAAAGCGATTTTCTTTTTTGCACTCTATTTTTTAGTTGTCCAGTTTATCCTGGTGCTCATTGCGCTTGTTGTCGGTCTGGCGGGCATCGTTACGACTGGTATGTTACAGATAATAGGCCTATTTGTATCATTCCTATTCTACTTGCTGGTCACAAAGCAAACGCCCAAGCAGGTATTGCCCTGGAAGGGGTTGTCTCTGAAAAATATACTCCTCGTGGTGGCGATTTCCCTGGCGATACTGCCTATGGTGCGCATTTTGTTCTATCTGCTATCATTTGTATTTGCATCCATTATCTTAGACTTCCTAGATGAAGCGGCCACTGCTCCCATGTGGTTGTCAATTGTGGTTATCGGCGTCTTGCCGGCCTTTTTTGAGGAGTTTTGGTTTCGGGGCGCCTTGTATACGGAATATCGGGCGCGGGGCGTGTCCGTACTCAAAACGGCCCTCATCACAGGACTGTTCTTTGGCCTGATACACATGAATTTTCAGCAGGCCATATACGCCGGCGCCCTCGGTGTGCTGTATACCTACTTGGTTTACTACACCCGCTCGATTCTGGCGCCCATATTGGGGCATTTTATAAACAACAGCATTAGCGCGATTTTGGTGTACATAGAGCCTTATCAAACGTGGCACGGAAATCTATCGCAAAACCCGGTATTATTTCTGTTGGGCATGGGAGGCCTCTCACTGGCGATGTTGCCTGTCTTGATCCTGTGCCTCAAGAAGCTGAAACGGTATCACGCCGAGACGGAGCCTGTTCTGGAACCCATAGCGCAAGAGATAGATGCGCCTGCAGTAGAGCCCGCGATCCAGCCGGATGCCGGCCCGAAGGTCTATACGTGGGGGTTTTGGGCGGCCCTGGCCGTTTTCGGTCTGATGACACTCCTGACAGAGGTTACGTTGCGTTCCGCCTTGGGGTGATGCAGTGTTGTGCATAGACGGAAAAAGGTTCTTCCTTAGCGAAGAACCTTTTTTGTATCCGCTAAAAAATTTGAACCGATTGCTTTCTGGTGACGATATATACAGTGTCGACACACATTGCAACAAGAGAGGGGAGAACACATGGATTTGGCCACGGCAATTGATTTCACCCCGGCACAGGACAAGGCAGATATCCCTTGCCTGATCGACACATATAGCACCATGTTATACCGATTCTGCCGCAGTCTCACCTACTCCAAAGAAGATGCGGAAGATTTATTCCAGGAGACGTGGATTTTCGCGCTGCGAAAGCCGCAGAAGTTACAGATGGCAAAAAGCCCCCAGAGTTTTTTATGTCAGACGGCTCTATCCCTATGGAAAAGCCAACAACGCAAATACGCCAGGCGAAAGCGCATTGCGCCGGAGGTGCCCCTTGAGTTTGCCATAGACAGCGGGGAAAATTTGGAGGAGGCCCTATTGCGGCGCACAGAGACGGAATTTGTGCGAAACCTGGTTACGCAATTGCCGGAAAAATTCAGGGTTCCACTGATCTTGTATTATACTCTGGAAATGGGCGTTGCTGACATTGCCAAAACGTTACATCTGCCGCCCGGCACGGTGAAAAGCAGACTATTTTCTGCCAGGCAAGAGATTAAGAAAGGATTGCTTGCATATGAATCATAATCATATAGATCGCTTGCTGAAACAAGCGTTACAGGCCAACGAAGCCCCGTCGCCTGACCTGATAGAGCGGGTGAAATTTGCGGCCAATGGTGGAACGCGGAGAAAATCAGTCAGAGGGAGAAAACCGCTTTTTAGAAACTTGCTTATCGCCGCTCTCTGTCTGTTGTTCGTGGTCTCCGCCACTGCCTTTGGCACAAATTTCTTCGGATTTGGTCTGCAGGACATGGCTTTGCCCAGCCCGGAGCCGATTGTTTTTGAATATCCGGATGGAACAGTGGAAGAATTTTCGATGACGCTCATCTCTCTACAGCACCCGGATACGCCGGAACACGCCGCCGCCGTTGCGTGGCAAACGTTCCTCAATGCCTATGATATAGACGCTACGGGCGGAAACTGGAGCGATGTGTCACCAGAGTACCGGATATACGGGGCCTATTCCTTAGAAATGGTCGAAAAAATTCGTGAAATCACGGCTTATTACGAACTTTCCCTCCTCGGTGAGATGCTGGATATTCGCACTGAGGAAGAGTTTCACGCAAGCATTGCTTACGGCCCCTTTCTCAATGACGCAATTGACTGGTTTACAGGGTATCAATTTGAGAGTGGCACCTTTCAGGGAGATGGACAGTTTGGCAATATCGGTTTCCAACTTCGCTTTGCCCGCAGAGGTGTGTTCGACTACGTGTTTCTAAACGTTGGAGACATTGCGGATTTTACCGAATGGACGTTTCAAAATACGTTTGGTATGCCAATGTTGCTCCTGCAAAGTACGCATGCTTCGCTTATCATACTGGAAACAGAGGCGGCGTCTATCCGAGTGAATATCTTAGCGGGTACGGCGGGTGACCGTTGGAACCCCGACGCACCGCCCTTTGGCCCCAGCGACTTGGAGCACTTCGCCAACTTGATCGATTTTGGGCAGCTCAGAAGTGAAGTGCCTGATCTGAGTGCCGTTTTTGCGGCGGAACGGGCCGAGATGAACGAAGCGGCATCCGGATTTGTAGGTACATGGACTCGTGTGAGGACAGAGCTGGACGACGGAACCGCACTGCCAATGTCCGAAGAAAGCGGAGTGGAAATCAGCGCAGACCGCCAAATTATCTTTTGGTACAGCAGAGACTTTTTGGAGTTTGACACAACAACTGCTGCGGCAGATTCAGCACCTGTAGGCTGGATGATCACAGGGGAGGTAGTTCCAATCAGCCAACACGAATTTACGATCGGCATCTCCTATATGACTTTTCACTACGAGTTGGACTTCCAGACAGTGAGGCCATGGGAACTGCCGTTCCAATACGATCCAACGAGTGGGCTGTTACGCTACACGGATTGGGATGGCGTCCAGCACGTTTTCACAAGAGAATCGTAAATTTGACAAACCCCAAAAAGGGCTGATGCGAACCGCGCATCAGCCCTTTTCGTATGTCCTATTGTGACTGTTCCCAGGCGAAGATGGCGGCATCCCCCGTCCGGATGTAATATCTTGCCGCCGTCTCATACATAAGTACCGCGTCTACCAGTCCCCGCCGGAGGGCATCCAGGCCAAGAGCCAGGCATTCCTGGGGGAAGATATCCTCTAACTGATCTCGGAAGCCGGTATTCCGCTCCAGGGCCAACTCGGCGGCGGAGCCCTGGCGCAGGGCCAGCGTCCCGCCCCGCATCCCCCGCAGATTGGTGATCCCGGAATGGCTCATGGTCAGCAGAACTTGGCGGTTTTCCATATAGGATTCGGTGTGTTCCATCCGCTCTAAGATATGATCCGTCAGGGTCAGGCCGCCCCAGATACAGTCCACGTTGCCGCTGACGAGCTCCATCTCCCGGTCGGTCCAGGCAATGGGGAAGAAATCCACCTCCCAGCCGAAGTAGTCGCCCGCGGCGCGGGCCAAATCTACGTCAAAGCCGCGAAAGGCACCGGATTCGTCCAAATAGCTCATGGGGGCCGCCGCGGCGTCGATCCCGACGATGAGACGCCGTTCTCGCACGTCCTCCAGATCCGCTGTGGCGGTGGGATCGGCGGGGATGGTA
Organism: Oscillospiraceae bacterium; assembly: GCA_009780435.1. GTDB lineage: Bacteria > Bacillota > Clostridia > Oscillospirales > Oscillospiraceae > WRAB01. The sequence goes on along the minus strand of WRAB01000024.1, from coordinate 2,013 downwards.
GTGGGATCGTATCCGAACCAGTTCTGGGCGATTTGTCCCACGGTGCCGTCGGCAGAGAGCACCTGGAGTGCGGCCCAGACTTGATCCCGCAGGGCGGTATTGCCCTGTCGAAAGGCGATGCCAAAGGGTACCGTATCCACTGCCTCTTCGATGGCCACCGGCACCGGCGGGCCGGGATCCGGGGTGCCGCTACAGGCGGTGAGAGCGGCGAACAGAAGCACTAGGGCGATCAGACAGGCGAGGGATCGGCGGGCTATACTGTGTTTCATCTGATCCACCCCCTATTCCCCTGTGGAGCCGAAGCCGCCGGTGCGTAGCGCCGCAGCTTGATCGCTCTCAGTGACGCCATAGGGCAGAAAAATGCCCTGGGCGAATCCGGCCCCCTCGGCAAGTTCAAAGTGTCGACATGTCAGACTGTCGCTGGTGAGTTTGACAAGGATATGTCCCTCGTTGTCGGCGTGGTAATAATCTGAATCGATGACCCCCATGGTGTTGTCCAATTGTACGCGATAGTGAAATCCATGGCCGCTTCTGGGCAAAATTCCCAGCCACCAGCCAGGGGCGATCCGTACCCGAATCCCCGTGGGGACAGTGATGGTCTCCCGCGGGGCCAGGGAGAAGGAGAAGGGCGTAAAAAAATCATACCCTGCCGATCCGGCTGTGGCCCGGACAGGCAGTGCGATGTTGTGATAGGCCGCCAGGAGTTCGCTCTCCTTTAGCGGCACATCACAGGTCTCCGCCCCCATCTTAAACTGGGTGAAGCTGACCCGTTCAAATTCTGCGATGCGATGCAATGCTGTGCCTCCTGATACGGTTCCCTCGCCTATGGCGTGGGAAACAAAGTGAAGCTATATTATAGCGCATTTTTCAACAAATGTCACTCATAATTCGAGAGCGGCTGTTTATACTGAATTAGAAATGGAGGATCGGCCATGAAACGAACACTTGCAGCACTTCTCATCCTATTTTTGTCAGCCCCATGGGGTACAGCCGGAGGGAGTACGCCAGAGCCAGTGGAAGTACCCATTATCATGTACCACAAGATCACCCGAGATCGGGGGCAGTTGGGGAAACACGCCATCACACCCGGAGAATTGGCGGCGGATATCACCTTTCTCGTGGACAGCGAATACCAGGTTGTGACCATGAATCAGTTGGTGGCGTTTGTCCTGGGGGATGGAAACTTGCCGGAAAAGCCCATTGTCCTCACCTTTGACGACGGCTATTTCAGCGACTACCGCTATGTCTTCCCCCTGCTCAAGCAATACAAGACGCCCATTGTCGCCTCCATTATGGGGGAAATCACCGATACGTATACAGAAGAGGGCAGGCAGGACATCAACTACCCCCACCTGACCTGGCCCCTCATCCGAGAGATGGCGGAATCGGGCCTGGTAGAGTTTCAAAGCCACGGGTACGATCTCCACAATGCCGGACAGGGAGCAAAACAGAAGCGCGGCGAGTCAGATGAGGCGTATGCAGAGCGACTTGCGGCGGATTTGAACACATTACAGGCCCGGATAGAGGCGGAACTGGGTGTATATCCCACCACCTTCACCTACCCTTACGGCGCCAGGAGCCGCACCAGCGACGAGATTCTAAAATCCATCGGCTTCTCCGCCAGTTTAATCTGTGAGGGACGAAGAAACCTGGTATCCCGGGGCGATATGGACTGTCTCTTCGGCATGGGTCGGATCAACCGCCCCCATGGGCGGTCACTGGAAGAAATTTTGACGTCATAGGAGACGATGTGGAACATCACCCTTTATCAGTATTGCCCGCCGCCGCCGAATTTAACAAACGGAAACACAAATGCGAACGTCTCCCAGACGAAAAGCCATCGGGGTGCGTTCGCATTTGTTCCACTTGGCGGAGGGCGAGGGATTCGAACCCCCGTGGGCTTGCGCCCTAACGGTTTTCAAGTTTCTTTTCCTCCGTGGAAAATAAACGACTGAGCTGGAAGATAGTATACGATAAAGACGGCGAAAAGTCTAGTGAAAACAGGCTTTTCGC
>WRAB01000023.1 GCA_009780435.1 Oscillospiraceae bacterium | reverse complement strand
GTAAATGCAAAAGCTCACCAATAATATCATCGCTGGTGAGCTCCACAATCTCTTCTTCAGTTTCTTCTACATATTCTGCACCTGCGTCAATACCCACAGGAGACGTACCCTCTGTCAGTCTGGTGTTCATGTCTGCAAAGATATCATTTGTCGCTTCTGATGCTGTCGTGTCATAGGCGATGGCACGAAAACCGGGCTCGAATGTTTGAAAGAACAGCAGAATCGCCAATAATACGACCAGTACCTGTTGCAACTTCTTCTTCATCTTCCACAATCCCCTTTTACTACTTCTTTATATGTATACCGTACTCCGCACAAAAATCGTCACCAAAACAAGACATTCGGGTCCTTCCTCTCCACTTACTGCCCAAAAAAATCCCCCCACCCTGTCATTTTTAAGTTAGCACTCGAAAAAAACAAGACGAGGGGAAAGGAAGAGAACGCATAGCGATATGTTAAAAACCTACCTTTTTCCCTGACACACAACAAAGTTTAACAGATTCTTTATGCAAAATCTGTTGCTTCCCGTTGTGAGTTCACGTGAGTTTATCTCCCCTTCTTGCGCTTTTTTGTGAGTTCTCGTGAGCTTCTCCCTTAGCACTGTATCGCAATAAAGACCGCAAATCATTGCAAACAAAAGAAAACCTTGCAATTTCAACGACTGCAAGATTTTCTTTGCATTGGTGGAGATAGGTGCACCCATGCGTGAACCAATAAACTCTTTACGGGGGGTTCCAAAGGCGGAGAATCTCCCTCTTTGGCACACGATTTTGCGTAGCTGCGTAGCAATGTCTTGGAGGGGTTTCTTTTTCCACATACACTTGAATGTACTATATATATGCACGTCTGCCCTTTGCGGACAGTTCAATTCGTGCAGGATAAGTACGAAGTGTATGTCAACATTTTCTTGGTTATAGTTCCCGGGTGATTGTTGGTATGGTATAATGGAAAGATTGCGTAATATTGCCGATGCAGTGTTATAGTTCCCGGGTGATTGTTGGTATGGTATAATATGGACAGTATGCGCAACATGGACTATGATGTTATAGTTCCCGGGTGATTGTTGGTATGGTATAATCAGAGCGTCGTGCAACAGAGCGTTGTGAGCGTTATAGTTCCCGGGTGATTGTTGGTATGGTATAATTGGTTGCTCCAAGTTGCGTCTGTAGTGATCGTTATAGTTCCCGGGTGATTGTTGGTATGGTATAATGGCGATGGATGAGGCAAATCGTGCATTGGAGTTATAGTTCCCGGGTGATTGTTGGTATGGTATAATTCCGATATTTCTTGTGAAGCGGCTCTTGAAGTTATAGTTCCCGGGTGATTGTTGGTATGGTATAATTGTGCGAAATGTGTGAACACTACAACCCTGGTTATAGTTCCCGGGTGATTGTTGGTATGGTATAATTGCAAACCCATACCCATCTCCCCGAACATAGTTATAGTTCCCGGGTGATTGTTGGTATGGTATAATTCAGGCCGGGCTGTACTGACTAAGTTATAGGTTATAGTTCCCGGGTGATTGTTGGTATGGTATAATGGAGGCATAAAAATGGGACTACTCAATTTGGTTATAGTTCCCGGGTGATTGTTGGTATGGTATAATACATACATATGGGCCGAACCGCTAGCCGTCGTTATAGTTCCCGGGTGATTGTTGGTATGGTATAATACACCCCGCAAAAGGCTTAGGGCCCCAATGGCTCTGACCTTTTGCGGGGTGTATTATTTGCGTGAAAGGGCTTAGTTTTTCTTGATTTTTTCAGAAAAAAGTCAATTGTTCTGTTTCAAACTTATTATCACAGGCGGTCAACCGGCCAACTAAGATTTCAATGCTCTGATACTGTTTTTCCGTAATCACAAGCATACGAATAGAGCCGTTGTCGGGCAAACAACTATATAAACGCCGCCTATGTTTTTCTACTGCATCCAGCCCATTGCAAGTACGGGCATAAAACGAAAACTGTAGCATGTGATAGCCGTCTTTGAGTAAAAAATTACGAAATTGCGTTGCAACACGGCGTTCAGTTTTCGTTTTCACAGGCAAATCAAAAAATACAAGTATTCTCATAAGCTTATTCATAGGTATGTAACTTTAGCGCATCCAACCTGGGTAAAAGCAATGTTTTTGTCCGCCCGGCACAGACTGCCGAAAAGCTTTGTACGGTGAGCTCAATTGCACGAGAGAGTGCGTATCGCTTACCATTGACGATAATATCGTAATTGATTAAATTTACAAGCTGCCCCTTAATACTACTTGTCAAATCATCATGGCGGCTTGCGTGCTTGGCTGTGTATAAATCTACGATCTGCCTATATGGTTCAATAAAGTCATCCGCTAAATTAAACTGGTTTAAGGCGGAGTGATGTTGCAATCCAAACATGGGAAGAAAACCATATACAGCAAGGCTTCTGGCAACACATCCACGCACAATGGCATATCCGTAATTGAGCCAAGAATTTCTACTGTCATCAAGATTGCCCCGAATGAATCCAGCCCCGAACAACGCCGGAAAATACTTTGCCGCGGCGTGTCCCTCCGCATTGCCCTCATCTCCGGATCGGACCTGCTTGGCGATTGCCTCCAGCTCTTGCGCAACAACGTGGCTCTCACAGAGAGCGAGACACTTGGCTTGATTTTGAATTTTGGAAACAACAATTTGCTTCCACAGTTGCTTTTTTGCTGGCACGGACAGTGCAAGTTGACTTTTCCCGATTTCAAGCTGGCGTGAGTGTTGCGAAAATGGTGTGAGCACAGCACAGGGCAAGTGGTATTCATCACAAATAAATACGGCCACGCCACTTTGGGCAAGTGCTCCCAACAGGGCTGTAGTAACCGCTGTCTGCCGATTTTCGATGAGGATTGTGTCAATATCTTCAATCGGCAATGTTGCATCCGCCGTATCCGTTCGGATTCGGATCTGTCTGTTTTTCAGCGAGAGGCTGGCCTCATTTTGTATGATAAGATTGCGGTACGGCATCCGTCACCTCCGTTTCTGATCAAAGCCCTGCCGGGTTTCATGTCCAACTTTTGAAATATTGCCCAGCACATCCACTTGGTATTTTTCAAAGGCCTGTAGGGTTTTTGCGCCGAGTCCTCCTACTATATAGCTATTGTTGTGATTGATGATTGTGATTGCACCCGTGCCGATATGCGCCCCTTTATAATAAACCAGAGATGCCTCTTTCTCTAATTTATCCGGCAACAGACTGTCTTTATTTATCTTATTAAACACCATTGGTTTCTTCGGCTTAACATAAATCAAATCATTCGGATATAGCGAAAAGATAAAGTCCTCGTCATTCATCACTTTCCATTCGTCATACGGTTTGTTCGCCACAATCGCCCGATTCGGCAACACATCTTTCACCGTATCTGCCACATAAATTGGAACGAGATAGTAGCCGTCGCCCTCTATATAGAATACGTCAACCCGCACCATTCTGTCATTGTCTGCAGCACCCTGTTTATCGTGGACAAGTACGTTAAGGCTACTTTTTTCTAGTATCTTCACTTTCTTCACAAGCGGCCCATCTGTGCCATCACTTTTTGGCTTATAAAATTTGTCCGCAAAAGCTTTTTCTCCGCTGCCATCAAATGCAATGAGTCTTTGGCGGAGCGCATTGTAGAGCAAGCGATCATCATTTGGGTTATAGTATTGATCTATTTCGCCGTCTTTGTTCAATTTTAAGGCGGTCAGCGGTACTTTTTTAATGACAGTATGATCCTCCCCAACGCCTTTGATCGTCTCCTTATGTGCGGCTCCGCTCACTTTGCGGGAAGGCATCCGGGATACAAAAACGGGGGCCAACTGTTGTAATCGGGCATCGTCGTATGTATGCAATTTTAGGCCACGGATGCCGCTCTGCGGATCGGTGGATAGACGTGCGATTAACTCGTCAGAAAAGCGCTCATACGGTTGCGGGAACTGTTCTTTATCCCAAAAGGTTTCACGGCGGGTGTAATACCCACTTAACTTTTGAATCATGCCTTGTGTTGTGCACGCAATCACAGCGGCGTCAAGGGCGTGGTGCATATCTCCGTCTGCACGCACTTTTGATAGCCCCCAGCGACTACGCAACATAGATGTAACTGCACCATTTACAGCGGTGACATGACGCTTTTTATCAGTGGCAAAAGGCGAGAATCTGAGATAATCACTCAAATAGCGATATAAAAATGCGGAAATAGTTTTGGTATCTTGTAGATTCCGCTCTTTAAATCCCTCTTTATCCGCCTCTGTCAGTTCCTCTTTGAGCAATAGCCGTTTCTTCGCCGCAGGTAAGGTGGCTTGGTGCGTTGTCCAGAGAATAAATGTATCCCGCTTTGCACCCGATAAATATTGTAGCGGCAGTTTGTTCCCTTTCTGCCGATTCTCATTGCTTTTCACTAGAATTTTATTTTTATAGCTGTCATCAAACGAGGTGCTATAGGGCACAATGTGGTCAATATCTGCATATCCATGGTCGAATAGTCGATCACGGAATATACGTTCTCCTGAATATGGACATACACCGTCTTGCTGTTTCCATAGCTTTAATTTTACAATGTCGAGGCCGGTAGGGTTGAGTCGCCCATCTGTCTCCAACAATTCATTTTTCAGCTGCTCATTCTGTGTAGCATTTTCTCTCATGCCCTTATCCATATCCGTCCGATCCTTGTGAGAACGGGACACCTCACGAGCCAGTTCAATGTTGATATATACGGGGCCTATGCCACCCATTTCACGGATAATGGCATTGATTACTTTAGCGCACTGTGATATGGCTCGCTTTGCCACAGGGCTTGTGATCGTGTGCTCACATTCTGCGGCGAGGTGAGATAGTGAAATTTTTGCTTTGGTCTCTCCAGAGGCATGACCTTTGAAATTGTACCCAGCTTTTTCGCACGCCTCATTATAATTGAGCCCATGTTCAAGAAAGGGAACAATTTTATCAAGGGCCTTGACAGATAAGCGTCCAAACTTGGAAAATGAGTTCATATGCTCAAGGAGCGCATCCATGTCGAGTTTTTCAATACTCGCCTGGGCAGCTTCTTCACGCAGTCGTTCCTCACTTTTATATAGTGAAAAAATTTTGCCGATTTCATTTCGTTCAGCCGTAGAAAGGGCTAGAATTCTATTTTTGGACACCTTGTCCAGCGCCTTTCGCATTGCGTGGTAAGCGTTTAAGCAATTTAGTTTTTCTTTTTTCTCGGCGGCATCCAAGTCTTTTTCATATTTGCGAATCGAATTGAATCGTACACCATCTGGAAGTTCGAGTTCTTTGCGAATGCGTTGAAATGTTGGCTTTTCAACATTGTGCGCCAAAGAAATGAGTTTAAGACGCTGCTCCTTTGTGAGCGGAACAGTTTTTCCGTCTGCTTCAAGCCTAATGTGATTGATCTTTTGCAATAAGTCAAATCGCTCAAAAGAATAGGAGGCTTTCGGTGCACGATGCTCTGTAGGTTCAAAAGTACAAAAACCAACCATGCCTGCAATACCTTTGGCATATGGGTTTACCTTGCCTGTTGCAAGTGGGCCAGGTCCTTCTTCAAAAGAGCGCTGGGCAAGTAAAATTGCAAGATATTCCTCTTCAAGCTCTGGGGTACACATGGCATTCCCGAATACTCTCTGGTGGGCGAAAATCTCTCGCACTTCTTGCTCAATCATACCACGAGAGACAGTATTCAGATAATTCTCCCCTTTGTTACGTTTGTGTGCGTCATAGCGCACATCAAGATAGAGCATCTCGCCAACAGTTCGGTAGTTGTTCTTTTCCATTTCAGCCTTATTTTCAGAAACCGCTTTTAATAACACACCATCTTCTTTTGTGCTTGCACCTTTTCGGTTGGACTGAAAGCCACGCCGTTGTGCCATGTGAATTAAAATGCGTGCAAGTTCTTCATTTGTTATAAGGCGGTCAAGGGCATCCTTTCGTATTGCATAGATATCTGGAAGTGATCCTCTGTATAGCATTTCAAATTGACCGATTGAAAGGAGTCCCTGTTCCAAGATGAGAGCCCGAACCCGCTCTTTTCTGTGCCTCCGCCTACGTGTACGGCGGCGTGCACTGCGAGCCTCACGGCGGGGAAGCGCAAGGGAGGCCCCATCTTTCGGGTTTTCTGCAACATCAAACACCCGTGCTCCGATGCGCACAATTGATGTCGGGGAATCTTCCTCATTTAACTCCATAACAGCAAAGCCAACGGACGCAATACCAATATCCAAACCAATACTATAATGCATCTGTATCCCTCCTTTTTTCTATAAAAACAGATGACGCTCCGCCAGTGTTGGCAGAGCGTCAGCGCTGTACGGTCTGCTACCTTATTATAGCAACCGAGTGATTCTTGGTATGGTATACAAGAATTAACCATAATATAGCACAAATCATTTATATTGTCAATATTTTTTTAGATACTCTAGTCCTATGAGATTTTCAAGCGATAGCGAGAAAATTCAGCCTGTTTTCATTAGGCGGGTGGGCATACGCCCTTGACCTTCGTCCTGCGTACAGCTTGTTTATTTTCTCCATTTGACATTTTTACATTTTCCTTTTATGAAACGGAGAAAATCTTCGTATTTCCCCTCGCAGACTAGGCTATTTTTATTAACGATAATCACTAGATTCTCTTTCGTAAATAACACGAAAATATTTTCAGTTTCCGCACAACGGGCAACAACATTGTAGTCCATAAAAACAGTTGCCCCCGTGTTGACGCTATGTACTTTGATTTTTTCATCGGTAAAGGATACGATCCGTTCATTCTCTGCCGTTCCTGTCTGCTCTTGCTCACGTCGAAAATTTGTTTTGGTGACATGATTAAACTGTCGGATATAAATCAATGGAAACAGGACAGCGATTATGAAACAAAAAATTGAAACGTAGAAGATATGAACGTCGTCAGGGTGTCGTAAGCTAATACCTAGAATCCCCAAACACATAAGGAGCGCTGACCCTATTGCAATTCTAATTTTCTCCCGCGGTGGTTTGATATGTTTTTTTAATTCTCCGTGAAACGTATCTAGCGTAACGATGCTTCTAGTTTCAAAATGTTCCATAAACACAACTCCTAATACAAATTCGATGCGCTCATTGTATCACACTTTTTCCAGATTTCCACCCCTCGGCACTCTGCCGACACTACCCCTTTCCCCGTTTGTCAACTACTCATCCAAATACAGAAAAAACCGCTACCAAAATAGTAGCGGTTCGTCTTTGGGCCATTTGGTCGGAGTGGTGATACAGGACTTTTTTAGAAATCCAGTAATATCAATGCCTTAAGCGCAGTCGATAAGTTGAATTACATCAAAACTCATCTCCCTCTGCGCCTTACGGGGGTGAGGGAGATGTTATACAACTTTTGCCGCTACTCCGTATCGGTTCGACTTCTATCTAAATTTTTGGTTAGTTCGCAACTTGTTTGCGCCACCATACTCTCAGGAAAAAATGAAACTTGTATTAGGTGCTTACAGCGTTGGCATTTAATTTGTAGCTCTCCGTCACTAGGGCAACGCACAATGTCATATAGACGGAAGTTACAGTTCAGACACCTCATCTGTTTCATTTTGTGTTTCCCTTTCTCACTCTTCTGCGGACTTGCTCATTGAACTTTTTTTACATATAATTTTGGACAAGGAAATTTTATCACAAACGAGCAAAGTACACAATATCAAGCGGAGTAATCCGGTCGAGGTGGTGATACAGAACCTAGAAAGCGAAAAGTCTAGGCATTTCAACACAAAAAAGTCCCCTTGAGACTCAAGTTCTGTCTCAAGGGGATGGTGGAGATGGGGGGAGTTGAACCCCCGTCCGGAAGCGTTTTGTGGAGAGATTCTCCGGGCGCAGACGGTTATTTACATTCCCTTACCCGGCCGCAAGCCGTCATGCTGCCGGGGTTGGTAGCTTCATTGTTCATGGTGCGGGCAAAGCTTACCGCACGCACGGTCACCACTAAAAGTTACACCCAGAACCGGCCCGTGGTCCCTCCGGCTTGGATGGGCAGCCTTAAGCGGCTACCAGTTGATTGTTATTATTGTTCTTTAATTTATAAAGAGGCCCATTTTTAGGATGGTAGGCGCATCCGCCCGCTACGCTCGACTCCGCACCCCCGTCGAAACCAGTACATCCCCATATGGCGCATACGTTTTCTGCGGAAAACGTGGGTTCGCTTCGCTCACGATGCGCCTCCAAAGGGGGACCAGTCCCCCTTTGGGGATCCCCCTGGCCTCCGGCGGGGTTGAAAGGCAAGGGCCGGAGGGGTTGGGGATAGGTCTTTGGGTTGAGTTTGTTCTATTGTAGCATATTTTATACGTTTTGTAAAATGGAAAAGCGCACCGGTTTAAAGTTTTTCCGGCTCCGGATACGCTACGCCTTTTGTGTCCACCGTCATCCGCTTGATCACTTGGGGCGTAATGGGTTTATCGGCGCGGGTGCTGGGGGTGTTGGCGATTTTGTCTACGAGTTCTTGCCCTTCGATCACTTTGCCGAAAGCGGCGTATTGGCCGTCTAAGTGGGGGGAGGCCTCGTGCATAATAAAGAACTGGCTGCCGGCAGAGTCCGGGTGCTGGCTTCTGGCCATAGAGAGGACGCCTGCGTCGTGCTCTAAATCGTTGTCGAATCCGGCGGCGTCAAACTCGCCTCGGATGGAATAGCCGGGGTTGCCGTACCCCTCGCCCAGCGGACAGCCGCCCTGGATCATAAAGCCTGGGATAACCCGGTGGAAGATCAGGCCGTCGTAGAAACCGTCTTGGATCAGGGCGATAAAGTTGTTGACCGTGTTGGGCGCTACGTCCGGGTAGAGCTCGGCGGTGATGATTCCGCCGTCTTCCAGTTCCATGGTGACGATTGGATAATTCATGTGTGTTCCGTCCTTTTCCGGGCGTTTCAATGCCCCTCTATTTGTTGCGTTCTCTCATGTTGCGATCCATTTCCCGCTGGGCGTCTTTTTGGGCCTGACTGTCTCTTTTATCGTGGAGTTTTTTTCCCTTACAGAGCCCCAACTCCACTTTGACCAACGCGCCGCGAAAATACAGGCGGAGGGGGATCAGGGCATAGCCCTCCCGCTGGATACTACCGGTGAGCCTTGCGATCTCCCGCTTGTGCATGAGGAGCTTTTTCGGACGCAGGGGATCCCGGTTGAAGATATTGCCCTTTTCGTAGGGAGAGATGTGCATCCCCTGGACAAAAATCTCCCCGTTTTTGATGTGGCAGAAAGATTCCTTCAGGTTGACCGCCCCCTGGCGGAGAGATTTCACCTCGGTGCCGTGGAGTTGGATACCCGCCTCAAAGCGCTCCTCCACGAAATAGTCGTGGAAGGCCTTACGATTGGATGCGATCAGTTTTTCGCCGGTGGATTTCGGCACGAGGGACACCTCCTTTTTGCGGTGGTATGCCGCATTAGTATAGCACAGATTCAGTTGTGGGGCAAAGGGTTTCCCCTACCGCACAACTCCACTCTGCCGATCAATGGAGAACGCCCCTCCATCGGTGGTTACGATCCAGACGGGGCGGAGTTCCAGATAGCCTATGCCCTCTGCGAGATAATAGCCCATTTCCATGTATTCAAACCGGGAGACAGTTCCCCGTTCCCGCAGGTGATCCGCCAGTTGGATCAGGGCGGTGGTCACATCTTGTAGCGGGCCGGAGGCGTAGCGGCGGCGGGTACCCCACAGGGCCGGGCCGGAGATCTCCCGTAGCTGACCATCTGGATAGTAAAAGACGACTTGGCCGTTGAAAACCAGCATATCTTCAATTGTCAAAGGATAGACCAGTACGTCGGCCGCCCAGATAGGTTCTCGCGCAGTGAGTTGCAAGTAATCAAACATGGTTTGGGCATCCGCCGGGGTGTTGAGCTGGAATCGAAAGCTCCCGGCACGAAATTGGGCGTAGCCCTGTGAAGACGTGTAGTGGTAGATGCCGCCGCCAGCCTCTGTCCGGGCGGCGTTGCCCAGGACGCTGTCTGCCACCCGGACTTCTGCCGCAATATCGCGGATCAGGCGATAAAATGCCTGATCCCGCGTGTCGGGAATGGCGGCGACGTCCATGGAGAACCCCATGTTTTCGAGAACCTGGACCAGCGCGACCTTAGCGCCCTGGTCGATCCGAACCGTGTGGACCCGATCCGTGAGGAGAATGCCGAGAAAAGCCAGATTCGCCGCCAAGAGCAAGAACAGGATGAAGGTCTTTACTCTGCTTTTATCCATGCAACTCCCCCTCTCTGACAGGGCCTAATATCCATCTGACCCGAAGTTCTGTACCAGCTCGCTCCGAATCGCCGCCTGCCGCGTCCACAGGGGCAAATGCTAAGCGGAGCGGGGCGTCACCGGCGGCGGCGGTGGCCTGAAGCTCCGGGAGAACAGCGGAAAACTGCCCTGTCCGGTAGTAGGCCCTGGCCAAAAAGAGGACATCCGTCACATAGCGCCCTGTGAAGGTCACCTGGGCCGCGGGGGAATCCGTCCAGATCGGCAGGCCGCCGATGTAGTAGCCGAACCGGATGATAAACAAATCGTCCGAGTAGTCAAACCCCGTCAGGTAGATGTCCGCCGCACCGGAGACCAGGGTTAAACTCTCCGTGATCTGTCGCGCGGCCTCAATGGCCTCCCACAGGTCGGGAACCATTTCGCCTGTGGCGATCCGTGGGGACTCGCCTTGGTATTGATAGTGGATCACGCCGTCTTCAGATATCCGCAGGGTGGCACCCTCCTCCACGAAAATCCGGGTACCGCCCTCATCCATCGAGCGGGCCAGGGCGGCGTTGATATGAAGCCGTGCCAGTATCTCGTCTAAGTTTCCGTAGACACTGCCCATGGCACTGTGTTCTAGAATGGTTGGGATTTGGCCGTAGTTGGGCAGAAGGATCGTGTCTGGGTCAAGAGCCTGATCGGCTGCCGATTGGAAGCCAAATCCCACTCCGTTGGGGGTCAGATTGTGGAGGACTTCCAAAACGTCTTCCGATCTCACCGCAGTGGCGGCCCGGTAGGGCCGATTGTCTTCGCCCATGAAGTACAGCTCCACCCGATCCGGCCCCGGGGCGAGATAGAGCATCTGCACAGGGGCGACAACGCCGCCCGGTTCCGTGCCAAACCATCTGGCCAGAACATCCCCCGGAATCTCCAGGTCATAGCGGAAGAACACGCCCAGATTGGACAGGGCGGTTTCCCAGTCCGAGCGGGAAACTGCAGTCGGCGGGCCGGAGGAGCCGAAGGCCTCCCCCAAAATGCCGGAGAACAGGCCATAGAGAGTTCGCACACCAACCGATTCCTCCTGCCTGTCCCACCGGTGGCCGTAGGCGGTATCCGGCCCCAGGGTCGCCAGGGCCGCCGTCGGCCAAGCCGCCGGGGCGATGGCGCGCTGGGGCGCAGACTCCGGCAGGAACATTTCCTCGATGGTGACATAGAGGCCCACAGAGCGGATGGCGCCGTCAAACAGGCCCGTGCCAATCCCCAGCGCCACAGCACTGATGGAGAGGAGGACAATCAGAATCGTTTTGATCCGCTCCTTAAGTCGCATAGATATCCTCCAAGGGCAGGGTGATGGTCACGGTGGTGCCATGGCCAAGGACACTGTCTATGGTGATATCCCCGCCGACCTGTCGGGCCATCTCTCTGGCGATGGCGAGCCCCAACCCAGTACCGCCCATCTCACGGCTCCGGCCCTTCTCCACCCGATAGAATCGATCAAATATCCGAGGCAAATCCTCCGCCGGGATGCCGATGCCGGTGTCCCGAACCTCCAGGATGGCACGGGTGTCATCCGTGTACGCGGTGAGGGTCACGCGCCCGCCGGCCTGTGTATATTTGACGGCGTTGGCGACAATGTTTAGTACAATCTGCTCCACACCGGGTCGGTAGCCCGTCATCCGGGGCAGGTCAGAGGGAAAGGCCAAGTCTAAGGCCACATTCTTCTCCTTGGCAGTCAGGGCGACGGCCCGGACAGCGCTCTCCACGGCGGTCCGGAAGGAGAAGGATTCAATGGATAGAGATTGCCGCTGGCCGTCCAACCGGGACAACGTGAGCAAGTCTTGGACGATTCGAGTCATGCGGTCGCTCTCCCCCACAACCACCTGGAGCAGCTCCTGGTGGGTGGGTTCCGGCAGTTTGGAGCCGCCGACTAAGAGGGTCTCGGCATAACTGCGGATACTGGTCAAAGGGGTGCGCAACTCGTGAGAGACATTGGCCACAAACTCCTTTTGCAAGGTGGCCGCCTGCTCCAGCTGGGCCACCGTCTCTTTTAGCTGACCGGCCATGTTGTCAAAGGTCTGGGCCAGATCCCCGATCTCATCCTGGGCGGGGGTGCCCAGGTGACGGGAAAAGTCCCCAGCCGCCACCCGTTCGGCGGCCCGGGTCAGGTTCTGAATGGGGATTACGATGGTCTTGCTCAAGACGAGGCTCAAAAAAACGGAGAGGACAAGTCCGATGACAGCGGTCCGCAGGATAATGGCGAGCAGATTGCTACTCAAATCCGAGGCCGTCTGCTTGGTGTCGAGAATCTGGATGATATAGGTGTTGCCGTCAGCGGTGGTAACGGGGAGCGCCACGTCCATGTAATCAAGCCGTCGGCTGTAGCTGTTACCGGGGGCACCCCCCAGGGCGGTGAGCACGTTGGGCGTAACGCGAAAAGCGCCCCCCTCCGGCGTCTCGGAGCCGACGAGAAAGGCACCTGTCTCCCCATCTAAGACATAATAGTGGCGGATTCCATATACGATCCCCAGCCGCCCGGAATAGACGCTGAGGAGTTCCCCCAACAGGGCGTAATCCGTCCGGACATCAGTGCGCCGGGCGGAGTGGAGCTCCCTGGATATCTCCGGGTCGCCGAAAAAAGCCTGCATCTGGGTGTAAAACTCCTCAATGTAGAACGTCTCCACGCCGCGGATGAGAAAGGCGCTGATGACGATAATCAAGAGCAAAATCGTCAGCACCATAATGAGGCTGAGTTTCGTATGGAGGTTTCGTTTCATGGGCAATTGCCCTCCCGACTGATACTACTACAAAATCCCGGATCGAACGCAGCGATTTTTATTCCAGGTCAGTATTAAAATAATACCCCGCGCCACGTTTGGTGATGATGTATTCCGGGTGGGCCGCGTCGTCTTCAATCTTTTCCCGGAGCCGGCAGACCGCCACGTCTACAGCGCGGACATCGCCGAAATAGTCGTAGCGCCAGACCTCTTGCATCAGCGCCTCTCGGCTGACAACCCGGCCCGGCTGGGCGGTGAGACAGCGGAACAGATCGTACTCCCGCTGGGTCAAATCCACGGGTTGATCGTCTTTATAAATCTGACTCCGCTCCTGATCCAGCGTAAATCGTCCCAGGTCCACGCGGTTCCGACTGGGCGCCCCCTCCGGCGCGGTATCCCCCCGGCGGATATTGGTCTGGACTCTGGCCAGGAGCTCCCGGACGGAGAAGGGTTTCGTCATATAGTCGTCGGCGCCCAGTTCTAAGCCGAAGACCATATCCCGCTCCTCTTCCCTGGCGGTGAGCATGATAATCGGTGTCAGCTTGTCCTGGGCGCGAAATTGCTTACAGAGGGAAAACCCGTCTAAGTAAGGGAGCATCACGTCCAACAGGATCAAGTCCGGCTTCTCGGAGAGGGCGAGGGCCAGCCCCTCTTTTCCGTCTTGGGCGCAGATGGTGTCATAGCCCGCAATAGTCAGGTTTAGGGTCAGGATATCTAGGATGGCTTTTTCATCTTCGACAATGAGAACTGTTTTTTTCATCACATATCCTCCGCAGTATGTTTCAGATATTGGATGGCCTTGAACAGGCCAACCATGGTCTTGGCGTCGGGGAGATTATTTTCGGCGATCATGGCCAACAGGGCATCAATGGGAATCTGTTCTACAGACAGGTATTCATCTTCGTCTAAATTGGCCGGCCCCTTTTCCAGATCCAGGGCCAGATAGAGATGCAAAATTTCATCCAAGTAGCCGGGAGAGGGATACATAGGCCCCAGATCAATGAGCCGCCCCGCAGTCAGGCCCGTCTCCTCTTTTAGTTCCCGGATGGCACAGGCGCGGGGCTCCTCGCCGCTGCGATCTAACTTCCCTGCCGGGAACTCTAATAGTTCTGTTTGAAACGGGTAGCGAAACTGCCGGACGCACCAGCAGGTATTGTCGTGGTCGATGGGTACGACACACACGCCGCCGGGGTGCTCCACCACCTCGCGGGACACGTGCTTCCCGCCGTGGATTTCAGCGATATCACTGCGGACATTGACGATCCGCCCGCGGTGCACGGTATTGCGCTGGATTTCTTTTTCGATATACATGGACTTCCTCCGGCGATGAAAATCGTTGCCGACATTATATCATAGTTGTGCGCCTGTGGAAAGAGTTCTGCTCTGTTGGCAATCCTTGGGAAGATTTCCTGTATTTTAGGCTCGAAAAACAGAGGAAAAAGCGGTATACTAATCCTAATTGCACACGAAAAGTGGGAGAAACTATGATGATTCAACACATCGGCACACGCGCCCTGTCTCTATACATAACCAATCAGGAATTAACCCAGATGAATTTTGAACCGGAACAAATCGGGCGCCAAGAGGCCCGACAGATTCTGGCCCACGCCCTCGAGGAAAAGTGTCTGGGCAGTTGGGAGGCGGCGGAACTCACCCTGTACGCCGGCAAAGACGCCCTGTTGCTCTTCGCCCGCCGCAGATCGGGAAAGCCCGTCCACTTCTTTTTTCCCGATTTTGAAGATTTGATCCAAGCGGCCCACCTCTGTCCGGATCCCCTGCCCTCCGGCTTGAGCCGTGTTCCCGGCGGCTACGTCCTCACCGTGTATCCCTTTGAAGGGGAGACACCCCCGGCAGTGCTGCGGGAATTTGGCAATCAGCTGGGCCAGGGGGCATATCTGGCGGCGCACCTGACAGAACAGGGCGCGGCGCTTTTGCCAACCGCAGCGCTGGCGCAGTTGCGGGAGCATTTTGCATAAGCTCCTTTGGAAAAGGAGGCTTTTGCAGTGGGGGCAACGAGCGTGTTGCCCCCACTGCTTTTTATAAAGAATGGGCAACGCAAGGTGTAGCATAAAAAACCAGACAGGGTGTTCTGTCTGGCTAAGAGTAGATATTAAACTATATGAGATTTTTGTTTGTATCTTGACGACAATCTTGAATGTCGTAGATACACACCGCATTGTCAACGACTTCAAACACAATGCGATAGCGTTTTCCAAACAACTTATATCGGAGCGTTGCATCTACTAATATTGAGGTCGTATACAATGGGCAACTTTCCGGGGCTTCTTCAAGAAATCCGAATGCCTCTTCGTATTCCTGATACAAACCCATCGCCGCACGTTCACTGACACGAGCTAAAAACGCAATGTGGTTAGCGAACCTTTGATCGGCTGGTGGCGTAACAGAGACAAGATATTTTTTAACCTCCATGCTTTACGCCCCGTTTGATGGCCTCACGCATATTAGCTAAGGATTCTTCGGCAGTTAAAAACTTACCGCCCGCCCTTTGGTAGGCAATCGCTTCATGGAGGATGGCCTCACGCTCACGGCCAACGTCACGCCGTACAGCAAACGGAATACCACCAGCTTCCATGGAGGCGATTAAGAACATGCGAATTGCCGTTGGCGTATCTAACCCCAACGAGGAAAACAGTACATCAGCAGATTCTTTTAATTGGTCATCCACACGAACTTGTATTGTTTTTGACATATAAATCAACTCCATTTCATTACTATTGCATGTATATTATAGTGAATACACAGCGATATGTCAACACATCAGATATGTACGATTCGATATTGCGAAATCCCTCTTCTTGGGGTATACTATATTATTAGACCATACGCCAAAGGAGAAAAACTGCCATGGAGAGAGTACGTTTACACGCACTATTAGGTGCGCCGGAGAAATTTGACGGGGCAACGGTGACCGTCTGCGGATGGGCCAGGTCCATCCGGGAGATGAAACAACTGGGCTTTATCGAGCTCAATGACGGCAGTGGATTTTCTAATTTACAGGTTGTCTTCTCCAGAGACAGCCTATCCAACTACGACGAGATCGCCGGACAAAATGTGGGCGCTGCCCTGATTGTCAAAGGCACTGTAAATCTGACCCCGGAGCGGAACCAGCCCCTGGAACTCCAGGCCACAGAGATTGCCGTGGAGGGGGCCTCCTCGCCGGAGTATCCGCTACAGAAGAAGCGGCACAGCGTTGAATTTTTACGCACCGTGGCCCATCTGCGGCCCCGGACGAATCTGTTCCGGGCCGTGTTCCGGGTGCGCTCCGTGGCGGCCCAGGCCATCCATCAGTTTTTCGCCGAACGGGGATTCGTATACGTCCACACCCCCATCATCACCGGGAGCGACTGTGAGGGCGCAGGGGACATGTTCCGGGTCACAACTTTGGATTTAAACAACCTACCCAAGACCCCAGAGGGAGAGATCGACGTCTCTCAGGACTTTTTCGGGAAAGAGACGAACCTTACCGTATCCGGCCAGCTCAACGTGGAGGGCTTTGCCCTGGCATTTGGAGATGTGTATACGTTTGGTCCCACGTTCCGGGCGGAGAACTCCAACACCCAGCGGCACGCCGCCGAGTTCTGGATGATCGAACCGGAAATCGCCTTTGCCGGCCTCCCAGAGGATATGGCTCTGGCGGAGGACATGACGAAATTCGTCATCCGCGCAGTCTTGGAACAGTGTCCGGATGAGATGGCCTTTTTTGACCAGTTCATCCAAAAGGGCCTCTTGGAGCGCTTAACCCATGTGATGTCTTCTGACTTCGCACAGATCACCTATACCGAAGCTATCGAGGCCCTAGAAAAGATCCAGGACCGCTTTACGTTCCCCATAAAATGGGGACTAGATCTCCAGACGGAGCACGAACGATACCTGACAGAGGAATATATCGGGCGCCCCGTATTTGTCACGGACTGGCCAAAGGATATCAAAGCGTTTTACATGCGTGTCAACGACGACGGCAAGACCGTTGCCGCCATGGATCTCTTAGTCGCCGGCGCGGGAGAACTCATCGGCGGCAGCCAGCGGGAGGAGCGGATGGATATGCTCTTAGGGCGCATTGAAGAGATGGGCCTCAACCCGGAAGACTACGGCTGGTATCTGGACCTGCGGCGCTACGGCGGCGCCCGCCACGCAGGCTTTGGCCTGGGCTTTGAGCGGCTGATCATGTATCTCACAGGGGTATCCAACATCCGGGACGTAACGCCCTATCCCCGCACTGTGGGGAATGCGGAATTTTAAAGATATCAAGTGAGGTACAGCCGTGAATAGAAAAATATCTCGCCTCCTGCAGCCCGGTATGCGGTTTTACTTCGTGGTCATCAGCTTATTCGCCGCAGGGGCGGCCCTGGTGGATTACCGGGTGAGTATCGCCCTGTTTGCCGTGATCCTGATTTTGTTTATCTACTTCAGAGTCACCATGCGGCGGCAGAGAAAAGCGCTTTTGAGTTACGTGGAAGAAGTCACCTATAGCGTGGAGTCGGTCAAGAAAGACAACATGTTGAACTTCCCTCTGCCCATGGTGATTTTCCGGCTGGACAACGAGGAGATACTCTGGTCGAACCAACGGTTTACCGATATGACAGAAAACCGAGAGACCATATTTGAGCAGCGGGTCTCCGACGCCGTACCCGGCTTTGATATCCGCTGGCTGGTGGAGGGGAAGACCGAGTGCCCGGAACTTGTAGCGGTGGCGGATCGAAAATATCAGGTCTTTGGCAACATTGTCCGCACGGAGGAGGGGGATCAACCCTATCGCTTTCTGGGCAACGCCTATTGGATGGACGTGACGGCATTTGCCGAGACGGAGGAGACATACTGGAATACCCGACCCGTCTGCGCCCTCATCGTGCTGGATAACTACGAGGAACTGCTCAGTAATCTGACAGAGAAGGAAAAAGGGGCAATCCTGGCCGCAATCGACGACAAGATCACCCACTGGTCCGGCACCTCTACGGGGTTTCTCTGTAAATTTGACCGGAACCGCTATGTCCATATTTTTGAAGATCGACATCTGGGCGCCTACATCCAGGGCCGATTCTCTCTCTTGGACAGTGTCCGAGAGATTGTCAGCAGCGTGGGGATCACGGCGACGGCCTCCATCGGCATCGGCAAGGACGGCGGCAGTTTTGCGGAAAATTACGAGTATGCGAAACTGGGCGTGGAGATGGCCCTGTCCCGGGGCGGCGATCAAGCGGTTGTGAAGAATCGATATAACTTTGAGTTCTACGGCGGGAAGACCACGCCCCAGGAGCGGCGGACAAAAGTCAAGAGTCGGGTCACGGCCAGCTCTCTGGAGAAGCTTATGGCGGGCGCAGGGAACGTTTTCATCATGGGCCACGTCTACGCCGATTTTGACAGCTTGGGTGCCGCCTGCGCCATCTGCTGTATCGCCCGGAAGCTGGGGAAGGCGGCGAAGATCGTCATGGACTTGGAGCGCAACGCCGCAGGGGCCATGATCGAACGACTCCGGGCCGCGCCGGAATACGAGGCCGCGTTTATCTCCGGGCCGGACGCCCTGGTGGAGGCGGACAGCACCAGTCTGCTGGTGGTTGTGGACACCAACCGGCCCGATCAGGTGGAGTCCAAGGCCCTCTTGGAGGCCACCCACAACCTGGTGGTAATCGACCACCACCGCCGGGCGGCAGACTATATCCAAAACGCCACCATCAACTTCCACGAGCCCTATGCGTCCTCTGCCGCGGAGCTTACAACGGAGCTGCTCCAATACATCGTAGATCAGGCAGATATCCTCCGGGTGGAGGCGGAGGCCCTCATGGCAGGCCTTGTGATGGATACGAAAAACTTTACCCTGCGCACCGGGAGCCGCACGTTCGAGGCGGCGGCGTTCCTGCGCCGGGCGGGGGCCAACACCACCGAGGTCAAGCGTCTCATGCAGAGCGATTTCGCCGGCACCGTGGCCCGATACGACGTGGTGCGCCAGGCGGCCCTGTACCGGGACGGCGTGGTGATCGCCGCACCGGACGAGGAGATCAACCGGGTGACCGGCGCCCAGGCCGCCGATGAATTGCTCAACATATCCGGCATCCAGGCCGCTTTTGTCCTGTATCCGTCGGGAGATGATGTGATCATCTCCGCCCGGAGCATTGGGGATGTGAATGTCCAGTTTATTGTAGAGCGTCTAGGCGGCGGCGGAAATCGCTCCACCGCCGGGGCCCAGGTAAGAGCGCGAAGCCATCCTGATGTCGTGCAAGACTTAAAGGCCGCAATCGACGCCTTTTTCCAAGACAGAGACAAGGAGACGACGCAAGGATAAGCATAGATACTAGAAAGGGGAACGCAACATGAAGGTCATCTTATTAAAAGACGTAAAAGAACAGGGCAAAGCGGGCCAGCTGGTGGAGGTGTCCGACGGATACGCCAGAAACTTCCTGATCCCCAGAAAATTGGCCGTACAGGCCAACACGGACAACGTAAACGCCTTGAAACAGCAGGAGAAAAAACGGGCCAAACAGGTGGAAAAAGAGGTCGCCGGGGCGAAAGCCGCTCAGGAGAAGCTGGAGAGCCTGCTCGTGAAGATCTCCGCCAAGGCCGGGGTCGGCGGGCGGCTCTTCGGCGCCGTCACCAGCAAGGAGATCGCCGAGGCCCTCTCGGAGCAGCACGGGATTTCCATTGAAAAGAATAAAATCGTCCAGACGGAGCCCATTAAGACCTTTGGCTCCTACGAAGTCCGGGTCAAGCTGGGCCATGAGATCTCCGGCACGATCCACTTGGTGGTGGCGGAGGGGAAGTAGAGAAATGAAAGATGAGGATAGTGTTGATATCAACTGTAGGGGCGAACAGTGTTCGCCCGGATGTTGGGAACATACTGCATACGGTTTGTTGCGGTAGCGGTTGACGGGCGCACAATGTGCTTATCAGAACTACGAGTAGAGGAGATATCTTGAAAGAACTACCTGTGCGGAAAGATACACGCCTGAAAGGCCATGATTACTCGCAAGCTGGGTATTATTTTGTCACAATATGCGTGAAAGACAGTCACGAACTGCTGTGGGGAGAAGCGCCTGTAGGGGCGCACAGTGTGCGCCCGCTCTCTCACATCGGAGAGACAGCGAAAAAAGGAATTGAAAATATCAGCCAAATTTATGATACTATAGATGTGGACAAATATACCATCATGCCAAACCATCTACACATGATTTTGCGTATAAAAGCTAGCGGGCGCACACTGTGCGCCCCTACAACGGTTTCAAATGTAGTGAAGCAGTACAAAGAGTATATTACAAAGCAAATAGGTTTTTCGATATGGCAAAAATCATTCCACGACCATATCATTCGTACCGAGGCTGAATACCAAAAAATATGGCAGTATATTGACCAAAATCCTGCAAGATGGGCAGACGATTGCTACTTTGCAAAATAGCCACTAGGCCATAGTAGCATACTCCAAAGACGAACAAGAGGTAGACAACATGTTTCAAGGCTTTTCTCCCCAGACGATTGATTTTATGTGGAATCTCCGCCTAAACAACCAGAAGACCTGGTTCGAGGCCAACAAGGAGGCCTTTCTACAAGACTTCCAGGCCCCCATGAAAGCCCTGGGCCGGGAGGTCTTTGAGCGGATCACGGCGGACTATGGCGACCACGGGTTTATCCACAAGGTCTCCCGGATTTATAAGGACGCGCGGCGCGTACGCGACGGGGAGCCATACCGGTGCAACCTGTGGTTCTCCATCGAGCGCCCCAGCGAGGAGTGGACCTCTACCCCCGTGTTCTGGTTTGAACTGGCCCCGGAGGGCTGGAGTTATGGCCTGGGCTACTATCAGGCGCGGCCCATCACCATGGCAAAACTGCGGGCGCGGATTGACCGCGACCCGAAAAAATTTGAAACGCTGATCGCCCCGCTGGCAAAACAGGACGAGTTTATCCTGGACGGGGACGCGTATAAGCGCAAAAAAGAGGCCCCGACCCCGAAAACCTCTGATTGGTATAATCAGAAATCCTTTTCCCTGATCCACCGACAGCAAAACGGCGAGGAGTTATTCTCCCCTAAACTGGCGGATCGCCTCGTCAGCGGCTATCAGTTTCTGATGCCGTATTACGACTACTTTGTCACACTGGATACAGACCCAGATCCGGGCGCGGTGTGAGTAGAGCCACACCCCCAGAAAGGAGGCATCACACATGGACGAACTTCTATCCCGCCAAACCCCTCACAGCCTAGAGGCGGAGCAGTCGGTGCTGGGCTCTATGCTCATTGACGCCCGCTGTATCCCCGACGTGCTCACAGTTCTCCGATCCGGGGATTTCTATCTGGAGGCCAACCGGGACATCTACGAGACCATCTTGACCATGTTCAACTACGCCCAGGCCATCGACCCCGTAACTGTGCTGGATCAGATGCGGAGCGGCGGACAGGCATCGGAGGGGACGCCCCGGTATCTGGTGGAGCTCATGAACATCACCCCCACGGCGGTCAATGTCATGGAATACGCCAAAATCGTGGCGGACAAGGCCCAACTCCGGGCCGTGGGTGAGGCCTCCGGCGAGATCACCGAACTGGTCTACTCCGGCGGCGGATCGGCGGACGAGGTCTTGGAGATGGCGGAGAAGAAAATCTTCGGCCTCCGGCAGGATCGCACCACCGGCGGGTTGGAACCGGTGAGCCGTGTGCTACTCCAAGCCTACGCCAAGATCAACGAGGCGGCCAAGCGGGATGCATCCATCCCCGGCATCTCTACGGGTCTTGCAGATTTGGACTCTGCCATTATGGGCCTCAACGACTCCGACCTGATTTTTGTCGCGTCCCGGCCCGGTATGGGTAAGACGAGTATCGCCTTGAATGTCGCCCTCCACGCCGCCAAGAGTTCTGGCAAGGCGGTGGCCATCTTCTCTCTGGAGATGAGCCGGGAGCAGTTGGGGATGCGTTTATTGTCCGGCGAGAGCCACGTTGACAGTAAACTCCTCCAGACGGGCAGACTCTCTCGGGAGGACTGGGACAAACTGGCCCGGGCGGCGGCCACGATCAGCCGGACGAATATTTTAATCGACGACAACCCGTCCCTCACGGTGTCGGATATGAACGCCCAGTGCAGGCGGGTGAAGGATCTGGGACTTGTGGTCATCGACTACCTCCAGCTCATGACCTCCGCCGGGTTTGACCGGAGCGCCCACAACCAGAACCGAACACAGATCGTCTCAGAGATCTCCCGGTTCTTAAAGATCATGGCCAAAGAACTCAACGTACCCGTGGTCTGTCTCTCCCAGTTAAACCGCGCCTCGGCGGATCGGGCCAATAAACGGCCTGTGTTATCCGATCTGCGGGAGTCCGGCTCCATCGAGCAGGACGCAGATATTGTCCTGGGCCTCTATCGGGAGGGGTACTACGAGCCGGAGACGGAAAATCCCAACGCGGCGGAGTGTATCATCCTCAAGAATCGCCACGGCGAGGTGGGGACAGTGGATCTGGTCTGGGTACCGGAGTTTACCTCCTACCGCTCCGTTGACAGACGGCACTATGAACCCTAGACGCCGGGCCGAGGAATGGATCCGTCAGCAAGAGCTGATTGATCCGGGAGACACCGTGCTGGTGGCCCTCTCCGGCGGGGCGGACTCCGTCTGTCTGATCCGCATGTTATTGGAGCTACGAGATAAGCTAAAGATTCAAGTGTTGGCGGCCCATTATAACCACTGCCTCCGGGGGGCAGACTCTAACCGGGACGAGGCCTTCGTCCGGGCTTTTTGCAGTCAATGGGACGTCCCTTTGGCCGTGGGATGGGGCGATGTGACCCAGGCGGCATCCGATACCCGTCAAGGGATCGAGGAGACGGCCCGTCAGTTGCGCTACGCCTTTCTACAAGAGACGGCGGACCAGTTGGGGGCGAATAAAATCGCCACGGGCCACAACGCGGACGACAACGCCGAGACGGTGCTGCTGCATTTGATCCGGGGCGCTGGTCTGCGGGGCCTGTCGGGGATTCCGCCCCGCCGAGGGGCGATTATCCGCCCCCTCCTCTCCGTCCAGCGGCAGGAGATTGAGGCGTATCTGGCCGAACTGGATCAGCCCTATGGGGAGGATGCCACCAATCAAGACGTGCATTACCGCCGCAACGCCCTGCGACATGAGGTGCTTCCGCTATTAAAAGATAAAAATCCGAACCTGGCAGGGACGCTACTGCGCCAATCGGAACTTTTGCGGCAGGATAGCCGTTTCTTAGACGAACTGGCCACGGAGACCTTTGCCCGACTCCGCCGGGGAGCGGAGGAGATGGTTCTCCCCATACAGGATCTGCTCGATCTGGATCCGGCCATTTCCAGCCGGGTAATCGCTTTGGCCATACAAGCGGCGGATGGTGAGGCGGAGCAGGTGCATATCCGGCAGGTGTTGGGCTTAATCGAAGGGTCGCATCCCTCTGCCCAAATATCGGTTGGGGGGGGCGTAATCGTCCGGCGGGTGTATGATCAATTGATGATCGTCAGAGATCACGGGCAGAGCGCCCCCTTTACGCCCTCGGTTTTGCCTCCATCAGGGCGCATTTTTTTGCCGGGCGCAGAGATTTGGGTCTCCTGTGGCGAAAATTCAGAAAAAATTCACGAAACAATCCACACTTTCCTCTTTAAAAGCGATGCCATCTGTGGTAAGATAACTGTCAGGCCGAGACGGGTGGGGGATTCCATCCGGATTTTTGGCGGAAATGGGACGAAAACCATAAAAAAGCTCATGATTGCGCACAAAATTCCGGCCCATCAGCGAGATCAATGGCCCATCCTCGCCGATGAGGCAGGGGTTATCGCCGTACCCGGCATTGGAATCGACCAGCGGGTGGCTCCAAAACCAGGAGATAAAACACTGCAAATTACAGTGGGAAAAGCGGGACTCTAGTCCCGCCCGCCGGGCGTCCGGTGCCCAAGCATTTTTGCGAAGCGAAAATCTTGATACCGGTGCGGCTTTGCCGTACCGAGGAGATGAAATAGAGAGGGGGACCCCACGGGGCAAGCCACGTGGGGGAGATATTATGCACAGAGATGTAGAGAGGGTTCTTTATACAGAAGAAGCGCTCAAAGAGCGGATCACAGAACTGGGGAAGCGTATGACAGCGGACTACCAGGGCAAAAATCCGGTGTTTATCGGGGTGCTCAAGGGCTCTTTCATGTTCATGGCGGACTTAATGCGCACCATTGATCTGCCATGCGAAGTGGAATTTATGGC
Source organism: Oscillospiraceae bacterium (assembly GCA_009780435.1). Lineage (GTDB taxonomy): Bacteria > Bacillota > Clostridia > Oscillospirales > Oscillospiraceae > WRAB01. Next base: position 7,969 of record WRAB01000023.1, on the reverse strand, counting down.
GGTATCCTCCTACGGTAACAAGAGCGAGACCACAGGAGCTGTGCGGATCACCCAGGACTTGGATATGGATATTGAGAATCGCCACGCCATTATCGTGGAAGATATTTTGGACAGCGGTTTGACTTTAAACTATCTCATCAACTATTTAAACGGCAGCAAACCCGCCTCCATCGAAATCTGTACGCTGCTCGACAAACCGGAGCGCCGCCGCGCCCAGGTGAACCCCAAATACACGGGCTTCACCATCCCAGACGCCTTTGTGGTGGGATATGGGCTGGATTTTGCCCAGCGGTATAGAAACCTGCCTTATATCGGGATACTAAAGCCCGAAGTGTATCAATAATACCGTCGTCAAACCGCTCTAAGGCTCCGCCTTTCGGGCAGAAGCCTTAAGAGCGGCTAGGCCCGGCATTAACGGGAACTACCCTTTCCCGGAGGCGATGCCTCCCCCAAAGGAAGTTTCCGTAAAGGAGTGTGACATTTGAACAAAAAGCCGAGTAGAGCGAGTAATCTGGGACTCCTCACACTGATTATAATTATTTTGGTGGGCGCGATCTTTATGATCAACCAGCCCAATCGGAACGAGGCCGCGCTGGATTACTCTGACATCCGCAGATTTTTTGAGACGGAGGCGGTCAGAGAGTTCCGGATCGTTGACAACGAGATCATCCTCTCCGTACAGAAACCAGAGAATCCGGAGGGGGAACTGACGGAGCTCACCTATGAACTGCGGAGCTTCGACCTGTTTTTCCAAGATATCAACGACCTGGTGGTGGATCAGTTCCAGCGGGGAATCATCCGAAGCTATGACTATTCCAGAGGATGGCAAGCCCCCATTTGGATGCAGTTTATCCCCTATGTTCTAATTCTGGGCCTGTTCATGTTCATCTGGTACGCCATGATCAACCGCTCCAGTGGCGGAGATCGGGGCGCCATGCGCTTCGGCAAGGCGAGAACCCGTCTCGGTACCGAAGAAAAAAAGCGCGTCTTCTTTGACGACGTGGCCGGGGCCGACGAGGAAAAAGCGGAACTCCAAGAGATTGTAGACTACCTGAAAGACCCGGCCCGCTATACGGAACTGGGGGCCAGAATCCCCACGGGCGTGCTCTTAGTGGGCCCGCCGGGGACGGGTAAGACCCTCATCGCCAAGGCGGTGGCCGGCGAGGCGGGGGTACAGTTCTTGAGCATCTCCGGCTCGGATTTTGTGGAGCTCTACGTGGGCGTCGGCGCCAGCCGTGTCCGGGATCTCTTTGATCAGGCGAAAAAGACGGCGCCGTGTATCATCTTCATCGACGAGATCGACGCCGTAGGCCGCCAGAGAGGCGCCGGTATGGGCGGCGGCCACGACGAGCGGGAACAGACGTTGAATCAACTACTGGTGGAAATGGACGGGTTCGGCAACAACGAGGGCGTCATCGTCATCGCCGCCACCAACCGGAAAGATATTTTGGACAATGCCCTGCTACGGCCCGGCCGATTTGATCGCCAGGTCTACGTGGGCCTACCCGATGTGAAAGGCCGTGAGGCCATCCTGAAAGTCCACGCCAGGGGCAAGCCCTTGGGCGACGATGTGGATCTGGCCTCCCTGGCCCGGGGGACGCCCGGCTTTACAGGCGCGGACCTGGAAAACCTCTTAAACGAGGCGGCGCTCTTGGCCGCTCGCGCCCACCACCGGTTCCTCACCATGGCGGACATGGAAGAGGCCGTTCTCAAGGTCTTGGCAGGCCCCGAGAAGAAGAGCAAGGTCATCACGGAGAAAGAGCGCAAGCTCACCGCCTATCACGAGGCGGGCCACGCCGTGTCGGCCTGGTATCTGGACAACGTGGATCCGGTACACCAGATTACCATCATCCCCCGGGGCGGTGCCGGCGGCATGACCGTCTATCGGCCCCAGGAGGATAAATCCTACCGCTCTAAGAGTGATATGTTCGAGCGAATCGTCACCGCCATGGGTGGCAGAGTGGCGGAAAAGTTGTTCTTAGACGATATCTCCACAGGTGCAGTGGGAGATATCCAGCAGTCCACAGCCATCGCCCGTGCTATGGTCATGCAATATGGCATGAGCGAGAAGTTGGGCCCCATCTCCTTTGATTCCAGCGGCTCGTCGGTCTTCATCGGGCGGGACTTCGCCCAGACCAAGGCCTATTCCGAGAAAGTTGCCGCCGCCATCGACGACGAGGTCAAAGCCCTCTTCGATGCGGCCATGGCCAGGTGTGAGCAAATCCTCTCCAAAAATAGCGACATGGTCATCAAGACCGCGGAGTATCTATTGGAACATGAGACTATGGATGGCAACGTATTCGCCTATCTCTGTCAGCACGGCGAACTCCCGACAAAATCTCTGGAGAAGGCCAGCATGTTCTCGGAAGCTGAAAAAATCAGAAAGAACGTATTGAAAGATGAAGGCGACACGGAACCAAACGAAAAAATCGAAGACGACATCTTAGACGCCATCATCACCAGAGCCCGCCAGGAGCAAGAGGAGACAGAGCGCCTCTTCGGCGACATCGAACTCCCCGGCGTATCGGAAGACGACGGCGGGGACGACGAGAGTAAAGACGGCGATTAAAAAAAGAAACCACAAGGGCGACCCACCCGGTCGCCCTTGTCATGTGGAGGAGTAAAGAGATGAATATGAGACTAGGCATTGTGGGCCTGCCCAATGTGGGCAAGAGCACGCTGTTTAACGCCATCACCGAGGCGGGGGCCGAGGCGGCCAACTACCCGTTTTGTACGATTGATCCCAACGTGGGTACCGTGGCCGTGCCGGATGGCCGGCTGGATTTCTTGACCGAATTATACAAGCCGAAAAAAAGCACCCCGGCGGTGATCGAGTTTGTGGATATCGCAGGGCTCGTCCGGGGCGCATTCCGAGGCGAGGGGTTGGGGAACCAGTTCCTCTCCAACATCCGGCAGACCCATGCGATTATCCATGTGGTGCGCTGTTTTGACGATGAAAATATCATCCACGTAGAGGGCGGCACGGATCCCATCCGGGATATTGATATTATCAATTTAGAACTCATCATGAGCGACATGGAACTGATCACCCGGCGGATTGACCGGGCCAAGAAGAACGCGAAAGGCGGAGAGAAACAGTTTCTGCGGGAGGCGGAGATCTTTGAGGCCCTCCTGGCCCATCTGGATCGGGGCCTGTGCGCCCGGAGCTTTGAGGCGCCGGAACAGGACTTGCAAATTATCCGGCAGGCGGACCTCTTGAGCTTAAAGCCCGTCATCTACGCCGCCAATATGGACGAGGCGGCCTTTGCCGATCAAAATAACCCCTATTACGCAAAAGTCGCGGCCCTGGCGAAGGCGGAGGGCGCCCAGGCGCTGCCTATCTGTGCCAAGGTGGAGCAGGAGATTGTAGAACTGCCCCCGGAGGAGCGGGTGGGATTCCTGGCAGAACTGGGGCTCACCCAATCCGGTCTGGATCGGCTGATCCAGTGCTCCTACACCCTCTTGGGGCTGATTTCTTTTTTGACTACGGGGCCGGAGGAGGTCCGGGCCTGGACGATTCAGAGCGGAACCCTGGCCCCACAGGCGGCGGGGAAAATCCACACGGATTTCGAGCGGGGCTTCATCCGGGCAGAGACGGTGGCCTTCGACGAGCTAAAAGCCGCCGGGAACATGGTCAATGCCAGAGCAAAGGGGATCGTCCGCTCCGAGGGCAAGGAGTATATGGTACAGGACGGCGACGTGATCCTATTTCGCTTTAACGTGTGATGAGACTCCCTGGCCATACTTGAACATTGGAAAATTGTGTGGTATACTACCCAATGGTGAAACGCAGACAACCATCGTCTGCCCAGCACTGAAAATAATGGCACGGGAGAGGAGCTAGTTATGGCAGAGTATGTAATCATGACCAACAGCACTTGTGACCTACCCGAAGAGATGATCCAAGCGTTGGCCTTAAATGTGTTGACCCTGGGCGTCAACATCGGTGAGGAGACCTTTAAGGAAATCCCGGTCAAAGAATTTTATCAGAAGATTCGAGATGGGGCCATGCCCACCACAAACGCCGCAAACATCGGCGAATATGTAGACGCTTTTGAGGCCGTTTTACAAGATGGGAAAGACGTCTTGTGCTTGACCTTCTCCTCCGCGCTCTCCACCACCCACAACTCCGCGCTCATGGCCGCAGAAGAGATGGGGGCGAAATATCCGGACAGAAAACTGTTTGTAGTAGACTCCCGCTGCGCCTCTATGGGCGAGGGTCTTTTGGCCTGGTATGCCGCCGGGTTAAAGCAAGAGGGTAAGACCATCGAAGAAATACGGGACTGGGTAGAGGCGAATAAGCTGAATCTGGCCCACTGGTTCACAGTCAATGACCTGGATCACTTAAAGCGGGGCGGCAGGATCTCCGCCGCAAAAGCCCTCATGGGCAGCATGCTGGGGATCAAACCCATCCTGCGAGTCAACGACGAGGGCAAACTTGTATCCGCAGACAAAGCCCGGGGCCGACAGCCGTCTCTGCTCCGGCTCTTGGATCAGATGGAGAAAACCGGCGTGAACCTCGCCGACCAGACCATCTTCATCAGCCACAGCGACTGCTATGACGACGCCAAATGGCTGGCGGATCAGATTCAAGAGAAGCTGGGCGTAAAAGAAGTTGTCATCAACTACATCGGCCCTGTAATCGGATCCCATACGGGAATTGGTACCATTGCCCTGTTCTTTATGGCGACTGGGAGAGAATAAAACATACATAAGTGAGGGGCCGACGCAGATGCGTCGGCCCCTGTTTCGTGTCGCCAGACGAGAGCAAACCGCACTATCCTCCCACGATCCCCCGTAGGCCGTCGATCAGTTCCAATGCCCGAAACCGGATTTGATACCCGGATTCGCCGCCGGTGATGAGGGCGATCTCCTCCCCAGTGAGGGCGTCCGCCTCTATGGCCCCGGCGCCGCCCTCGGCGGCCCCCAGACAGAGGGGTGGGAACACCACACACCACCAATTCTGTCCGCGGGCCGTGCCGATCTCCACCCGCAGGGCGCTGTATCGCCCGGCTGGGAGGGTAAAGGACTCGTAGGCCCGGGTGGGGTGGCGTTCTAGGGTCAATGCGACCCTGACGGGATCATCCCGGCCCCAGTTGGCTACAGCCGTCTGGGCCGTCTCGGTAATCCGGGGGAGATGGGCGGCGAGAATCGCCTCGGCCTCGGCCCGATCCGTCTCGCCCTCCAATAGGGGGGCGGCCACTTCCAAGACCTGATCCCGGACATGTAATTTCAGCGCCTGATCCCCCACCTCGTCAGAGTTTGCCAACACGTGGAGCCGGATCAGCCTGTCGGATAAATCCTGTTGTCGCTGTTCCAACAGAGCGCCCCACAACACTGCGAGCACCAGGGCGACCAGGAGAGAGAGTTCCCATACTTTCAGTTTCATAAAAAACACGCACCGCCTTATCCTATGTAATGCCCATAGGATACCCGGTGCGTGTGGTGTTTATACAGTCGCCCTCCGATTCCTCGTCAAAAACGTCTCGGGATGTACGCTCTTCAACCGCTCCCACGCCGCTTTCGCCAAAGATTCCTCGTCGAACAGACCGAACACGGCGGGGCCTGTCCCCGTCATACAGGCGCCCAGGGCGCCGCAGTCGAGTAATACGCTTTTGATCTGGGCCACGTCCTTGCTGCGGCTGTCCAGTACGTCCTCGAAGACGTTGTACATCCGCAGGGCCACCTCACCCAGTTGGCCCGCCTCCAATGCGCCCAAAATCCCCTCTGTATCGGGGCGATGGCGGATTTTCCCGCAGTCGATCCGGGCGAAGAGGCTGGCGGTGGAGATGGAGAACTTGGGCTTTGCGATGACAATATGACAGGGCGGCAGGGGCGCAAGCGGGGTCATTTGATCCCCCCGGCCCTGGGCCAATACCGTACCGCCGGCAATGCAATAGGGTACATCGGAACCCAAAAGCCCCCCCAGTTGTTGGAGTCGCTCCACGGTGAGATTCGTCCCCATCAGGGCGTCCAAGCCCCGCAAAACGGCGGCGGCGTTGGCGCTGCCCCCTGCCATCCCGGCCCCCACGGGGATCCGCTTGTGGAGGCGGATGGTCACCTGTCGTTCCGGCAGATCCAGTTCCCGGAAAAAGACCGCCGCCGCCTTCACTGCAATGTTCCGGTCATCGGCGGGCAGATAGGGTAAATTGGACTCGGCCCGGATGCCACGCCCCTCGGTCACGGCCATGTGTAGGCGGTCATGGAGTTCCACGGTCTCCATGACCATTTTCAGATCGTGATACCCGGTGGAACGCTTTTGCAACACGTCCAGGGATAGATTTAATTTTCCATAGGCCCGTACAGTCGTCTCCATCAGGCGTCGTCCCCAAAGAGCAGATCCATCAACACCGTGCCAACCGGGAGATATTCGCCCTGTTCCCCGTCGGCCTCACAATAGGCCCGCCCGCTGTTTCGATTGTTCCGGCTGTCGTAGAGCAGAAAAGGTACCGGTTCCCCGTCGTGACCCCGGGTGGCCATTAATGTCTTGTGGTCGGCGAGAAATAATATCCGATATTCTGGAATCCCCGCCCGATCCAAACACGCCAGCAGATAGGCCATGACCCGGCTGTCCAGCCATTCGATGGCCTGGAGTTTGCCCTCTAAGTCCCCGTTGTGAGTGCACTCGTCGGGGGCCTCCACGTGGACGGCCACGAAATCCCCGTTGGTCAACAGAGAGTTGACGGCGGCCTCGACTTTTCCCTCATAATTGGTGTGGAGTTCTCCCGTGGCACCGGGGACGGAGATGGGGACCAGCCCCATAAGCGCACCGATCCCGTGACAGAGGGGTACCGCGCTGATGACGCCCCCCGTCCTCCCGTATCGCGCCGGGAAATGCGGCAGTTCCACCGCCGTTCCCTCCGCCCAGATCCAGATGCCGTTGGCGGGCAACTGCCCCGCCTCCCGTCTGGCCCGGTTGATGGGGTGGTCGTCCAGGATCGTGTGGGCCAGTTCCATCAGGTCGCGGAGGACACTTGCGGTCTCGTTGCCCGATGGCAAAATCGGCCCGATGGGCTCCCCCAGATGATCGTGGGGCGGGCGCAGATGGATGCCCTGTAAATCCGCCCCGGTCTGGACGGCCATGTGGCGGAAACTGGGTGCCGGGTGGACGGACAATCCCGCCGCCTCCGCCGCCGGGGCGAACCGGGGGTCAGCGAAAAGATATTCGATCAGGGCCATGGAGGACTCCCCCGCAATGCCCCCCGCACTGTGGGATAAGATGCGCTTCTCCGCAAAGGGGATATCCACATCCTCATAGGTGACCATATTACAGCGATAGGCGGCGCTGCCTGGAGCCAGGGAGATTCCGGTGGCGGCGGCCTCCAGGGGGGCGCGCCCCGTGTAGTAGCGGTTGGGGTCGGCCCCGAAGATGGACAAAATCCCCGTATCGCTCCCGGCGGGCAGGCCCTCGGGGATCGTCCGCACGCTGCCCACCCGGCCCCTGTTCGCCAAATCGTCGATCACAGGGGTGTCGGCGTATTGGAGAGGGGTCCTGCCCCCCAGGGCCTCTATGGGATTGTCGGCCATCCCGTCGCCGATGAGTAACAGATATTTCATGGGTTGTGTCTCTCCTTACGTCAGCCCCAACTTTTCCCTTGCCTTATCGCCCAACCTATGATACACTACTTATTAGGGCTGGAAAGTCCGATCAAAATTAAAAAACGCGATGGCGACAGACAGGGCGCAACCTTCTGCCGTCATAGGGTGCAACAACCACCCCATGCATGACCCTCACGGGCCCCACCGCTTCCTTAGTATAGCACACTCTCTCTATCTGGACAAGCGTGTATGGCGTGAGGACATAGTTTTTACTACGTCGCAGTATGGGTATTACACCCGTATTGCGTTTTTTCAGCCCTGCGGTGGGGTCTAACCGTAATTTTTAGGAAAGGAGGAACGTATGGAACGCACGTTAGACGAATCCGTCACCAAAGCCAGAGCAGAAGTCCGCTCGGCCCTGTATGATCTG
>WRAB01000022.1 GCA_009780435.1 Oscillospiraceae bacterium | reverse complement strand
TTTTTTCAGCCCTGCGGTGGGGTCTAACCGTAATTTTTAGGAAAGGAGGAACGTATGGAACGCACGTTAGACGAATCCGTCACCAAAGCCAGAGCAGAAGTCCGCTCGGCCCTGTATGATCTGGAAAACATCTTAGACCAGGCCCAAGAATCCCACAACCTGTTTTTAGGCCAGGCCATCACCCTGAAACGAACCCTAAAATCCGCCCGAAGCGCCATCCTAGACGCCAGCGATCAATGCCCGCAACTCTCTGAATAGCCCTTGCCCGTCGTAGGGGCGAACAGTGTTCGCCCGTGTTATACATTGGCAGAATGACGCCCCGCACACAATGTAATACCCACCCGCAATGGGGCGGGCGCACACTGTGCGCCCCTACAGGGGTACCTATCCTCCCCATACACTTCCACACCCACGACACCAGCAGGCGCACACTGTGCGCCCCTACGGGGGTGCCTGTCGTTCAGCCGGCCCCCTCGTTTTGAGGGGGCTGTCAGGCTCCGCCTGACTGGGAGAGACCAAAGGCTCCTTTTCCAACTGACGTCCCAAGAGCAGAGCGATTGGCTTGGCGGAAGGGGTGCCTCTGGTGCAAAGGAGCTGTCGGCAAAGCCGACTGAGGATTGCCCTTGACCTGCGGCGCAGGGATAAACCTCCGTCAGAGCTTCGCTCTGCCACCTCCGCGTCTTTCTCAAAGGAGGCTTTTAAAAACACCCAAACAGGGGCGGCCAAATGGCCGCCCCTATAGCTAATTTCCGCATTCAATACTGATCTCATTAAACGTCCCCAGCAGATCCCGCACTTGATAGGCCGATTTCTCAGCACCCTCTGCGTCGATGACGCATTTGCCGCCGTGCATCATGATAATCCGGTTGCCGTAGTCCACGGCGAAGCGGAGGTTGTGGGTCACCATGACTGTGGTGAGGTTCCGCTCCTTCACCAGCCGGTCCGTCAGCTCCATGATGGTCTGTGAACTGTTGGGGTCTAAGGAGGCCGTGTGCTCATCCAGTACCAGGAGATCAATGGGCGTCATGGTGGATAAGAGCAGGGACAGGGCCTGCCGCTGGCCGCCCGAAAGGGCGCCCACCAGGACATCTGTCTTGTCTTCCAGTCCCAGATGCAGCAGTTCCAGTTGGCTCTTATAGTAATCCAGCCGCCGCCGATTGATGCCCTCCCGGAGGCCGAAGATGCCCCCCTTGTTGTCGGCCAGGCTCATGTTCTCCAGAATGGTCAGGGAGGGGCAGGTGCCCCGGGCCGGGTCCTGGAACACCCGGCCTATGTGCCGGGCCCGCCTGTATTCCGGTGCGCCGGTGATATCACAGCCCCGGAGGAGAATTTTTCCGCAGTCGAGCATGAGGCTCCCGCAGATGAGGTTGAGCATAGTCGTCTTACCGGAGCCGTTGCTGCCCACGATGGAGACGAACTCCCCCTCATAGACGGTCAGGTTGAAATCCGTAAACACTTCGGTCTCGTTAATGGTGGCGGGGTTGAACCGCTTATGGACCCCCGCCAGCCGGATGACTTCGCTTTTAGATTCCACGCCGCAATACCCCCCCTCCCGCGGATACTCTGCCCCAGACCAGGGCCAGGGTCAAAATCGCCGCCATAAGCAGTTGGACGTAATTTGTTGGCAGGCCGATCAGCATAGCCGTGGACAGGCAGACCCGGTAGAATATGGCCCCCAGTACCGCCATAGTGGTGACCCGGAGGAAAGACATCCTGCGAAATATGCTGGTGCCGATAATCACCGAGGCCAGGGACAACACAACCATGCCTCGGCCGAAATTAATATCCGCCATCTGGGTTTGCTGGGCCATGACGGAACCCGCCAGTGCCGCACAGCCGTTGCCCAGGGCCAGGCCCAAAATCTTCATCTTGCCCTGATCCCGGGCCAGGGAGGTGACAAATTGGCCGTTGTCGCCGGAGGCCCGGAGGAGCAGACCCGTCCTCGTCCGGAAGAACCAGTCCAGGGTGAGCTTTACCGCAATCATGACGAGAAATGCCATGAGTAAAATCCGAACCCGGCGGAACCCGTCGGGTAAGAGGGCAATTGGACCCCAGTTGAAGATGGTATCCATCCCGAAGAATTGACGGATGGCCGTGCCGCCGGTCAAGAGCAGGTTCACCGTCCAGAGGGCCGTCATCATGAGAATCCCGCTGAGCAGATCGGTGATCTTGAGCCGGACATGGAGCAGTCCCGTGATAGACCCGGCGGCGGCCCCCGCCAGAAAGGCCAGGATACAGGCCAGCCAAGGGTTGATCCCCCCGGTGATGAGCAGGGCGGTGACACAGGCCCCCAGGGGGAACGTTCCGTCTACGGATAAGTCCGGGAAGGACAGGATCCGATAGGAGATGAATACCCCCATTGCCATGATGCCGAAAATAAACCCTTCCTCCAGGACGTTTATCAACAGCCGGATAAAAATGTCCATACTTGTCGTGCCTCCAGTTTTACTGATAACTCCTCTATGTGGCTTTGCCGCACAGAGGGGAAAACACCCGCCGCCGAGAAATTCCGCTTATCAACTACCCCAGGTCGATGGCGTGGCTGAAGCTCTCCGGCATGGTGAGGCCGAATCGGGCCATGTTTGTACTGGAGAACACGGGGGTGGACTCCCGAAAGACTGTGACGGGCAGGGTCATAATATCGGCCTCGCCGGACAGGACGGCGGCGGCCATGAGTCCCGTCTCAATCCCCAGGGCCACATAGTCGATGGACTCGGCGGCCACACAGCCGTAGAGGGCCACCTGCTCGCTCTCGGAGCCGAACACGGGGATCCCCGCCTCGTCCGTGGCCCGGATGACAGTGGCGATGTTGTTGACCACGTTGTTGTCGGTGAAGTTGTTCAACAGGTCGATCCCCTGGGCGATGAGGGCGTTGATCCCCGTGGCCACCTCCGATGCGTCTGTGACGCCCTGGGACACGACGGTGAAGCCGAACTGGGGCGCCAGTTCCTCAAACAGCGCCAGATGGTTGACGGAGTTGACCTCCCCCGTGGTGAACAGGACGCCGATCCGCTCCGCCTCGGGCATGATGGCCCGGATCATGGTGAGCTGGCCCTCCAGATTTAAGGCGTCAGATGTACCGGTGGCCCCGCTTTGAGGATTTTCCAGGGTCTCCACGAGACCCGCCGCCAGGGGGTTGGAGATGGCGGAGAAGATCACGGGGATATCCTCCTCCAGGGTGGCGGAGAAGGCGCTCATGGCGGACGGCGTGGCGATGGCGATGATCATATCGTACCCGGCGGCCACCATGTTTCTGGCCATGAGATCGCTCTGGGACCGGTCGCCCATGGCGTTTTGGTGGGTGATGGTAATATTCTCCCCATCCACGTACCCGCCCTGGGCTAAGCCCTGGACGATGCCGTAATGGCAGTTGTCCAGGGATGCGTGTGGTGCGAACTGGATGATGCCGATCCGCAGGGGATCGTCTCCGCCCGATCCGCAGGCGGCCAGGCCAAATACGAGGCCCAGGATGGTGATGATTGCGATAATGCGCTTTTTCATGGTCGTTCCCTCCATTTTTGGTGCTAGGGACAAGACGACAAAAAAGCCCCTGTCCCTGCAATGTGAATTACAGGGACAAGAGCATATACTCCTGCGGTGCCACCCTATTTGGCGCAACTTGCGCCCGCTCTGCGTGCACAAACCGTCTATGCACTGTCCTCTGATAACGGGTGGACGCCTCCCGTCGCCCCTACTTGGCAAAAGCCGTTCGGATTGCCCTCACGAGTCCATTGGCCCCATCTGTACAATGCCGACTTCCCACCAGCCGTCGGCTCTCTGAAAAGACAAATTAGGGTTACTCACTCTCGCTCATTGGTTTCTTGCATTTTAGTGTAAATGGTGGGACACACATTTGTCAATCCCGATTTATGAACAAAATGATCGGGGTGAAGTGGGGGACTCTTTGTGTAGTTATGCCAAAAACAAATAAAATGTGAGGGCGCGACGGAAAAACCGCGCCCTACGAATTTCTCTGTAAGAAAGGAGGCTTTTTACTGCAATGTACGACTATCTGCAACGGGGCGGGCGAACAGTGTTCGCCCCTACAAGGACAACTTTCGTAGGGGCGAACAGTGTGCGCCCGTGTTTAACTCAGGAGAAAGAAGTTCGCACAGTGCGTTGCTATATTGCCATATCATATAATTGTTGTTAAAATGGTATGGAAAGCCATCAAGACACAACACGACGAGGAATGATACCATGCTGCACCTGATCCTAGGCCGTGCCGGGAGCGGTAAGACTATGGCACTATATGAGGCGATCCGCCGGCGGGCGGCGTTGTCTGACCCATCCGGTGCGCTGTTGATTGTACCGGAGCAGTATTCCCACGCCGCGGAACGGGAGCTTGTGGAGCAGTTGGGGGACAGCGCCAGCCTCTATGCAGAGGTGCGGAGCTTTACCCGGCTGGCCGCCCGTGTCCGGGAGGAGCTGGGGGGCAGTGCCGCCGTTATATTAGATGAAGGGGGCCGGGTGCTGACCATGGCGACGGCCCTGAAAGCCGTGGCCGGGGCGCTCAAACTCTATGGCGTACTGGGGAAGAAACCGGAGTTTCTCACGGGCCTTCTGGCCACGGTGGACGAACTCAAACAGTGCTGTCTGACCCCGGAGAATCTATTAGACGCCGCCCAGTGGGCCACAGGGAGTTTGCGGGACAAGCTCAACGATTTGGCCTATATCGCCGGCGCATACGACGCCGTCAGTCGCCGTACTGACCCACGGGACACCCTGACCCGGCTGGCAGATACGATACCAGAGAGCAGCGTGGTACACAACAGCATTTTTGTGGACGGATTTTCCGATTTCACAGCCCAGGAGGGGCGCATTTTACAGCGCCTGCTCCATGCGGGGACGGATCTGACCGTGGCCCTCACCTGTGACGGGTTGGAGGACGACAGCGAACTGTTTCGTCCGGCTGTCATCACGGCGGGACACCTGCGGCGGTGGGCAGTGGAATCGGGCCACGAAGTCTCCATTACGGTACTGGAGCCGGGGCGGAATCGCCCTGGGGCCCTTGCAGCGGTGGAGCGATATCTCTTTGCCGATACACTGCCGGAATTGCCACGCCCATGGGACGTCGTGGAGCTGTATACAGCCGCAACCCCCGTGGAGGAGTGTGAACTGGCCGCCGCCCGTATCCGAACCCTGGTTATGGACGAGGGCTACCGCTATCGGGACATCGCCGTGGCCGCAAGAGGGTTTGCCGACTACGAGACGGCGGCAGAATACATATTCACCCGCACCGGCGTGCCGGTCCACACGGCCCGCAAAGTGGATATTTTAGAAAAACCCATCCTATTGCTCCTCACCGCCGCCCTGGATATCCTGGACGGGGGCTGGCGGTACGAGGCGGTCTTCCGCTATCTGCGGACGGGCCTTGCCGGGATATCCCAGCAGGAGGTTGACCGTTTGGAACTCTATGTCCGCAAGTGGAACATCTACGGTACCATGTGGACCCGGCGGGGGGATTGGAAGGAGAACCCCGACGGCTACGGGGTGGATTTCACAGAGGATCAGGGGGTAGAGTTAAAAGAGTTAAATACCCTGCGCCGCCGGGTGGCGGCCCCTCTTATGGCCTTGGAACAAGCCGGGCGGACGGTCAAGACCGCCACGGGCCAAGCCACGGCTCTATACGAATTTTTGGAGGCCATCTATCTGCCCAGAACCCTCGCCCAAAAGGCGGATCGATTCCGGGAGACGGGGCGGGAGACCCTGGCGGCGGAATACGGCCAGATTTGGGATATTCTTGTCCTAGCCCTGGAGCAAGTCCACGCCATCCTGGGGGAGACCCCCATGGATCAGCGGGAGTTCTCTGCTCTGCTCCGGCTCACGTTGCGCCAGTACAAGGTGGGGGCCATCCCACAGACCTTGGATCGGGTGCAGATGGGGGATCTGGACCGCACCCGGCGGCGGGGGTTAAAATGCCTCATCGTCCTGGGGGCCACGGATGATCGGCTCCCCGCCCCCGGGATCAGTGGCGGCGTGCTCACAGAGGAGGAGCGGGGGCAACTGCGAGAGATCGGGCTATCCCTCACCGACACGGCGGAGGAAAGTCTCTGGCGGGAGATGGCTTTGATCTACCACGCCTTCACCGCCCCATCGGAGCGATTGATCGTCTCTTGGCCCCGGGCGGGAGAGGACGGCAATATGACACGAAAATCCCCGGTTGTGGCCCGGATTGAGGCCATTTTGGACAAAGAGGCCACCCCGGTTTCGGAGATTGATCCCCGCCTGTGGATCACATCTGAGGCGGCGGCCTTTGACCTGGCGCTCCGGGCGAGAGCGGATTCAGCCGACGAAATAGCGGCCCAGGCGAGGGCCTATTTCGCGAAAGATCCCAGATTCCAGACCGTACTCCGACAGGCGGGGATTGACGCCGGGAAGTTGTCCCAAGAGACGACCCGACGGCTCTATGGAGAACGGCTCAACCTCTCCGCCTCCCGGATTGATACGTTTGGATCGTGTAAATTCCGATATTTCATGCAGTACGGCCTCAAGGCGAAGCCCCGGCGGCGTGCGGAGTTGGACGCCCCCGTGGTGGGGACATTTTTACACTATGTCCTGGAACATACGACGAAAGAGATCGTGGCGGCAGGCGGGTTCGCCGCCTTGGAATCAATCCAGTTAAGGCAGTTGGTGGAGCGCCACATTGCAGACTATGTGCGCCTCTACTTCGGCGGCCTGGAGGAGAAATCCCAGCGGTTCCAGTACCTGTTCCGCAGGCTCAGCAGAGAAGTGCATCAGGTGGCGGCGGATATGGCGGAAGAACTCCGCTGTTCCGACTTTATACCCCTGGATTTTGAATTGACCTTCGGCAAGGAGGGCGACCTCCCCCCGGTGGAGGTCACGGGGGACGGGATCGACCTGATCCTCTCCGGCGCCGTAGACCGGGTGGACGGCTGGATCCGGAGAGACGCCCTCTATCTCCGGGTGGTGGACTACAAGACGGGGCGCAAACAGTTTTCTCTGTCGGATATCTGGTACGGCCTGGGGATGCAGATGCTGTTGTATCTCTTCGCTCTGGCCCGCCACGGCGGTGAGCACTATGGGAACCGGGCCATTGTTCCCGCCGGTGCACTCTACGCCCCCGCCAGGGATCAGACGGTGGCGGCCCCCAAGAACAGTTCCATCCAGGAGATTGAAAAACTCCGGCGCCGAGATCTGACCCGGAGCGGCCTCATCCTCCGAGATCCGGCGTTGATCGAAGCCATGGAACACGGAGAGGGAATCCGATTTTTGCCCGTGAAATTCGCAAAAGATGGCGCCCCGGAAGGGGACAGCCTCGTCACCGTCCAAGAACTGATGTGCCTGGAACGGCACGTGGAGGGCGCACTTCTGACCTGGGGCAGAGAGATGGGTCGGGGCGATGTGGCCCCACTACCCCACAGCGGCAGTGTGGCTCTGCCCTGCGACTACTGCGACTACCGCATGGCCTGCCACCACGACCCAGAGCGGGACGGGATTCGATACCTCCCGGCCCTGACCCCGAAAGAGGTCTGGGAGAAACTTGGGGAAAAGGAGGCGGAACATGGCTGATATACAATTCACACCGGAACAACAGGCGGCCATTGCCGAGCGCGGCGGCGACCTTCTGGTCTCCGCTGCCGCGGGATCGGGAAAGACCCGTGTCCTGGTGGAGCGGCTCATGGATCAGGTGGAGGACGGTGCCAATGTGGGCCAATTTCTCATCATCACCTATACCCGTGCCGCCGCCGCCGAGCTCCGGAGCCGAATTTCAGACGAGATCAGTCGCCGCAACGGTTTGGGCGCATCCAAACACCTACGGCGGCAGCGGGATTTGATTTATCAGGCGGACATGGGCACCATCCACGCCTTTTGCGCCAAGATTGTCCGAGAATTTGCCCATGTCTTGGACATCCAGCCCGATTTTCGTGTGGCCGACGAGAGCGAGGCCCGGTCCCTGCTCCGTCAGGTGTTGGAAGATGTGCTGGAGGCCCGTTACGGGGCCGCGGAGGCGGATTCCGGATTCTCTCTTCTGGCCGATACCTTGTCGGAGGGGCGGCGGGACGGTCCTCTAGCGGAGACGGTGCTGGAGGTGCGGGAAAAAATCCGCAGCCATCCATATCCGGAGGGGTGGGCCAGGGCGCAACTTGCGGAGTTGGAGGGGCTGTCGACTATCCAAGACGCCGGAGAGACGGTCTGGGGCGGATTTCTGCTCCAAGAGGCCAAGTGGGCCGTGGACTACTGGCGGCGTGAGATGACACAGGCCAGAGAGACCCTCCGGGCGGATGAAAAACTGGAGCGGGCATACGGTCCAAGTTGGGACGAGACTCTGGTGGGGTTGACTGAATTTAGCCGCGCCCTGCAAGCGGGTTGGGACGAGGTCCACGCCTTTGGAGAGATTTCATTTCCTAGGGCGAAAGCCGTCACCGGCTGGGAGGCCATCAAAGACCTACGCCGCCGCTGTAAGAGCGCTATGGACAAGCTATCGGAGACCTTTGCGTTGCCTACACAAGAGTTATTGGACGATATGATGGCCGTAGCACCGGTGATCGACGCCCTGGTGGAACTCACCCTGGATGTGGATCAAGCATACACAGCGGAAAAGACCCGCCGGGGAATGCTGGACTTTTCCGATCTGGAACATTTGGCCGTCTCCCTCCTGGTGGATCGAGAGACAGGCGGCCCGACTCCGGCGGCTCAAGAGATTGCAGACCGGTATCAAGAGGTCATGGTGGACGAGTTCCAAGATGTCTCCGCCATTCAGGAGAAAATCTTCTGTGCACTGGGAGAGTACGGATTACGCCGCTTCCTGGTGGGAGACGTGAAGCAGTCCATCTACCGGTTCCGGCTGGCCGATCCCGGTATCTTTTTGGGCTACTACCGTCGCTTTCCGGACCGAGAGCAGGCGGAGTCAGGGCAGGGGCGCACGGTGCTCCTGGGGAAAAACTTCCGATCCCGGCCGGAGATATTGGATGCGGTGAACTTTATCTTCCGCCGGATTATGTCAGAGGACTTCGGCGAGATGGCGTACGGCGATAGAGAGGCCCTGTATCCGGGGCGGGTCGAGTCGGAGGCAGGGGGCGAATCCCCGGTGGAGTTGGCCGTGTTGGATCTGAAAGATCTACCGAAAGACGAGAGCCATATCCGAGATATGGCGGAGGCCCGCCATGTGGCCATGCGAATCCGGGAACTGCACGATCAGAGTGGCTACAACTGGGGCGATTTTGCCATTTTACTGCGGAGTGTCCGGGGCAAGCAGGCCCGGTATGAGAAGGCGTTGGAGGAGTTAGGCATCCCCGTGGCAAAATCCGGAGGTGAGGGGTTTTTCTATACGGTGGAAGTGGCAACCATCCTCTCCCTGCTCCAGATAATCTCGAATCCCCGGCAGGATGTGCCACTGATTGGGGTACTCCGCTCACCTCTGTTCTGCTTTACACCGGATGAGCTGGCGGAAATCCGCGTAGCGGATCGAGTTGGATCATTCTACGAGGTCCTGATTGCTGCTGCGGAGGATAGCGCCAGATGCGCCCAATTTCTACAGAACTTAGACCGTTGGCGGGATATCAGTCCCGACATGGCGGCAGATCAATTTCTCTGGCAGATATACAACGAGACGGGGGCATTGTCTGTCTTCGGTGCCATGCCGGGGGGCGAGACCCGTCGGCGAAACTTGATGGCCCTTCTAACATACGCCCAGCGGGTGAGCAATCGGGGATACAAGGGATTATTTGACGTTGTGGCCCTTCTGGAAAAGGGTTTGGAGGCAGGAGACGTGCCGGAGATGGCCGCCTCCCGGGACGGCGGCGACGTGGTGCAGATAGTGAGCGTCCACAAGTCCAAGGGGCTGGAGTTCCCCGTGGTTATCTTGCCGGACTTAGCAAAGCGGTTTAATATCCAGGACACCACCCGGCAGATCCTTGTCCACTCCGATCTGGGCATTGGCACGATCCGTCGAGATATGAAACGGAAGATCCGCTACTCCACCCTGGCCCGATCCGCCATCGGGCGGAAACTGCGCAAAGAGACCCTGGCGGAGGAACTTAGAATCCTCTACGTGGCCATGACCCGGGCAAGGGAGAAACTGATTCTAACCGCCGCCTTATCTGACTTGGAAAAGACCCTGGCCGGCTTGGCCTATCAGGCGGGTGATCCCGTATCGCCCTACGTGTTGGAAGGCGCGGCCAACATGGCGGAGTGGATACTACTCCCAGCCATGACCCGCCCCGAGGGGGGACTCCTGCGGGGAGAGCACCCGGTACCCCTGGCAAAAACAGAATTTTCTTGGGACATAATCCGACCCCAATATAGTGGGTGTGATCAAAGAATGGGGAACATTGAAAAAAATATTCGGTTTAATCATAACCAAACTCAAAAAATAGAACCGGATCCGGAATTTATCAAGCGGATACAATATGTCTATCCATATCCTGTGGCAGTCAATTTGCCCAGCAAACTGACTGCCACGGAGCGAAAGGGGCTGGCATCAGATCAGGAGGCGGGAGAGGACGCCATACCCTATGTGCGTCCCGCCGCCAGACCGCCTATCTTCCGCCGTCCCGGATTTGTGGAGGCCCAGCGCCCGCTCACAGCGGCCCGGCGGGGGACGGCGACCCACCTAGTGATGCAGTATATTGATTTCCAGCGGTGTGACAATCTCGCCGGCGTTGAGGCGGAGATTGAACGATTGGAGCGAGAGGGCCGGATCAAAAAAGAGGAGGCCCAGGCAGTAGATGCCAGCGCCATCCGGCAGTTCTTTGAGAGCGATCTGGGGCAGCGGCTTCGCGCATCTCCCCACGTCCGGCGGGAGTTTAAATTCTCTCTCCTAGTCCCGGCGTCAGAGTTTGGTTTTGCAGATGGAGGGGAGGAGAAAATCCTACTCCAGGGGGTCGTGGACTGTTATTTGGAAGAGCCGGACGGCCTCGTGATCGTGGATTTCAAAACCGACGCCATCTCACCGGACGGCCTTGCGGATAAAGCTCGAGAATACGGGGGCCAGATGGAGGCGTATGCCTACGCATTGGGGCGGATTACCGGGAGGCCGGTGAAAGAAGCGCTGTTGTATTTCTTTTCTGCCGGGGTAGCCGCAAGCATTGCGCCCAGGGAATTGTAAGTGAGAACAAATTGAACAGAGGCGCTGTGGATTGCGCATCCACAGCGCCTCTGTCGTCAACCTATGATGTGTGGGAAGGACCAATTACACTATTGTAGATCCAGCATGGGGATTACATCCATATCCGTAAACGCTTGGTTTTCGCCGCCCATGGCCCAGATGAAGGAATAATTTGAAGTGCCGCAACCGGAGTGGATACTCCAACTGGGCGAAATCACGGCGTCAAAATTTTGTACCACAAGGTGTCTGGTCTCCTGGGGCTCGCCCATGAGGTGGAATACGACCTGCTCTTCCGGGAGGTTGAAATAGGTGTATACTTCCATCCGACGCTCATGGGTGTGGGCGGGCATGGTGTTCCATACGCTGCCCGTCTCGAGTTCTGTTAGGCCCATGAGCAGTTGACAGGTCTCCAGGACATCGGGGTGGATGAACTGATTAATCACCCGCTTGTTGCTCGTCTCAACGCTGCCAACGGGGACTTTTGCGGCCTCTGCGATGGTCAAAAGTTTCGTCTCACAGGTTTTGTGTGCGGGGGCGGAGACGCCGTAGAAGCGGGCCGGATCATCGGCGTTATCGCTCTTGAACATCACTTCTTTTGCGCCCTTGGCGATATAGATACAGTCCCGTAGACCCATGGCGTACGCTTTGCCGTCCACGGTGCAGACGCCAGAACCGCCCAGATTGAAGAAGCCCACCTCGCGGCGCTCTAAAAAGAACGTGGTGCCAAAGCGCTTCATAATGTCCATGCCCTTGTCAATGGATACGGTCTCTTTGACGGGCAAAATGCCCAATACTACCATGCGATCTACATGGGAGTACACCGCCTGTACCTGATCGGCGACATACAGATCGGTGATGAGAAACTCATCTCTCAGTTCTTCCGTCGTATAGCGTTGTGTGTCTATTGGATTTGCAGAATAGCGAATGTCCATGGTTGATCCTCCATTTTTTGATTATTTTGATGAATACGTATTTGGAACGAAGGAAATCCGGAGTTTTTCCATTCGAGATTTCCCTTTTACCCGAAACCACTTGCGCACTACCGCAGGACGCGCCCGCTGCCGTCGCCGCCCATGAGTTTTTCTACGTCGGACACATCTACCCGGTTGAAGTCGCCGCTGATGGAGTGCTTCAGGCAACTGGCCGCCACGGCAAACTCCAACGCCTGCTGATGGGTATCATAATGGGTCAAGCCGTAGATTAATCCCGCCGAGAATGAGTCCCCGCCGCCTACACGGTCTACGATATCGCTGATCTGATAGTGTTTGCTCTCAATAAACGCGTTCCGGTCATTGAGGCAGGCCGCCCAGCCGTTGGAGTCAGCGCTCTTGCTCTCTCTGAGGGTGATGGCGATCAATTTCATATCGGGGTATTGGGCGAGGACTTGATCGGAGAGGACTTTGTACTTCTCCCGGTCAAGCTCCCCGTGTTCCACGGCCACATCCGTCGTGATGCCCAGGCATTTTTGCACATCTTCTTCGTTGGCAATGGCCACGTCGACATATTTCGCGAGTTCTGTCATAACTTCCGGTGCGGCTTTCCCGTATTGCCACAGGTTTTTACGAAAATTCAAATCACAGGAAACTGTGATCCCGCGCTGTTTGGCCTCCCGCACACTCTCCAGAGAGAGCGCCATGGCCGTCTCGCTAATGGCGGGCGTAATGCCGGTGATGTGGAACCATCCAATGCTCGCTAAGGCCTCATCCCAGTTGATATTTCCCGGCTTTGCCTCTGCGATTGCCGACCCCGCGCGATCATAAATCACCTTGCTGGGCAGTTGATTCGCGCCGCCCTCTAAGAAATAGATGCCCATGCGGCCAGGGCCGCTGATAATGCGGTCGGTGTCTACCCCAAACCGCCGCAACTCTCCGATACAGTGATCTGCCAGGGCGTTTTTCGGCAACACCGTCAAAAAGGCCGCGTCGCAACCGTAGTTGGAGAGGGAGACTGCCACATTGGCCTCACCGCCGCCGAAGGTCGCCTCCAGAAGAGGAGTCTGGAAAAAACGCTCTACACCGGGCGCTTTGAGGCGGAGCATAATCTCTCCAAATGATAAATACTTCATGTACACCATCCTTTGCTTTTGTGTTCGATCAAAAAGATAATCTTGTATGTTCCCCCACCGAGGGCGGGGAACGTACAAACGATCAATCGTTTGCAGTTTACGCCAAGACGTCGTAGCCGAAATACCGGGCGGCGTTGCGATAGGAGATATCTTCAATCAGGTCCGCCAAGGCTTTCCTGTCGTTGGGATACTCACCGCCCTCCACCCAGGCACCTACCTGATTGCAGAGGATTCTACGGAAATACTCGTGGCGGGCGTAGGACAAGAAGGAGCGGGAATCCGTGAGCATCCCGATAAACGTACCCAGCACGCCGACGCTGGCCAGGGTGATCAGCTGATTTTCCATCCCGTGCTTTGTATCATTGAACCACCAGGGTACGCCGTGCTGGAGTTTTCCTCTGACTTCGCCCCCCTGAAAACAGCCGATAATCGTCCCCAGCATGGCGTCGTCGTGGGGGTTGATGGAAAACAGTACCGTTTTAGGGAGCGCGCCGTCTTTCTCCAGGGCGTTTAGGAAGGCCACGATGGCCGCCCCACAGTAGCGCATCCCCATGGCATCGAACCCTGTATCCGGGCCTAAACGGGCAAACTTGGCCTCGTTGCAGTTGCGCTGCACACCGTAATGCAACTGCATGACCCAACCCCGCCGGGCGAATTCCCGCCCGAAGAACAGCATCAGATCGGTCTTGAAGGCCTCGGCCTCCTCCACGGTGACGACGTCGCCCCGGAGTCCTTTTTGGAATATCTTCTCCAGTGCAGTCTCATCTATTAGGCGATAGGCCACATAGTCCAGCCCGTGATCGGATGCGCGGCAGCCCATCTGGTGGAAAAAGTCAATCCGTGTCAGCAGTGCGGCTTTCAGATCGTCCCGGGTGGTGATCTCCACACCGGAGACATCAGCCAGCTTTGCAATATAATCGGCAAAGCCGTCCTTATCAATGTTGATGGCTTTGTCGGGGCGCAGGGTTGGAGATACGACAGTCGGGCTGGTCACATCTTCTTTGAGCTGTTTATGCCAGCCCAGATCATCCACCGGATCGTCTGTTGTACCGATGGCCTGAACCCGGGACTGGGCGATAATCCCCCGTACCCGGAGTGCGTCGCCTGTCAGCTTTTCCCCGGCCAGATCCCAGATATCCTGGGCGGTATCGCCGCTGATGACGAGATCGGAGCCGAAGTAGCGTTGTAGCTCCAGATGGGCCCAGTGATAGACGGGGTTGCCGATGCATTTCGGCATAGTCTCGGCGAATTTCTGGAACTTTTCCCGATCCGAGGCATCTCCGGTGATATACCGCTCCTCCACGCCCATGGTACGAATCAGCCGCCACTTGTAGTGATCCCCGCCGAGCCACGCCTGGGTGATGTTCTCAAACGTTCGGTTCTCCATAATCTCCGCGGGATTGATGTGGCAGTGGAAGTCGATAATGGGCATCTTCGCCGCGTGGTCGTGGTACAGGGTCTTTGCCGTATCTGTGTGCAATAGAAAATCTTCATTCATAAACGGACGCATGTGAGTTCTACCCTCCTGTATTATGATGGTGCTGCAATCTTCCTATCTTTCCCCGCCGGTGGCGGGGAAAGATAGACTGATGCATTGATTTTATCAATTAGTTTGATATAATAGATGCAATTCGATTTTGGAGGAGACAGCCATGAGACAACTCGGCATACAAGACAAATCCACTCCGGTTAAGACAGCAGTCGCACAGTTTGGAGGAGGCGTTTTCCTCCGGGGATTCGCCGATTATATGATCGACATTGCAAACGAGCAGGGGGTCTTTGACGGCGGCGTGGCGGTCATCAAACCGACGCCATCCGGCTCCTTGGAGGCCTTTGAAGCACAAGATTGCACCTATACCGTCATCCTGCGCGGGCTGATTGACGGAGAAAAAGTTGAGAAACACCGTGTGATCAGTGCGATTAGCCAGGTTATCAATCCATTCTCTGCCTATGACAGGTTCCTCGATCTCGCAAAAAATGAGGATTTA
Source organism: Oscillospiraceae bacterium (assembly GCA_009780435.1). Taxonomy (GTDB): domain Bacteria; phylum Bacillota; class Clostridia; order Oscillospirales; family Oscillospiraceae; genus WRAB01. The sequence goes on along the minus strand of WRAB01000022.1, from coordinate 19,248 downwards.
CACGTTGTCATCTCCAATACCACAGAGGCCGGGATCGTATTTGACGAAACAGATCGATTCGATCAGGAACCGGCAAATACTTTTCCAGGGAAATTGACCCAGTTTCTCTACGCCCGGTATACGCATTTTTCCGGTGGGGCGGATAGGGGCCTAATTGTTCTTCCCACGGAGTTGATTGAGGACAATGGCACAAAACTACACGACTGTGTGAAAAAATTGATTGCCCTGTGGAATTTGCCCGTACAATTCGCCGACTGGGTGGATGAACATTGCATTTTCTGCAATACTCTGGTTGACCGGATCGTCTCCGGCTATCCCGCCGCCGAGGCGGAAGCCTTGGAGCGAAATCTGTTGGGATACCGGGATGACCTCATGGTGGTCAGCGAACCCTTTGGGTTCTGGGGCATTGAAAGCGCACGCAGTGCGGAAGTACAGCGGGCATTTCCCCTGGATCGGGCTGGAATGCCCGTGGTGTTTACGGACGATCTGTGCCCTTACCGGGAGCGGAAAGTGCGGATTCTAAACGGCGCCCACACCGCTACCGTGTTGGCGGCCTATCAGGCCGGACTGGACATTGTATCCGAGGCCATGGCCGATCAGACGGTTCGGGCCTTTATGGAGCAGGCGGTCTATAACGAGATTAGCCCGACTGTCTCTCTACCGGTTGATGAGGTGCGGGCATTTGCCGACTCGGTTATGGAGCGATTTGAAAATCCGTTTCTCCGCCACCCGCTGCTCAACATTGCGCTCAATTCTGTCTCCAAGTGGAAAACACGGATTTTGCCGTCTTTGAAAGACAGTTTTGCCGCAACCGATACACTGCCTCCGTGCCTGACTTTTAGTCTGGCGGCCCTCGCCACGTTTTATCGCAGCGCCGAGCAGGGGAGTGGTTGTCTGATTGGCAGACGGGGCGGGGAGACCTATGAGATCCGAGACGATGCCCAGGTGCTGGCTTTTTTCGCCGCACACGCATCTAGACCAACAGAGGAGTTTATCCAGGCGCTCCTGGGCAACACCGCATTCTGGGGCGAGGATTTAAATACTCTGGGCAATATGACAGCCCTGGTAACAAAACACTGTCAGACCATCGAAGAATCCGGTATGCGCCGTGCCCTCCAAGCCGTGATCGCATAGGGGGCCGCTATGATGCTTTTGAAAATCAATCCCGCCGACAATGTGGCCGTGGTTCTGACGACCCTTGATTCTGGAGAGACGCTTTCCGTTGATGGTACTACCCTTACTCTGGTCGAGCCGATTGATGCCGGACACAAGGTGGCCCTTGTCCCCATCGCCGACGGGGAGGCCATTGTGAAGTACGGGAATCCAATCGGGCGCGCTGTGAGGGCGATTGCGCCCGGTGAAGCTGTGCATACGCATAATCTGAAAACCGCGCTGGAGGGACTTTTGGCGTATACCTACACACCGCAACGTACGCCTCTTGCGCTGCGGGAGCCGGGAGTATTCCAAGGCTATCGCCGCCCAGATGGTCGTGTTGGGATCCGCAACGAGGTCTGGATTGTCCCCACTGTGGGGTGTGTCAACGCTACTGCCGCGTATCTGGAACGACATGCCCAGGAATTTTTCACAGACGAGATTGATGGACTCTACGCCTTTCCCCACCCCTACGGCTGTTCCCAACTCTCAGAGGATCATGAAAATACCCGCCGTGCACTGGCAGGGCTTATCAGTCACCCCAACGCCGGCGCCGTATTGGTCTTGGGCCTGGGCTGTGAGAACAACACAGTGGAGGGGATGCAGGAACTCTTGGGCGATTACGATAGAGAACGTGTCCGCTTTCTGGTCTGCCAGGACGTCGCCGACGAATACGAGACGGGCCTTGCCATCCTGCGGGAGCTGGTGGCCTATGCCGGGCAATTTAAGCGGGCCTCCGCCCCTATGAGCGAGTTAATTGTCGGCTTGAAGTGCGGCGGCTCCGATGGATTTTCCGGGATCACGGCGAATCCGCTGGTGGGTGCGTTCACAGATCGGCTCATCGCCGAGGGCGGCTCCGCCATTCTGACGGAAGTGCCGGAGATGTTCGGTGCGGAGACCATTTTGATGAATCGCTGCCGCACACCGGGACTCTTTGACCAGACCGTAACCCTGATTAATGATTTTAAAACATACTTCATGGACAATGGGCAAGATATCTACGAGAACCCTTCCCCCGGCAACAAGGCCGGTGGGATTTCTACCCTGGAGGACAAGAGCCTGGGCTGTATCCAAAAGGGCGGCACATCTGACGTTGTGGCTGTGTTAAACTACGGCGACCCCGTGACAGAAAAGGGCCTAAATTTACTCACAGGCCCCGGCAATGATCTGGTCTCCGTCAGCAGTATGACCGCAAGCGGAGCACATATGATCCTCTTTACTACGGGACTGGGTACGCCCTTCGGTGCGCCTGCGCCCACAGTGAAAATCTCCAGCAACACAGATTTAGCTCGACGGAAATCGGCCTGGGTTGACTTTGACGCAGGGTCTCTGCTGGCAGGCGTCCCAATGGAGACTATGGCCGACAGGTTATACGAGTACGTCTGCGCTTTGGCTTCCGGTGAAATCCGAGCAAAAAATGAAATGCACGGCGCGCGGGAATTTACAATCTTTAAAACCGGTGTGACGCTCTAACCTCTGGTCTACGTTAGCAAAAGAGTTCGGCAGGGAGGGAGGAAACCCGATCCTGCCGGGCTCTTTTGTGTGTTATACTATCTGGCAAATGACCATATAATCCGTTCTAACTTAAAAATGTATTTGGCAGCCACAGGGCAATTGTCGGGACATAGGTGATTAGTAACAGGACTAAGATCATGACAAAGTAGTAGGGCAATAGGGGTTTTATTACGTCTTCAATCTTCGTTCGCCCAATGGAGCAACCCACGAACAGCACGGTTCCCACCGGCGGCGTGATCAGAGATATGCCCAGGTTTAGCAACAGAACGATACCAAACTGCACCGGGTGCATACCGGCCACTTGGGTGGCCACCGGCAGAAGAATGGGCGTCGTAATCAGGATCATAGGTGCCATATCCATAACCAGACCCAGGACGAGAAGGATTACGTTGATGAGAAGCAGAATAATCAAGGGGTTGTCCGAGACGGCCAAGATGGCGTTTGTGGCCAGATCCGGCACCCGCAAAATCGTCATCATGTATCCGAAGGCGGAGGAGGCGGCTATAATCGCCATAACCATTGCCACTGTCCGGACAGATTTTTTCATAATGGGCCAGAAGCGTTTCAGGGGAATCTCTCTGTAGACGAAAAATGTGATAATAAAGGCGTAGACAACTGCGATAACCGATGCCTCTGTGGCGGTAAACATGCCCGATGTGATGCCGCCGACGATGATGACGATGGTCAACACCGCCAAAACGCCGTCCAGCATGAGTTTCAGTGTTTCCTTGATCGTATATTTCTTACCCTTCGGGTATTTTTTCTTGACAGATATTATGTATGACACCATCATCAGCCCGATGCCCAAGACGAGGGCGGGGACAATGCCGGCCAAAAACAGCGCGGCAATCGAAACACCGCCGCCGGCCGCCATGGCGAAGATAATCATATTGTGGCTTGGCGGAATCAAGAGGCCCACAATGGACGAAGTGACGGTGTTCGCCGTGGCGAATTCCTTGTCATAGCCCTGTTTTTCCATCATGGGGATCATGATGGTTCCCAACGCCGAGGTGTCAGCTACTACGGAACCGGAGACCGTACCAAAGAACTTGGAGGACAGTACGTTCACCATGGCCAGTCCGCCGCGGACACGACCTACCAAGGCGTCGGCCAAGTCGATCATCCGCTTGCCGATTCCCCCTTCGCCCATGAGATTGCCTGCGATAATGAAAAAGGGGATGGCCATAAAGTTAAAGGGACGGACGCCGCTGACAAGCTGCTGTGCCACTGTGGGCAACATGCTAGTACCCGACCCGAAATACCAAGCGGAGGCAAAGGCCGAAAGGGCAAGAGAAAATGCTACCGGGACTTTTAAGGCCATCAGGATGGCGAAGCCGCCTACCAAAATAATAATAGCAATGGGGTCACTCATGTGGGCAGCTCCTTTCTGTTGATAAGTTGTCCTGCAATTTTACCCAATGCGACCAAGGCCATCAAGATGCCTGCGATAGGGACAACGGCATAGTGGGTGGCTGCGGGAATTCCTGTTGCAGGAAGCATAGTGCCGAAACTCAGCATTCTGGATGTCAGAGAAAAACCATATACGAGCAAAAGCATTGCAAGGACTAAGATCAAAACATTGACAAAGATCTCTAGCACATATTGTGCTTTTTCGGGTAGCTTGGAAACAAACATCGTAATGCCTATGTGCAAATTTTCCTCAAGGCCCAGGACAATGCCGAGAAATACGAACCAGACCATAAAGGTCACGGAGATCTCTTCACCCCATATGGGAGGTCTCTCAAAAATTTGCCGCATGATAACTTGATAGAATACCACGCCGACCATCGCCAGCATCAAGAGTATGGCGACAACATCTAACGCTTTACCCATGCCGCCGATACATTTTTTGTAGGTATTGTAGGCTTTCAGCAAGGATTCTCTCCTCCTTACGGTTAATGGACTTGGGGGGGCGTAAAATCCCCCCCAAGTCATAGCGCCAATTAGCTCTGTGCGGCGCGGATCATTGCAATGAGATCTGCGAGCTCGGGATAGTCATCCCAAATGGGCATGATTCTATCCGTGAAGGCCTGGCGTTGTTCCGGGGTGAGACGGACAACTTCTGCGCCGGCGGCGACAGCTTGTGCCTCTGCCTCTACCTCTACCTGGGCCCATGAAGTGCGCTGTGCCTGGGCGCCTTCAATGGCGGCCTGACGCAGAACGTCCTGCTGAGAGGAACTCAGGCTCTCCCAGACTTCAAGGCTGATTACAACGGCTTCCGGTACTCTGGAGTGCTCGTTTTCGGTGAAGTAACGGGCGACCTCGTAGTGGGAGAAGCTGGTGACATAGGAAGGCCAGTTGTTTTCAGCACCGTCCACTAGGCCGGTCTGGATGGCAGTGTATACTTCTGCCGGACCCATGGGTACGGGTGTGCCGCCCATCAGTTCCATCAGACGGATCATAAGGGGGGCTTCCTGCATCCGGATTCTCAACCCCTCCAGATCTTCCGGGGTATAGATGGGACGTACAGAATTGTACAAACTGCGAGCGCCCGCATCGTGCCAAGCCAGGATATACATGCCGTGCTCTTGAAGCATCTCGGCAAAATATGTACCGATTTCCCCGTCCAGGGCTGCAAACATGGCATCGCGACCATCCCAGACACCGGGAAGGAACAGGGCGTTGAAGTTCTCTTCCACGTTGGCAAGGATGGGAACAGGCAGTCTGATCATCTCGATAGTACCCATTTGTACCTGGGCCATAACTTCCATTTCGCTGCCGAGAACGCCGCCGGAGAAGACTTCTACATTGAGAGAGCCGTCACTGCGCTCATAGGCGAGTTCTGCAAATCTGTGGTGGCCGACATTGGCGGGATGGTCTTCGCCGGAGTGGACTTCGGACAATCGAAGGGTGACTTCATCGTCTCCGCCCCCGCCGCCACATGCGGTGAGTGCGAGTAGTGCAAAGACCAGAACGAATAATACGACTAACTTTCTTTTCATTACAATTTCCTCCTAAAAATTTTTAACTGATATGGATTTTGTTGCACAGGTTCTATGGGACGCATCCCGGGGTTATACATCTCCTTGGCGCATGCACCTCCTTAACGTATTTCGCACAGCGCCCGGGCCTGCGAGGAGTTCGATAAACATCTCCTCAATTTTATCTGCAAGGGGCGTCTTCGTAAGGTCGCTTCCGAAAATCATCTCATTGCGCAGGATATCTCGAATTTGACCGGTGTAGCTACTTGGATTGTTCCAGATCACGCCATCCAGTTTTGCCTGCAATTCGTCCAGCAGGGGATCGGCTGATACGGTCATGTCTTGTCCTTGATCGTCTACTGCCAACAGGTAGCGGAGCCAGCCCGCGATGCTCAGGGGAATCGCGACGAGAGCTTCTATGTCTAATCCCTGTGCCGCGTAGCTCTTGATGGTCTCCCCGAACCGGATTGGAACCTTTTGGGATGTATCTGTCGCAATCCGCTGGGGCGCGTCCGGCATAAAGGGGTTTGGGAGCCGCTCGTTTACTACTTCGTCGAGAAAGGCCCGGGGAGATACGATTCCGGGGTCTGTCACCACGGGCAGTCCTTCCACGTAGCCCAACCGTCGGATCAGGGCCACGATATCGGAGTCTTTCATCTCCTCGCTGATCCGTGTATAGCCCAGCAAGCAGCCATATACGCTCATGGCCGTGTGGAGTGGGTTTAGGCAAGTAGTCACTTTCATCTTTTCGATCTGATTGACGGTCTCCCGATTTGTGAGGTATACCCCCGACTTCTCTAAAGGCGGCCTACCCGCTGGGAAATCGTCCTCTATGATGAGATATTCCGCCCGCTCCGCGTTGACGAAGGGCGCGATAAACGTGTTATTTTTCGTGACAATCGGATTCATGCCCACAATCCCTCGCTGGGCCAGGATTTGCGCTACGGCCTCGTCGGGACGGGGGGTGATCCGGTCGATCATGGTCCAGGGGTAGGAGACTTTGTTCTCGTCCGCCAAATAGGATAGAAATCCGGCGTCTACAAATCCGGCTCTCTGCCACCCCTCGGCCACTTCTCGGATACTGGCCGCCAGCCGGGTTCCGTTACTGGAACAGTTGTCCATGCTCACCACCGCCAGGGGATAGCCCCCCGCCAGATATCGGCGGTATAGCAACCCCGCCACAGTGCTCATGGTATGTCCCGTTTTTCCCGGCCCGTTTTTGATGTCCGCTTTTACCACAGGCAAAAGGGTTCCATCAGTTCCACGCAGGGCGTAGCCCTTTTCCGTGATGGTAAAGCTGACGATCTGCAAACTGGGGCTTTGGAAAATCTCCTCCGCCCTCGTCCAGGCGGCGGCATCAGCGGCGTCCAGGGCAAGGGTCTCCGCCACAGAGGCAATGAGTTCCGCGTCCAGGGACCCGTCCGCGCCCAACAGAACGTTGAGGGTTAAGTTGTCGTGGGGGGCAAAAATCTGGCGGACGGTGTCGGGGTCTCGCACCACCGCTACGATTCCGCGATCAGTGAGGCCCGCTTCTAAGAGCCGCTGCATATATACGGCGATCATCCCACGGAAAATGTTTCCCGCGCCAAAATGAACCCATATGGGCGCTTCTCTCGTCCGCGCTATAGTGGCGGGGACATCAAAGCCGGGAACACGGACGTCCGCCTGTTTCCAACCTGATTGATCGGACAAACTTGCAATTGACAATTTCACAGGTCAACCCACCTTTCAAAAGCAGAGTGAACATGTTGTCTTATTTTTGCCGTTTGGAATTTTTTTCAATGGCCTCATACAGGCCGTTGAGGTATGTCACACCCAAGGCGCGGTCATACAGGCCGTAGCCAGGGCGGCCCATCTCATCCCAGATCATGCGTCCGTGGTCGGGTCTCACATAGATGTCGGGACACGTCTCATAGACGGCCTTTACGATTTCGTACATATCCAGATCGCCGTCCGTGGACAGGTGGCTGGATTCTCGGAACTTCCTGTGACCCAGGTGCTTCACATTGCGAATATGCATACAGGCGATTCGTCCCATCTGACCGAAATGGCGGACAATCGCCGGGATATCGTTTTGCAAGTTCGAGCCTAACGACCCGGAACATAGACACAGGGCGTGGTGGGGGGAGTCAACCAGATCAATGATCTGATCGAACAACTCCTTCGTATGGGCGATTCGCGGCAGGCCAAAGATAGGCCATGCGGGGTCATCGGGATGGCAGGCCATTGTCACGCCGACCTCTTCACAAGTGGGAATGATGCCCTCCAGAAAATACTTGAAGTTTTCCCGCAATTGATCGGCAGTGATGCTCTCATAGCGCTTCAATGTTGTCTCCAACTCCGCCAAGCGCGCCGGCTCCCAGCCGGGTAGTGAAAATCCATTTGCCTTTTCGGCGGTGGCCTGCACAATGTCCATCGGCCCCATCTCGCCCAGCTCCGCCTCGTCAAAATAAAGGCTGTTGGAACCGTCTTCTTCAATGACGCGAGCCATGTCTGTACGCAGCCAGTCAAACACGGGCATGAAATTATAGACGATGACCCGGACGCCGTATTTTGCCAAGTTCCGAATGGTGATACAGTAGTTTTCGATATACTGATCCCGGGTGGGGAGGCCCATTTTAATGTCCTCATGGACATTGACGCTCTCAATCACGTCACAGTCCAATCCCGCCGCTTTCACTCCACCGATATAGGCGGCAATTTCCGCTTCGGTCCACACCTCACTGGCGGCTTTGTAATCTAAAAACCCCATAATTCCGGTCATGCCCGGGATTTGTTTGATCTGGCGCAGGGTGACGGTATCACTGTGTTCCCCGAACCAACGAAATGTCATTTTCATAACGGCAACCCTCTATACGAAATCTTCCCGCATGGGGGTGAAGAAGTCAATTAAAACGCCCTTTTCCAGGCATATGGCACCGTGAATCACGCCGTCCTGTTTGAGCAGGGTGTCCCCTTTGCGGACCACTTTTTTTTCCCCGTCAATCTCAAATTCAAAAACGCCTTCCGCGACATAGGTAATCTGTGTGTGTGGATGACTGTGCAGTGCACCGACAGAATCTTTTTCAAAATGGTGGGCGACACACATGGCCTCGTCACAGTAGGCGAGGACTTTTCGGGTTACACCTGCACCGGGAGTTGTGCTTGGCACATCCGGTTCAAATACCCAAACCTGGTTTTTTTCTACAGATGCCATTCTTGTATTCCTCCTCAAAATCAATTGTCAATTAAGCATTGACTTTCAAACCAAACTGGCCTATGATGATCAGGCATTCTTTCAAGCAGAGAGGATTACCCATATGCGTACTCTTTTTGCCAAGCTGGAAGTTACACCGAACAACTATGGGTTGTGGGGGATTGTGAACTTTGCCTTCCTCACCAACGGGGTCATGGTCATCATGCTGGGTGTGCTTTTGCCGTATATCAGAGCCGAGCACGCCCTCAGTTATACCCAGACCGGAATCATGTTTTCCGCCCATCAGTTGGGTACGTTCTGTGCTGTGCTGGTAGCCGGTGTGCTACCCTATATGATCGGCCGCAAACCTTCTACATTGCTACTGAGCGCTGGGGCCGCTTTGGGGCTGATCCTCATGGTGTTTGTGCAACCTCTGCCTCTACTGATCGCGGCGTTTGCCCTGACCGGGATTTGCCGTGGTGCGTTGAATAATATTTGTAACGTGATTACGGCTGACATATCCGGGAACCGGACAGCGGCACTGAATGTATTACATTCAGGGTTTGCGCTTGGTGCGCTGGTTTCGCCTGTCATCGTGTTCCTGTGGGTGTTTGCCGCAGGCGATTCCGGTTGGAAATTTTCTGCCCTGACAGCCGCACTGTTGATGGCCGCCGTATGGGGGCTAATTGCCCGGACAAAACTGCCCGACCTTCCGCCGAAAAAGGAGAAAGGGGCATCGCTCTCTTTTTTGCGGGAGGCAAATTTCTGGATTCCGACAATCCTGCTATTCCTCTATGTCGCCGTAGAGACGTCCATCATCGGATGGTTCGTGCTCTATTTTGTAGACGTGGGCACCTTGCCCAGGGGTCTGGCCGGTCTCGTGCCTACCATCCATTGGTCGGTGATGGCAATTGGGCGCATTGGCGTCGCAGTTCTGGCAAATCGAATCCGGAATAAGAACCGGGCGCTGCTGCTCATGGCGCTTGTATCAACGCTCTGCTTTGCGGGGATGCTCCTCAGCGCTAGCCCGCTGGTATCTGTGCTGTTCCTACTTGGGATCGGCCTCGGCATGGCGGGGATTTATCCCACCACCGTGGCCACTATGAAAGGCGCAACCGCTTCCATATCCCTGGGATTTACCGTGGCCATATCGGGTCTGGGCGGTATCCTGATGCCGGGAATCATCGGCGCCGTGGCAGACGCCCACGGGATTGCGACAGGCATCTCCCTGGTGGTGGGGGCATCGTTTCTCATGGTGCTGTTCGCCGTCTTTAAAATGATAAACGAACGGAAAGCGAGAGGCTAATCTTTACCGTATGACGACCCGGGGGTTGGAGATGTTCCAATCCCCGATTTTTTATGCAATCTACGGCTGTTTGCCCACGTAGGACAAGATGCCGCCATCTACGTACAGGATGTGTCCGTTGACGAAATCGGAGGCCTCAGAGGCCAGGAATACGGCGGGACCCATCATGTCTTCCGGGGTACCCCAGCGGTTTGCGGGGGTCTTGGCGACAATAAAACTGTCGAAGGGGTGGGGGCTGCCGTCAGGCTGTTTCTCACGCAGAGGTGCCGTCTGGGGCGTGGCGATATAGCCGGGGCCGATCCCGTTGCACTGAATATTGTACTGTCCGTATTCTGACGCGATATTTTTGGTGAGCATTTTGAGTCCGCCCTTGGCGGAGGCATAGGCGGATACGGTCTCGCGCCCCAACTCGCTGGTCAGAGAACAGATGTTGATGATTTTCCCTTTCCTTCTCGCCATCATGCCAGGCAAGACAGCTTTTGCCACGATAAACGGTGCAATCAAGTCGATGTCGATGACTTGGCGGAAGACCTGCTCCTCCATCTCGTGCATGGGAACCCGGCGGATGATACCCGCATTGTTGACCAGAATATCAATGGGTGCAATGTCCCGTTCAATAGCGGCGACCAACGCCTGGACGGCGGATTCATCGGTGACATCGCAGACATAGCCTCGGACTTCAATACCCGCCGCCTCATATGCGGCGAGGCCGCGATCTACCAGTTCTTGATTGATATCGTTGAATGCGATCTTTGCGCCCGCTTTTGCCAGTCCTGTGGCGATTGCGAAGCCAATGCCGTAAGAGGCCCCTGTAATTAACGCGGTTTTTCCTTTGAGTGAAAACGCTTGCATGATACCCCTCCAGTTCTTTTTTATGTGTTATTGATCTCGTTCTCCATGAGCGTACATAGCAAGATCAGCAGACCGAATCCCCGTCTATCGTTGGAGACGATGGGCTCGCTGATATAGTACACAAAACTGCCGTCGTGGATCTCGTCTCCGCCCAGGGATGCCGATTGGCAAACCTTGTTCAGGTTGATAAGCCCCTGGTTGGTGGTGGTTAAAAACTCGTCAATAATCCCTTGATACGCCTTTTGCAACACGGGGCCGTATGTCGTCTGATCGATGCAACCCAAGCTGATCGCCTTTGCCATTGCGTATGTGAACATTATAGATGCGGATGCCTCTAGGTAATTTCCGCGTTTGTTCCCTTTGTCCAGAATCTGATACCATACGCCTTCGGGACTTTGGACTTTGGCTAGAGCCGCAAAGGATCTCTCTAAGGCGTCTATGAGCGTTTGCCTATCTTTGTGATCTACCGGGAAAAATTCCAAGGTGTCGGCGAGGCCCATGCAGAACCAACCCATGGCCCGGCCCCAGAAGCTCTCTGACAACCCCGTTTCCGGGTTGCACCAGGACGCCTGCTTGCTCAGATCACAGGCGTGGTACAGGAGTCCCGTTGTGTCGTCTCTCAAATAGGATTCCCGCAGGAGAAACTGTTTTGCCACGTCGTCAAAATCCGCTTCATTGCCCAACTCCGCTGTGTACTGTGCGTAAAATGGGCCGGCCATGAAGGAACTGTCGAGAAAGACTTGATCGGGTAGGGCTTTTTTGTGCCAGAAGGCACCGTCCCGGCTGCGGGGCTGATGCCGGAGCTGGTCCATCAGGGTCAGAGCCGCTTTTTTGTATTTCTCGTCGCCGTATTTCTCATAGAGCGGGAACATGACTTTGCCGTTGTTGATGTTGTCCAGCGCGTACTCGTCCCGGTTGTACAGCTTAATGCTACCGTCGTCTTGCACAAAGGAATCCATGATCGTCTTGATATATGCAAAATAATCTTCGTTCCCTGTGGCGTGATAGAGGGCCTCGAAGCCTTTTAGGACGATTCCGGTGTCGTATGTCCACTGTTGGGTCATATCCGGTTTTCTTTTCAAAAACGTATCGGCGACTTTTAACGCCCAGGAGTTGTTGTCCATTGTTATCGTATCCTTTTTGCTATTCGCAGTATGAAAATGAAGCGCCGATAACGACTGTCATTATCGGCGCAATGCCATTCCCAATCGCTATCCACCTGTCTTTATGGAGCCATGTAGCTGCTTATCAGGATATCTTCTTCATGTTTTTTCAGGCCGTAACAGTATGTTAATTCAAGATCTAATCGGCGACACGGACTTTGATGCAGGCCTTGCGCACGGGGACTTCTACCAAGGCGCGTTTTTGCGGCATGTGTGCGTCTTGCGGGAAGACGATTGCGATATCGCCTTTTTCCAAGAGGACGAACTGACACTCTTTTTCAAAAAACACCGCATCTGCCACGGGATCGTATTCGGTGATGGGCGCGCCTGCGCGCTCTAAGGGGCCATAGCCGAGATACTCAAAGCCCTCCGCCACGTAGTGGACGTCGGCATACTTCTTGTGGGCCTCAAACCCGCAGTTGTCAATGGATTTGGAGTCATACTGTTGGACGAGAATAAAGACATCGTCGCCGTCGATATCGTGGCGGCCCAATTCCATTTTCGTAATGTCATTCTTCTTCAGAAATTCAAATGCTTTTTGAAATCTTTCACCAAAAACATAATATAATTCACAGTTTGAAAGAGTACCGACAACCATAGCGAAACACTCCTTTTGAGAATTTTTTGATGATTAAATCATATCAGATGCACTTTGTACGTTCTTTGCAGATATTCACCAAATATATTGCAATTATTCATCTTTTATGGTATACTTACATAAGAGTTTTTTATTTAGAAAATATTGACGGGAGGTAGAGGAATGGAACTGCAAAAATGCTGTCTCTCATCTGAATTTTTTTGCGCGGACAGCGGTAGGTTTTCAATTGCCTATTTGGATAGTGGCGTAAAGCCACAGGGCATGCATTCGAATAATAATCTTGAAGTGTATTATGGCATGTCCAAGGGGAGATGGTTTATCATTGACGATATTATTTATCCGGTTCACGAATACGATGTCTTTGTCATCAATCAATTTGAGCCCCACCGTGTCGAGTCCCTTGCGGGGAAACCTCTCAATCGATATGTCTTGTCCATCATGCCCGATTTTTTAAAAGGGATTTCTTCGTCCAATACCGACCTGACAGAATGCTTTTATAAAAAAGATAAATTCTCGTCCCGGATTTCATTTTCCAAGACGCAACATAACAAGATGATGGAACTGATCGACAAGTTGACCAAAACACAGGGCTTCGGCTCTGATCTCGTCGAAAATGCCATCTTGACAGAAATCATCCTGCTGATTATGAATACGTCCAAATCCACAGCCTTTGACGCGCCCGATCCGAAAAATAAATATATCGCGGATATTTTAAATTACATCGACCAGTCTCTGGACGAGGATTTATCCCTGAAAAAGATTGCCGATAAATTCCACTTGAGCAAAGGGTACTTATGCCGTCTGTTCAAAGAGCACACCTGTACGACGATTCATGAATACATCTGCACAAAACGGATTTCCAAGGCGAAGCAACTATTGGCGACGGGGCATACCGTACAGGAGACCATCTCCAAGACCGGATTCAACGACTACGCCAATTTTATCAGGAGATTCAAAGAGAAGGTGGGGACGTCTCCAAAGAAGTACGCCAAGCAGCACACAATTTTTCCGGTGCAGAGATAGACGGGGCGTTATCATGGCGCCCAATAGAAAAGCCATCGCTAAAGCTGTTTCGAAAATAAATAGAGTGCGCTCTAGGTATTTGCTTTTTCATAGTTTGAGTGCACTTTTGAAAACGCTGAAATTGAATGGTTTTCATTTCCATGTATAGCCGTTTTGCGATCCCCCGACAAGGTGACATAATGCAAGAAGCGGAGAAATGGTCTTTGTGAGCTTGCGGACAAAGACTGGAAGGGTACATTGAATAATAAATGAATTATTAACTGTGCTATCAACTGCATTAACGAAACATTAAAGAAAATTGGAAAAATTGTAATGAAACTGTAACAGAGAACGTCGGAAAAGCGATTGACAGTGGGAGATATTTTTCGTATAATGAACAAGTCATTTATAGAACAAGATTACATAATATAAAACTAAACAGAATGAAAAACACATGCTTGCAGGAGGAATAAAGATATGGGTTCCGAGAACAGGAAAAAGATGAAACGGGTATTTGCTCTCGCCTTAGCGTTGTTAATGGTATTGACGCTAGCACCGCCGGAGGCATTTGCAGTACCGGCGGCGTACGATGCGCCATATTACGACGCACCGGCGTACGATGCGCCCGACTATGCGCCCATAGATGCGGCGTCTTTAGCGGTGCCGTTGTCGGAACGGCCAGCGAATGCGGTTGCGATTCGCAACTGGACAGAGCTACTAGCATTTTTAAACGCTTCAGTGTATCCGTGGAATGACCATAGCCGTCACTTTTATTTGGATAGCCCCACCGGCTTTATCAATGCGCCGAATGACACCCTCGCTGGCTTTCCCTCTGGTTCAGCCTATCAACATTTAGGCCGTCCTGGGATATTCACAGGAACCTTTGACGGCAACAATCAGGAGATACGCGGTCTGCAAATCAGAACCAGAACCGGCACTTCAGCTGCAAGCCCAAGTGGTGGCTCCATTGTGAGAGACAGTGTCGGGTTCATTCGTGCCGCCGGAGACGGCGCAGTAATTCGGGACCTTACATTTGCAAGTGTAACACAAAACGGAATCGGCGGGTCGTTCCGTCCGTCCTTTTATGCAACTGGGCTCGCTACCCACTGGAACGGGCAACAGACCCGAGCGGGGATTGTCCTCGGCCGTGCTGTCAGCGGGACGGTGACGATACAGAACGTACATCTTGCAGGCCGCCATGAGGTGCTACGGAATCGTGGCAACTCCAATGACATGGACGCAATTTCCGGTTTTGTGGGCGGCACGGAAGCGGGCGCTACATTAAATATAATCGACATTAGCACCGGTAGTTTAGAACTGCGGAGCGCCAATGGACGAACCGGGGCCATGGGCGGCGTTGTTGGCCTCTCCAACGGTAGAGTCAATATTACGGCGTCAGACCCGGAAGCACCTAGTGTGATTCGGGTCAATATCCGTGGCGGCGGTGCCAATGCGGTGAATAACAACGACAACGACAATCCCACTCGTGCCGGTGGCATCATCGGCAGTGTGGCGGCAGGTCATGCTGCCATATCCAATGTGAGAGTGGAACCGGCTACCCAGTCCGGGGCGGGGCAAGCCAATCAGCAGATTCGTGCCAGAGTGGCGGCCGGCGGCGTTGTGGGCTGGACCGGAGCCAGCGGCAGTTTGACGATCAACAATGTGGAGAATATGCACCACGGCGGAACGACACCCCGTGTCAGCACAATCGTAATCAACGGCCGAGTGGGCGGTATTGTGGGCCACGCACGGAACAATACAAGATTGACAGACGTCACGAACCACGCCTTTGTAGAAAATCTGGAACGCCAGACTTTTTTGGGGATAACAACAGTATCAGCCAACAATGCCAATGTCGGCGGTATTGTGGGGGCGGCGGAAAATACACTCACCATCACCGACGCGACCAATCACGGGCGGGTTCTCACCCGTCGCGCCGCGCCACGGGGCGGCGGGATTGTGGGGCGCACGACCAGGGCAACGACATTGATAAATGTTGTGAACACGGCGGAAGTAAGACATGAAACGACTGACGATGCAACGGCAAACCTGGGCGGTATTGTGGGCAGGTCGGAGCAGCGGCTTGCCATTACCGGCGCATGGAACAGCGGCAATGTGACACGGACCCACGGGACGGGAACAGGTGCGCATTCCGGGAACAACTGTCACGTGGGCGGTATTGTGGGCGATATGCGTGTCACCAGACAGCACGTTGTATTGACCGACGTGACAAATACGGGGAACATTAACGGCACTGCTGTAGAAAGTGGTTCAAACGCCATGCGCAATGCGTCAGTCCGGGCGGGCGGTATTGTGGGCAACGTACAGCCGGGGGGCGGCACCTTATCCATTACAGATGCCACCAACTGGGGCGCCGTAAGAGCCCTCTGGGCCAGCGGCGGCATTATTGGCCGTGACGCCTCGCCGAATACACGGATTACCGGTGCGATTAACAACGGGTTGGTACATACCATTCAGAACCAGAGAATCGCAGGGGGCATTATCGGAGATGCCACCCGTGCCGGCCTTCTCATTCGCCAGAGCGGCAACAATGGCGAGGTCGTGGGCTTTGCCAACAACATTGCAGAAACTACGGTGTGGCCATTCACAACCAACGTAGAGGGCAGAGCCGGGTTTGGCGGCATTATCGGCCGCAGTGCGGCAAACCACAGAATAGAACAGAGCTTCAATGCGGGCTTTGTCCGGGTCTCCGGTACGCACAGCAATCCGCGCACCGGTGGTATTGTGGGACAAAACCGCCGCAACCTAGTGGTGCAGGATTCCTATAATATCGGCGACATTCAAGGCACCGCCGGGAATGCTGGCGACAGAAGCCGGGGCAGCGGCATTGTCGGGGAGCGCAACAGCGGCAACATCACCATTGAGCGGGTGTTCGTGGCCGGGAACATTGAGGGCCAAGTGGTCGCTCAGAGCAATACCGGCGGCCCCGCAGGCGGTGTTGCCGGGATCCGGTTTAATCAGGTCTATGTAGATCAGACGGCCACCCGTGTCACACCGAGAGCACAGATCAATGAAGTAAATCTGCTCCAGGGCAACAGGCCCGGCGTCACCCTTGTGAATACGGAACTGATGACCAGCGGCCTTCTGCCCGGTCTCAACCGGTATCCGTGGATGTATGATATCCATAATATTCCTTGTGACTACCAGAGGACGTATCCCTTCCTGGCGTGGCAGACAAATGGGCAGCAAGAACCCCAGTTTTTCGGGGAAGTCCCTGCGCATGAAGAGGGCATCCAGGGCATTCGTCCCCATTTGGACAGCGACGACCCTAACACCCAGAATCGCACTGTGGAGTTTTACAATGTGCAGTTGCTCCCGATTGTGCGTGGGCTGGAGGGCCAAGCGACGCCAGACAGCAGCGGCAGGGTGCATGTAGTGCGGACATTCAATGCTTACAATCGTGGTGCCCATCTGCAAACCCAACATGTACTGAACCCACCGTCCCTCACTGTCAATAATGTCGGGGTGGATCGTCTCATGTCCATCGGGCTGATTACGCCCAACACAGTGGTTGGATTCACTCTGGACGAACCGCCACGGCGGTTCCAGGTCATCGGTGTCCACGAGAATTATATAGCAGACGGCGGCTTCCAAATTGGCCATGCGCTGTTTGAATCGGAGATTGCAACTAGGCCGCCGGGACTAGAGGGCATGGAGGGCGTGTTCCTGGGTTGCCTGGATGATTTGGCAGAAATAATTGAGGCTAACGGATACGTATATATCCATGTGACGGCTGTCGGGTATGCACCTGAATCTCGCCGTCTCGAACAATCCGATCTGGATGCTTTGATTCAAGCGTTCGAGAGCGGGGAGAGACCGCCCACGATTGAAATTATCATGACGCCGATCCCCATTGATATCCAGGTATGGGTGCGTGGATTTAACCCGCCTGATACCGATGAGACCGACTTCACCGGATTTGAGTGGCGCTGGGCGCTTGAACATGGGGCGTTGCTTCATGAGGGGGCGTCAGTGATTCGACAGCCGAGCACTCCGCCAAGTAACATTAATTATACTGGGCCGTGGTTGACACGCAGCTTCCTCTTGGAGGATGTGTTCGTACAGGAGCTGCTCACAGGCAGCGCGCCCCAGTGGAGCACGGAAGAGGTTCCCATTGATCCGGGCCTCAACTTCCGCCACGACTTAGTAAACGGCGGCTTCCTGCAGGTGAATGTTGGCGGAAGAGATCGATATGTAATTGACATTTTCCTAGATAACATCAGCCTGGATACGCTTGTCAACGTCCAAGTGTACGGATTTGATGGATACGATGATGACGATGAACCACGGTGGATTCCGTTGGCTATTGGGACAGATGCGGCCCGCATGTTTAACATGGACGTATCAGACTATAGTTTGCCGGCTTTGGAACAGCCGGGCGCGCAGAGCCGTCCTGGCACACCGAACAATCGATTTATCCTGGGAGCTGGCACGCTATTCCCAACCGAAAACACCATGATACAGATCGTGCCAACATCTGCGATGGCAGATCTGTGGATGCCCAGTGACGTCCTCTCTGTCGCAAGTGAAATGTATGTAGTTCTGCATGAGGAGACAGGGGAACCTATAGGCAATCCCATCGTCCGTGTATTCTTGCGGCCCGTCCTGGCGATTGATGTACATGTTGTGCGAGAAATCCCTTCGGAGGGAGATGGGGACCCGACCTTTGAGCCCATTGCAGATGCCAGCCTAGCCCTGGAGGACAGCGAAGGCACGCTTCGGCCGCAAGTCGGCGAAAATGGTATATTTACCAATGTCCGTGTCGGCGAGGGCAGCAGGCTCAGAGCGGAGGCACTTGGATACTTGGGCGAGTATTACATCGTCAGTTCTGAGTCCATAATCGAAAACGGTGTGCTCTTTATCATATTGCGGGCGGTTACGTTTGAGCTGACCTACGACGCCAACGGCGGCGAAGGCGGCCCTGACCCCAATCCCGTTGTACTCTCGCCGGGGACGCATGAGTTGGAGATGCGTGAAGAATATCTACCGACCCATCCGGACTATGCCTTCGTGGGCTGGAGCTTGACACCGATTACGACAATCCTGGACGTAACGGATACGTCATATCTGGAGCAGATCGTGACGGAAGTTACGATTACGGATGAGGATGTGACAGTATATGCGGTGTGGGGTTATGCGAGCAACGGGACAGAGCCTGATATTTTGCGTCGTGTAGAGGTGCTGTACCATCCTGGTACTGGCACGGGAACCACGGAGCAGAATCCTGTTGTGGTTCTTCGTGGAGATACCTATCACCTGCGAGCAGTGGGGACGGAGGAAGGTCAAGTTCCTTTCTCTAAGGAGGGTCATAACTTTACCGGGTGGCTTGTCGAGCGTGAAGGCCAAGAACCTACAGTGATGACGGTGCCTGGGTCTATTGAACTCACAGGAGATATGACGCTGACGGCTCAGTGGACATTGAACAGCTTCATGCTGACGATCAGCAACGTGCCGGTATTGGCGCCGTTGCCGACGAATCAGACGCCGAGCGGCTACCGCGAGTTCGGGACGGAGATCGTACTGAACGAAGGCACGGCGCCGGC
>WRAB01000021.1 GCA_009780435.1 Oscillospiraceae bacterium | reverse complement strand
TGGCACAAAATTCACCACGCAAAACGCCATCTAAAAAAGCTAATTTTTAGATGGCGTTGCGTTGTAGGTTAGCCCTTGTTTTTAAGGTTAATTTTGATGTTGTACATTGTATAGTGATATAGCCGTCAGCGAAGCTGACTGAGGACTGCTCTTGACCTGCGACGCAGAGATAATCCTCCGTCAGAGCCTCGCTCTGCCACCTCCTTTATACCACAGGCACCCCTTCCGCCGAGCCAATCGCTTCGCTCTTGGGGCGTCAGTTGCAAAAGGAGGCTTTGGGCTAAATCTTCAAAAGATTTGTAAAACGCTTTTTTCAGAAAATGCAAGCCCCCAACGTCGATATGTTGGGGGCTTTTTGGAGCTGCTACCCGGATTTGAACCGGGGACCTCATCCTTACCAAGGATGCGCTCTACCGACTGAGCTATAGCAGCAGGGTACAAAAACGAACCATTTGCGGAGGGGAATCCCCCGCAAATGGACGTTTGTTTGAAGTGGCGACCCAGAACGGGCTCGAACCGTCGACCTCCAGCGTGACAGGCTGGCGTTCTAACCAACTGAACTACTGGGCCATATGCCGTGTTATTATACTAGGGAAAACCGTCCCTGTCAAGAGTTTTTCCCGATGAAATCAGAGCACTCCTCCGGCACTTCGCCCCCCAGGGGGCCTTCTCTTGCCGCAGGGCGGCAATTCACCTTGTGACAGTTCCTTTTCTGCCCTTGTAGGGGCGCACACTGTGCGCCCGGACGTTGGAAGCATACCGCATATGGTTTGTACGGTAGCGGTTGACGGGCGCACACTGTGCGCCCGGACGTTGGAAACATACCGCATATGGTTTGTTGCGGCAGCGGTTGACGGGGCGCACACTGTGCGCCCCTACGGCGCAAACAGTGTATCAGCGCAGTTGGATACGCACACATGCCGCAAGACAATCCTCAGTCAGCCCTTGCCAACCTCCCCCAACTGGACATTGCGCGCATAAGACGCCGCCACAGCGGATATGACCGCCTGGCGGAAGCCCGCCTCCTCCAGTGCTGCCACGCCGGCGATGGTGGAGCCGCCGGGGGAGGTGACCATATCTTTCAGCGCCCCCGGGTGGAAATCCGTCTCCAGGACCATGGCGGCGGCCCCGTAGACGGCCTGGGCGGCGAACGTTTGGGCGCGGGTTCGATCCAGCCCGGTCAAGACCCCGCCGTCGGACAGGGCCTCGATAAACATGTACACAAAGGCGGGGGAGCAGGCGGCTACAGCGGTGGCCTGATCCACCAGCCGTTCCTCCAGCTGGGTGACTACGCCGCAACAGGATAGGATGGTTTCCAAATCCGCAACATCCCCATGGGCGACGGATGCGTCGCAGGCGTAAATCATAAGCCCGTTCCCCACCAGGGCTGGAGTATTGGCGACGATCCGCACCACGGGATAGGCAGGACTGCCCATGATCTCTCGGATCGCCTCGGTGGTGACCCCCGCCAGGATCGAGCAGAGGAGTTTCGGGCGGTCATCCGCCAGACTGTCCCGCAACACAGGGGCGATCTCCTGGATAACGGCGGCGGCGCCCTGGGGCTTGACACAGAGGAACACGTAATCAGCCGCCTCCACGGCGGCGGGATTGGACGGGGCCGTGCGGCAACCTAACTCTGCGGCCAGGGCCTCGGCTTTTTCTTGGAGATAATCGGTCAGGATAATCTGCGCCGGGTCGATACTACGGCAAGCGGCCCGGATCATAGCGCCACCCATGGCGCCTGTCCCGATGAAGGCGATTGTTTTGTTCATGTGTGAGCACCCCGTTGTAGGATTTGCTCTATTGTAGCGCATTGGGTTGAAAAAGAAAAGCCTTTTTTCACAGGAAAGGGGGATCTGCGCTGTGGGCAGGTTGAGTGATTAATTGCCCGTATCTTTGGGGATATCGTTTCGTTTTCTGGCTTTTAGAGTAAGGATTAGTGCGGTAATCCATGCAATAAAACTCATCGCTATGTACAAAAAAAGGAAGAGAAAAGATGCAAGTGAGGAGCCTGACCCATAAATCCCGTCTGGATACAGGCGCTCATAGAAAGGCGTAAAGAGTGGAAATCCAAGTATAAATGTAGCAATAAAGAGAAGCGTAGAAAAGAAAAATCTTGACAAAGATATGTTGCTTAAACCCCAGACCAATAGGGCGAAAGGAAAAATTAACAGGAGTATTATAGGCATGAGGCGCATTGTAGCTGGTAAAATATAAAAAAAGGCAAGAGAAAAAATAAGTACAAAAATAACATTATTCATGAGTCCAAGCAGCAATAAATTCCACCATTTTTTCTGCAGGAATAACCTAAAAAACTTTATCATGTCAGCACCACAAATATAAATTTTCTCGCTCACGACCACAGTGCAAAACACCCGCCGCCTGCGAGCTGCACCCTCTTACGAAAGAGGGTAGGGGTTGCGTCATCCTTCGTCTTTGCCCTCTTTTGTAAAGAGGGTGGCTCCGCAGAGCCGGGTGTTTTGCTCTTCCCTACGTACAAATTATAAACTCGCCGGACCACGTTGCCAAAAGCGGGGCAACATGACAACTTCATGTCCTGCAGTTAGCATACCAAAAAAGCCCATAAGAATCAACCATACCGCTCTCTAGGTTATTGACAGAGTGCAAAAAATTTGGTACAGTGAGAAAAATTGAACAATGACAGTTCGAGACCATCCTGTCAATAAACAAAACTAGGGGATTTGCAAAGCGTATGTTTTTTATAAACAGTGCTTTGTGTGCTTTGGCTGGGTCAAAAATCCCGGCCATTTGTTTTTTCTGCCCCAAATTGGAGAAGCCTATGAAATACCCACAGACCAAAACTGCCAAACTCACATATTCCGCCGCCGTCGTGGCGATTTTTATCGTGGTGATGTATATTACCCAGCCCATCTCGTTCGGACCAATCCAGAGCCGGTTTGCCACGGCCCTGTACGCCCTCCCCGCCCTATTTCCTTTCCTGGTACTACCGCTGGCGATTGCCAACGGGTTCAGCAATTTTATGCTGGGTAGTTTCGGTCTGCCGGATGTCATCGGCGGTCTGGCAATCGGCCTGATCACCAGTGGTGCCGCGTATCTGGTGGGGCGATTCAAATTTTCCATGCTCCTGGTGATTCCCATCATCATCTTCCTGCCCGGATTCATCGTCCCCATCTGGCTCTCACCCCTCACCGGGGTGCCGTATCTAATTCTGGTGCTCCAGCTCTGCCTGGGCCAGACCCCGCCCGCCATATTGGGCTATATCCTCTTGCGGGCCCTATCAAATATAAAGGAGACTTCCCAATGAGTGAAAAAATCCCCGGCCTGTCCCTCCTGGGCAACAGCGCCACCCAATATTCCGCGGATTATAACCCCGGCGTGTTGGAGGCATTTGAAAACAGGCACCCGGACATGGACTATATGGTGAAATTCAACTGCCCGGAGTTCACCAGCCTCTGTCCCATGACGGGCCAACCGGATTTTGCGGCCATCTATATTAACTACATCCCGGATCGCTTGATGGTGGAGAGCAAGTCCTTGAAACTCTATCTGTTCAGTTTCCGCAACCACGGCGCATTCCACGAGGACTGCGTAAACGTTATCCTAAAAGATCTACGGGCGTTGATGCGGCCCCGGTTTATCGAAGTCCAGGGCAAGTTCACCCCACGGGGCGGGATCAGCATCGACCCCTACACCAACTGGGGCCAGCCGGATACGTTATACGAAAAAATGGCGGCGTATCGGCTGGAAAACCATGATCTGTCCTTCGAGGATATTGACAATCGGTAAATTTTTCTGTCTCCCATGTATGAAACCTGTCTCGGTTGGCGAAAATAGCCATAGAGACGCTGCGCACAAGTCCGATGCCAGTTGGCGTCCGGGACATGTGCGCAATTTTTTTGGGAGGTAAACGATGAATCGGAAAGACAAATTTTCCAAACGGGCTGGCGACTTCTTTACAGGCAAGGGCTTTTACATCGTCCTGATCCTGTGCGTTGCCGTCATCGGCGCGTCGGCCTGGACTATGCTCGCAACCAACAACGAGACCGGCTATGAGATGGATCTGCCTGTGGTGGCAGAGGTGACGCCCCAGCCGACACCGCGACCCCAGACGCCCGGTCTAGGAGAGCGGCCACGACCCGAGCCGACCCCGAGACCGACCCCGATGCCGGAGGAAGATGAGACCTGGTTCTTCGGCCCGTCGGAGCCGGAGACAGAGGAACCCTCGACGGAGCCCCCCGCTGAACTGCCCCCTGCGCCGCCGGTGTCGGAACAGGAGACCTGGACACCGCCTGCGATCCAGGATATGCAGTTCGTCTGGCCCGTGTCCGGTCAGGTAGAGGTGTCCTACGCTGTGGAGACCCTGGTCTTTGACCGTACCATGGGCGACTGGCGCACCCACGCCGGGATTGATATCTCCGCCGAACTGGGAGAGCGGGTGCTGGCCATTTCCGCCGGGACTGTGGAGCAGGTCTACCAGGACGACCTCTACGGCACCACGGTAGTTATCTACCACGGGAATGATCTGCGTAGTGTCTACGCCAACTTGGCGGAGCTCCCCCCGGTTGCGGAGGGCCAATGGGTCGAGATGGGTAGCGTCATCGGATCAGTGGGTACCACTGCCCTGATGGCGGCGGGCAGAGCCCATCATCTGCACCTGGAGATCATTGAAGAGGGCGTGAGAGTCGACCCGCTGAATTTCCTGCCGGAACGCAGATAACGGGCGATTTATCCGAAATAGAAGACCGGGCCTTGATCAAAAGATGATCAAGGTCCGGATTTTTATTTCTTGAACGGGAAGAGAGACAGATGTTAATGCGATACACTGGTATTTTTCCTTAGACTTTGCAAAATAAGGAAAACCATAGTATAATGATGTCGAAAAATATCGCTTTGATATGCGCTCAAATACTAAAGGTAGAGATGAGTAAAATTTGAGCGCTCTACAGAGACCGACGGGGAGGGGAAATTTAATGGAAAAATCTAATAAATTAGTTGAAATTGCTTTTCGCAAACTAAAAGCGCATATCTATTTTGACAAAACAGCTCTGCCACTTCGAGATAAAGTAGTTAAATTTGAAAATGACTCTGATTTTAAGAAAAATCTCAAAAAAATAGCTGATACATACGACAAAAACTCATTAGATAAAAATTCACCAATCGTGTCAAAAATACGCGACTCAATTTCTGTGCGACAGTTTCCGAAAGCAATGTACAAAACAGAGGATGATAACGAAAAGGTAATAAGTGTTGGTATTCCGGGAAAGTTACCGAAAGTATCTGAACAACATTACTTTATCGACATGGATGTTGAAGGACATATTTTAGGTGTTCTTTGGATTATGATGTTCGGTAGGCGTTTGGACGATTTGTGCTTTGAAAATTCACGTGGAAATAGATTGCGGAAAAACCTCATATGGGATGAGGATGAAGAAACAATTGAGTATGCAGTTAAGGATTCGCCCGTATTATTTGAGCCATATTTTGCCCAATACTCATTGTGGCGAGATGATGGCCTTTCATGTGCTGAAGAGTTGTTAAGCAAAGGCCATGATGCGTTGATTCTTACACTTGACTTAAAGGAATTCTACTATAACGCTGGTGTTACAAAAGCTGTATTTGACACGATACTTAAAAATGAAGGTGATCCAAAGAAGCGCAACCTGCATGCTGCAATATTTTCTATAATAGAGTGTTATTCGAAAAAATTGTCAGGAAGTAGACCCTTAAGTTCTGGCGGCAATGTTCTCCCTATTGGATTTTTGCCTTCAGCTGTGCTTGCAAACTGGTGTCTATCTAACTTTGATAAAGGCATATTAGATTTTTGGAATCCGAGTTATTATGGTCGCTATGTTGATGACATTATTATTGTTGAAAAAATTGAAAAAGGCAGTAAAATTTACAAAAATGCAAGAGAAGATAAGCTTACAAAAAACTGTGTAATTGACTATTACCTTGGGAGAGGTCGTCGAAAGGATACAGACTGCTTTGTTGAAAAGGCGAAGGAGAGTGAGGTCGCAGAGAAATCCGAAAAAACGCATACGAATGATGACAGTGCTAAAGGTGCAAAAGGAAGTATATTCAGAGTGAATGAGGCTTTTTGCTTATCGCCAGAAAGCGAGTTCGTATTTGAGAGCGAAAAAACACGCACGATCACATTGTTTGCGGATAACAATTCGACCGCACTGATAAATAAATTTAAAGAGGAGATTCACAAAAACGTCAGCGAATTTCGTCTCATGCCCGACATGGGTGAAGAGTTTTCGCAGGATGACTTTAGCTATTTTTATCGCATTGAGAATGATGCTACAATAAACAAATTGCGTGGAATTAAGGATATCATGATAGATAAATATGAATTATCAAAGTTCCTTGGCAAGTATCTTGTTGTAAGCAGATTGATTGATGATGGTAGTTCAAAGAAGTTCACGAAAAAAATTGGGGAAATGCTCAATGATCATGAACTAATAGAATACTACATTTTATGGGAACGCATATTCGAGATTTTTATTATCGATAAAGAGTATATTGGCTTTATAAATTTTGCAAATCGAGTAAAAAAAGCGATTGATACGCTTACAGTTATAAAAGAAGGGGCAGATACAACGAAGGATGTCGTTCGCATAAGAGAGAGTTTGAAAAAGCATTTGTTGGCAGCATTAAATCGTGTGCTATCCTTGGTATGGGGTGAAAATGCAACTGAAATAGTGGAGGCCCTTTCTAAGATTGACCCGGAAATCTGTCCAAATATGGATATGCGCGAAGCATATATTAAAAAACATATGAGCAATAAATATATCGCATCCGTTCCTACTGGGCTGTTATCCCTGCTTAATCTCTCTGATGAGTTTTGTGTAAATTTTACGAATTTTTATGAAAGCTTCGAGTTTTTGAATCGCCGCTTTACTTCTAAGGCACCTGAAGATAAGCAGTCTGAATACAAATATTTCCCATATTTTCGCCAAGCACAAGATATTGCTGCGGAAATGTTTATGAAGTCAATTTATAGGAAAGATGGTATGGCGAACAAGAGAGACTTGTATGAAGACTATAAAGAGGCAATACACCAAGGAGACGCAGACTCCCCCGTAAGCACTGCGCACGGCTTGCAGTTGTCTGATGACAACGTGTCCGATCCGCTTAATATTTTTCTTTCTGTGGATAATAAAAAAGCGCATAAACTTAAAATCGCCATTGCGAATATAAATATGAATGTAGAGAAAAATTTGGAAAATATACTGAAGAGAAAGAGGCCCGATAGAACGAGTGGGCGCTATAGGGCATTAGCAAAACTGGTGAATGAAGCAATTATTGAGAAAGCAGATATGCTCATCTTCCCAGAGAACTACATACCGTTTGAATGGTTGCCCTCTTTAGAAGCTAAAGCCGCCCGTGAGGGAATGGCCATTATTACTGGCGTTGAGCATATGCTTATTAATAACAAAGAAGTGCATAATTACACTGCTGTTATACTTCCATTTAAATATCATAAAACAATTCCTACTGCCGCGGTTTCGTATCAACTAAAAAGATCGTACTCTCCTGAAGAAAAGAGAGTTATTGAAGGATATGGATTTGAAGTAGCTGAAGAGAAGTCGGATCGGCTACTATATCGCTGGCGTGATTGTTATTTTCCTGTGTACTGCTGCTACGAGTTCGTTGATATTAGGGATCGTGCTAAGTTTATTTCTTGGGCAGATATGATTGTTGCGGTTAATCACAATAAAGACACCAATTATTTTGGGAGTATAGTAGAGTCTCTGTCTCGAGATTTGCACTGTTATTGCGTACAAGTGAATACATCAAAATACGGGGATAGCAGAATTGTTCAACCGAAAGGAACTATTGAGCGGAATATGGTTGTGGTTAAAGGAGGGAAAAACCCAGCACTGTTGGTCGAGGAAATTGACATTCAGGCTTTGCGGGAGTTTCAGATTAAAAGCTATGAATTACAGAAGGGTGACAAGTTTAAACCTACCCCACCCGGCGTTGATAAAGATATCATTCTAGCGAAACGCAAGAAATAAAAAAAGCGGGGGTAAACACCCCCCGCCCAACAAAGCAAAAATTACATTCAAACAAAATACCACTGGGGATAACTCTTATAGTGAAATTGTCCCAACTGCTCAAACTCATGTATCCCGGATAGGCCCAATCCGTGGAGTTTTGCGTGGAGCGCTTCTGTTTCCATCCCCACCAACGCCGCGTCTATGAACGGTTCCCCGTGTAAAACCGCGCCCAAAACAGTCAGGTGGCCGTCTGCGATATAGTGATAGCCTTCAAACGCCACAACGGGGATGGGGAACGATGCGGTGTCCGCGTCAATCCGCCCGATGTGTTCTAAAGGGAACAGGGATCTGGGGTCCAACAGAATTTCGGGAGTGGTATCGCCCTGTTGGCAATACGCCTGATATTTCTCGAAGATCACGTCCGCCAACATCTCCGGTGTGGCGTAGGTGGCGTCGATTACTAAGTTGTAGTTGGAATAGTCCAGATTATCCACGTCATAGATGTCTTGGAACCGCTGATTTTCCAGCTTGCCCCGCGCAATCAGTTTCCACTTGGCCTCCTCCACGTCGGCGTATACTTCCTCCTTGCCCCGGCGATCCCCCACGACCCGGATGGCGGCCTCTAAGGGGTCCACCGTGACGAACACTTTGAAGGAGTTGACGGCGAAGTTCCACGCCATCCGGGAGTCGAACAGGATGGGTGTATCGGCTTTTTCCAGGGAGAGTCTGGTGGTGGCCTCGTCAATGGCGTGGTCGAGACTGATATCATTTGCCATGAGCTGGTTCATTTCCAGGGTGCTCACGTCCCGCTCCTTGGCGATCTCCCGTTGGATTGCGCCTGTGCTGTAGACCTGGAATCCGTGGCGCTCCCCCAGCACCCGGCAAACCGTGGATTTGCCGCTGCCCAATCTGCCCGCAATGGAAATATGCATCTGTATCCCCTCCCTTTGAATCGAAAGTTGTAGGGGCGAACCGCATTCGCCCGCAATTTTCCGCCCTTGACCTCCTTTTCCAAAGGAGGTGGCAGGCCGCAAGGCCTGAGGTCGGATTATCTCTGCGCCGCAGGTCAAGGGCAATCCTCCGTCGGCTACGCCGACAGCTCCTTTACGAAAGGAGCCATGAAAGACGGGGGCGCTATAAGAAAACGTTTACGCCCGTGCTTGAATTTCTGCCTTGATCTGTGATAAAAATTGCTCCACGGACATGGCCCCTTGATCCCCGCCGGAGCGGGTGCGGACGGAGACTTGTCCGTTCTCCACTTCCCGATCCCCCAGCACCAGCATGTAGGGGATTTTTTTTACTTGGGCCTCCCGGATTTTATAGCCGATTTTCTCGTTGCGGAAATCCGTCTCCGCCCGGACGCCGCTCTGCTCCAACGTCTCATAGACCACCTGGGCGGCCTCTCTCGCCCGGTCGGTGATGGGTAAGACCCGTACCTGTACGGGGGCCAGCCAGGTGGGGAACGCCCCGGCGAAGTGTTCAATGAGAATGCCAATAAACCGCTCAATAGAGCCGAACACCACCCGGTGGATCATCACGGGCCGGTGCTTTTCCCCGTCGGGGCCGATGTATTCCAGTTCAAATCGCTCCGGCAGTTGGAAATCCAACTGGATTGTACCGCACTGCCAGGTGCGGCCCAGGCAATCTTGCAGATGGAAGTCGATCTTCGGGCCGTAGAACGCCCCGTCGCCCTCATTGATGATATAGTCTTTCCCCAGTTCTTCCAGGGCGTCCCGGAGGGCGTCTGTGGCCCGATCCCAATCGGCCTTTTCCCCCATGTGGTCTTCCGGCATGGTGGAGAGTTCAATGTGATAGGGGAATCCGAACAGGCCATATACCTCGTCAATGAGACTGACCACATTCTTGATCTCGTCTTTGATCTGATCCGGCGTCAAGAAGATGTGGGCGTCGTCCTGGGTAAAACACCGCACCCGCATGAGGCCGTGAAGGGCGCCGGACAGCTCGTGACGGTGTACCAGTCCCAGCTCCCCCGTACGGAACGGGAGATCCCGGTAGGAGCGGGGCTCGGATTCATAGATTAAAATACTGCCGGGGCAGTTCATGGGTTTGATGGCGAAATCTGCGTCATCCACCATGGTGGTGTACATGTTTTTCTCATAGTGGCCCCAGTGGCCGGACCGCTCCCACAGGTGGCGGGACAGAGCGATGGGCGTGCCGATTTCCTGATACCCGGCCCGGCGGTGGATTTCACGCCAGTAGTCGATGAGCTGGTTTTTCACCGTCGTCCCGTTGGGCAAGAAGAAGGGGAAGCCGGGGCCTTCATCCCGGAGCATGAATAAATCCAATTCTTTGCCCAATTTGCGGTGGTCCCGCCGTTTGGCCTCTTCCAAGCGCTCCAGATAGGCGTCCAGCTCCGCTTTTTTCGGGAAACAGGTGCCGTAGATCCGCTGGAGCATTTTCTTGCTGGAATCCCCCCGCCAATAGGCCCCCGTACAGTTGGTGAGCCGCAGGGCGTTGGCCTTGAGGCCTCCGGTGTTGGGCAGGTGCGGCCCGGCGCAGAGGTCGGTAAACTCGCCCTGTTTATAGAATGAGATAACTTCATCCGAGGGCAACTCTTCGATGAGTTCGACTTTATACGGATCGTCGGCGACCAGCTTTAACGCCTCGTCTCTGGACAAGGTGAAGCGCTGAATATCCAGCTTCTCCGACACGATCTTACCCATTTCCGCCTCGATTTTTTCTAAAATCTCCGGCGTGAAGACGGTCTCGCTGTCGAAGTCGTAGTAGAACCCGTCTTTGATGGCGGGGCCAATGGCCAATTTCGTACCGGGATACAGCCGCAAGACCGCCTGGGCCAAGACGTGGGCGGCGGTGTGACGAAAAGCCAACCGTCCCCCCTCGTCGTCAAAGGTGAGGATGCTCAAGGCCGCGTCGTCCGTGAGGGGGGTGGAGATATCCACCACCTCTCCGTTGACCTCCGCCGCCAGGGCGTTTCTGGCTAGGCCGTGGGAGATCCCCTGGGCCACCTGGAGACAAGTGCTCCCCGCCTCGACTGAGAGTGTGCGCCCGTCTTTTAGTGTGAGTGTAATCATATGCGATCCCGTCCTTTATCTGGGTTATGTGTAGATTTTAATTATTGTATCTCTAGGCCTGTCCTTTGTCAAGGATTGCACCCGGAGGGGCGTGGACAAGTGCGCTTTTCGTAGAGGGCGTTGTCCGCCCCGCCTCTCCCTGCTGTATCCCAGGCAATGCGGGACACTGAGGGCATGGTTGTACAGTGTGCAACTGTAGAAAATGTTTATACTACGACATAATCTGCAAGCTTAGTATACCAAGGGAATTTCACAAGATTCTCGCCGTCGTCAACATCATAAATTTCAACCTCATCCAATCTTTGCGCAAAAAGTGTCCCGTTAAAGACCGCTTGAGCCTTAAAATCTTCAAACGTGCTAAACTTTTGCTCATCCAAGTAAAATATTGGGTCGAAAAAACCTTGTCGGCGGTTGAAGTCGCTTGTAAAGCCAACTCTGTAATCTCTATTAGCAAAACGGATATTAAATCTAGCTCCGCCCTCGTCACCATCAATAGCATCTTGCATTATTTGCAAAATTACAGGGATGGGACAAAGCACTCGTTTAGTCTCCTTTTCTCGCTTTCTGAAAAACATAATAGCCTCCCTCGCAGTATATAAATTCGCTACATATAAGCAAAACACCCGGCTCTGCGGAGCCACCCTCTTTACAAAAGAGGGCAGGGTTAAAACATCCTTCGTCTCCGCCCTCTTTCGTAAAGAGGGTGCCGCCCGCAGGCGGCGGGTGTTTTCCACCGCCTACTATAAATTTGCTACACTATTGCAAGCAATAGGGGTGCCATTTATCCTCTCTCATCTGGTGAGAACAGGGCTGACGTATGAGAGGAAAATTTGTAATCGGTCGCTTTGTAGGGCGTGACGCCCTCGGCACGCCGCAAATTTGCAGAAAATTGTTTTGAAAATGGTGCACCAGGGCGTTGCACCCTACATCAGCCGCACCCCGTAAGAAAGGCGATGGTGTGCTCGACTGCAAAGCGTTCTTCCTGCGTCAGGGGTTTGCCTGCATTGCGGTAGTCAAAGCTGTTGTTAAAGCCCCGGACAGATTGGAGCAACTCATCCAACCGGGCCTGTATAATTGCCGCTAGCGCCGCCGCAAATGGGGGATACTGGCCGCCCAGCTCGTTCTGGCCCGTCTGGAACAGGGCGGCGGCATGGATCAGGCAGTAGTCGGATCGGCCCTCAAAGCGGGTGCGAAAGGCGTTGTCCCGCTTCCACATGGAAACCGCATTGGAGATCACTCGTTTTTCCAATGTCTCCAGCCGATTGCAGACATAGCAGGCGTGGGCGGTATCCGAGAGCCGTTCTGCCATGTCCGAGGTCTTGGCACCGCCGAATAAGCTCCGCTTTTCGCTGCCGCTCGTAGCCAACACGTCGCCGATGGCCATGAGATGGCTCTCCAGAATCAGACCCAGGGGCAGGCGACTCTGTTGATCCAACAGGGCCTGGAAATGGGTCTTACAGAAGCCCATGCGATTGGTCTCCACCCGCACGTCGGATTCCATCATGGCGGGGCCCAGGATATACGCCAGGGCTTCCGCCTCGTATCTGTCCCCCAGGGCGCAGAAGGGGCATCGGTCTGTCTGCTCATATGCCTCGTTGATGGGGATGGTATAAATCGTCTCTGCCATATGCGGTCTCCTTTGGTTACTGTGTCCCCGCCCGCGTGCGGGGACAACATATTCATTATACAGAAACTTGGGTGGTTTATGCAACTGTGAAAAGTCTTTGACAAATCATACGTGATATGCTATTCTTTTTTACAGTACAAGTAAGTACGAACTGAGCAGGCGATAAACCGAATGGGTTTATGGGGCCGGGCCACAACCTGTGGCAGCAGAAAGCGAATGAAACGCATCTGTGGGACAGTGTACGTTCCCATAGATGCGTTTTTTTGTATCCAATGGGAGCTTGGCGAATATAATAAAGTGGAGGCAAGCATTTATGAAACGAACCAATGAACAAATCGCCATGCGGGTATCCCTGCACACCATCCTCGGCAACATCGCCCTGACTGCGTTCCAATTATTTGCCGGCATATTCGGACGATCCGTCGCCATGGTGGCCGATGCAATTCACGGCCTGTCCGATCTCATCAGCACCATCATTGTGATGATCGGCATCAAGCTGGCGAATCAAAAGCCGGATAAACAGCACCCCTATGGCCATGAGCGCTTTGAGTGTGTGGCCGCGATTCTGCTATCCGCGATTTTATTTGCCACAGGGGTCGGTATCGGTTGGGCGGGACTTCAGCAGATATTGGAGCGGGAGTTCAGGCCAATGGCAATCCCCGGGTTGATTGCGCTGATTGCAGCCGTTGTGGGCATCGTCGTGAAAGAGGCCATGTATTGGTATAAGCGCCACGCGGCGAAAAAAATCAACTCCAGCGCACTGATGGCCGACGCCTGGCACCACCGGTCAGACTCCCTCTCGTCTATTGGCAGTTTCGGCGGCATCTTAGGCGCCCGGCTGGGATTTCCCATACTGGATGCTGTGGCGGCGATTATTATCTGCCTGTTTATCTTAAAAGTCGCGGTGGATATCTTCCGGGACGCTGTAGGGAAGATGACAGACAAGGCCTGCGACGAACAGACAGAGGCGGCCATGCGAGACCTCATCCTGGAGCAGGCGTCTGTCGTGGAAGTTGACGTGCTGAAAACCCGGCTGTTTGGAGACAAGATATACGTTGACGTGGAGATCAGTGTGGACGGATCCCACACCCTGTGCGAGGCCCATGACGTGGCCCAAGATGTACACGATGTGATCGAGGCGGCGTTTCCTACGGTGAAGCACTGCACTGTACATGTGAATCCCGCGGAGAGTGACCCGGGAGTCGAGGACGATGGCAATCGTCCCACAGATTAGCTGACAATATATCAACAAAGGGCGGATGGCATTGTGCCATCCGCCCTTTGCGATGCACACACTCGCTAAGAAAGATCCCGCACCGAATCCCGGATTGTAAGCGTGGGTGTGTAGGCATGCTGCATTTTGTGGCTGGGAATTTCGATCATTTTTAAGAGAGAGGTAGCGGCTAGGTTGCCCATCTCCGGGCCGGGATGGGTGACGGAGGTGATGGATGGGGTCGCCAGCCGGCTTAAGATCGAGTCGTCAAAGCTGGCGATGGAGAGGTCATGGGGAATGCGCAGACCCAGTTTTGGAGAGGCCTCAATCAGCTTCAAAGCCACGCGGTCACTGTAGCACAGGACGGCGGTACAGTCTGAAAGGGCCTCTGACAGCAGGGGAAACTGTTCGTTTGAAAATAGATAGTCCAAGGTCTCATCCGAGTACCAGAGGACACGGTGTTCATCTAGCTTCAAATTTTGTCCGTACAATTTGTTGACAAAGCCCTCATACCGGAGTGCGCCCTGTATTGAGTCGAGCTTAAAAATCCCGCCGATTTTCTGGTGGCCCTGATTGATCAGATGTCCGGTGGCAATGCGGCTGGCCTCTACGTCATCGTTTATAATATAGTTGCAATCGAGCCGGGGATAGTAGGTGTTGACGAATACAACGGGGATATTTTGTGCGGCGAAGTCTTTGTAAATGTCCAGATTAGGGCTTGCCAAGGCGGATTTGACGGCCTCTACGATCAGCCCGTCAATATTGGCGGCCTGTAGAGAGAGGAGTTGGTTTCGTTCAATCTCCACTTTATTTTGAGACAGGGCCAGGGTAATCCGATGGCCCTTGGCGGACAAGACCTCTTCAACGCCGGAGATCGTGTTAGGGAATGTATAGCAACTGGAATCAGTCAATAAAAGCCCAATGTTTTTCTGCTTGGCGCCTACATCCAGATTGATATATGTACCGTCGCCCTGTCTGCGCACTACAAGATCCTCTTTTTCCAGGACGGCAATGGCAGAGCGGGCGGTATGGCGGCTGATATTAAATTTCTCACAGAGACTGTGCTCGGTGATCAGTCGCTCCCCGGTTTTAAATGTGCCATCTTGAATGTTTTGCCGCAACCAATCTGCAATTTCAATGTATTTGGGCACAGTTTTTGTCATGGTATACCGACTCCTCTTTTTGTTTCAGTACAAATTTTATCATATTGTTCGGTTAATTTCAACAAAAAGTTTTTATGATATTTGACAGGATGCTAAAAAATCGAAATAGCTATTGCATTTCCACTATAAATAATGTATGCTAGGCGAAAAACGACCAGACAAATTTGAATATTCAGCGAAAAATGTCGCAACCATTCGTTTGAACTGAAAATATGTTCGGACAAATAGGGCGGAGCGTTTGAAATCGTGACCGAAGGTACAGGTGTACCTTAAAAAATAAGCACAATCAAAATGGAGGTAGGAAAAATGAAAAGAAGACTATTTGTTTCACTGGCCTTGTTGCTGGCGCTGATGCTTGTCCTCGTCGCCTGCAACGGCGGCGGGGGTGACGTCACCCCCGCGGAAACTCCAGAGGCACAAGCGACCCCGGCCCCAGCTCCGACAGAGCCAGTGGACGAGGAAGAAGAGCGGGTGCTGAGCATCGCCGTCTTTGAGGGCGGATACGGCAGAGAGTTCTGGTACGATCTGATTGACCGTTTTGAAGCGGCCAATCCCGGCGTCACTGTAGAGATGCAGATCTCTTCTGACATTGAAATGGTTCTCTCCCCGCAAATAGCCGTAGGCGAAGTTCCCGATTTCATGGCCATTCAGGTACAACATGCCGGCTTTATGACGGCTATGATCCAAAACCATGAGTTCTTGGATCTGACGGATTTCTTTAACAACACCGAGGCGTTGGACCGTCCCGGCGTTATGCTCCGTGACCGCGTCATCCCCGGTATGTTGGAGAGCACAGCGTTTGCCCCTTACGGCGATGGCCGCATTTTCTTTGCCCCCTTTAACGCAGGTCCTATGGGTCCGGTTTACAACATCACCCTATTTGAAGAAAAAGGCTGGACACCTCCTGTAACTTGGGAAGAGCTCTTTGAAATGGACGCCCTCCTGGACGATCCGGATAACTTCGTCACCGTTGGTGGCAACCAGGAGAGAAGAGCCATCTTTACCTATCAGGGCATCCATGCGGGCTACTTAGAGTCCATTCTCTGGCCGGCCATTGCTGGCGCAGGCGGGATGGAAGCCATCCGCGCCATTGAGAACTATGAAGAAGGCGCCTGGGATAACCCGGCTGTCAGATCTGTTATCGAGACCTTTGCAAGACTTGGCCCCTATCTGATGGACGGCACCGTGGGCTTGGATCACACCCAGTCCCAGGCGGACATGATGCTGGGCCGCTCTCTATTCATTCCCAACGGCGTCTGGTTTGTAAACGAGATGGCTGACGCCCCGAGAGAAGAGGGCTTTGAATTTGCCATCGCCCCCGTGTTCACCATGCAGGCAGGTCAGCCGAGATTCGTGCTCTCCTCTTATGAGCAACTCTCCATCCCGGCCGCCGCACAGAATCCAGACTTGGCCAAAGAATTCTTGCGCTTCTTCTACACCGATGAGACCATCGTCTCCTTCGCCCAGCAGGCGGACGGCTCCGTGGCCCTACTCGGCGCCCGTGAAGTTGCGGCAAACTATCTGAGCCCCAGCGTGTACAACATGCTACGCGCCTACGACGAGGGAACCTTTATGCTCATGTCTTTCGCACCCATCCCAGAGGGTCTGCCCCTCCACATTCCCCAAGAAGTCTTTGACAACAGGATGACACCACTTATGACCGGTGCCATGTCAGCGGATGCGTACATCCAAGACATGGAAAATCTGTTCGCCGAAATCCGTGAGCACATTGCGGCGGCAGGTTAAGTCAACGGCACCCCGCACAACGCTAAATAAATAAAAGTGCGACAGAGACCATGGCTTTTGTGGTATTATGAGTCATGGTTTCTGATGTATAGTCGAAACACTTTTCAAGTGTTTCGACTATACATCTCGCTTTAACACTGGAGGTGTCGTCTATGAAAGCCAGAAAGCGATCCAAGCTCAACTCCATACCGAGGGGCTTTGTGGCGCTGTGTGTGCTTCCCGCACTGGCAGGGGTTTTGCTCTTCTTGATCTATCCCACAGTAAATGCCATTATGATGTCCTTTACAAATGCATCTAGTCTTGCTGCGGGCTCTTGGGATTTTGTAGGTCTTGACAACTATATCCGCATGTTCACCAATGATCCCCAGTTTATCACAGCCCTGCAGAACACAGTACAACTTCTGGCTGTTGTGCCTGTTGTGACCATATTTTTGGCCCTGGTGTTCGCCTATGGGCTCACCCAGGCCAAGTTGAAAGAAAAAGGCGTCTACCGGGTACTGTTCTTCATCCCTAATATTATATCCTTGGTGGTTGTGGCGGTAGTGTTTTCCGCCCTCCTCCACCCCAGATCCACAGGGCCGATCAACATGCTCATCGGTATCATTGACCTGGACGCAGTTCCCTGGCTAGGGGACCCTACCTGGGCCATATGGGCCATCACCATTGTCATGGTTTGGCAGGCGGTGGGCTATTATATGGTCCTGCACATTGCGGCCATAGATGGGATCAGCAAAGATATTTTCGAGGCCGCCGATATTGACGGGGCCTCTGCCCCTGCGAAGTTTTTCCGGATTACCGTACCCATGCTGCTGGACAATATCGGCATCACCTATGTTTTGGCCCTTGCCGGCACCATGAGTATCAGCTTTATTTTGGGCAGAATCATGACCAACTTCGGCCCGGGGACTGCCACCTTAGTCCTGCCGGGGCATATGTTCAACATGGCATTCACGGCGGCCAGTTTCGGGTATGCCATGGCGATCATGGCGTTTACGTTGCTCATGGCGCTGGTATTTGCCTTTATTTCCAGAAAGCTGACAGCCCGCAGGGCCAGTATGTTTGGGGACTAGGATATGAATATGAAAAAGAATGCTCCCTTAAAAAAAGCAAAGATTTTTGATCCCTATCACGCCCGGACGTTTACCATCAGATGGTGTGTCCGGATTCTGCTGCTGCTGTTTACTTTAATCACGCTGTATCCTCTATTCTGGAACATCATGTCGTCTTTTAAGACCACAGAGGAGATTTTAATCAGTCTGACTGCCCTCCCGCAGGGCTTGGCCTGGGATAACTATGTCAGGGCTTTCGTCGCAGCGAACATGGGAGAGTATCTGTTTAACTCCATCTTTGTGGTGACATTGAGTCTCACGCTGCTCTTAATTTTGACGGTTCCATGCGCCTATGCGTTGGCGAGATATCGGTTCTTCGGCTCAAGGGTTATAGAACTGCTCTTTGCCACATGTCTGTTTATTCAGACGGTCTATATCTTCATCCCCTTGTATAATCTAATGCATCGGCTCAACATGTTGGACAACTTGTGGGCGCTCAGTCTGGTATATGCCGCAATCAGCGTCCCGTTTGCCGCATTCTTGTTGGCGGGCTACATGCGAGGACTCTCGCCCAGTTTTGAAGAGGCCGCTAAGATCGACGGCTGCGGCAATTGGAGAACCCTCCTCAAGATCGTTGTGCCCATGTCCAAGCCGGGGATTATTACAATTGCCATGCTCAATGGGATCGGCTTTTGGAACGAATACATCCTGGCGCTGGTTACGCTTAGAAGTCCGGCAAATCACACGCTGCCCATCGGTGTGGCCAATCTCTTTGAGGTACAGCGGCGAGCCACGGACTTTGGCGCACTCTATGCCGCTCTGATGATCGTTTTGATACCTACCCTCATTATTTACTTTATCGGCCAGCGCCACCTGACAAAGGGGATTGCACTGGGCGGCGTGAAAGAATAATGTTGCAATACACCACCCCCGCCCGGCACTGGACCGACGCACTGCCTTTGGGCAACGGGAGCCTGGGGGCCATGGTCTTCGGCGGGATAGAGCGGGAATTGATACAGTTAAATGAAGAGACCCTGTGGTCGGGATTTCCAACCGATTGGAACAACCCCCGCGCCCTGGAGACGCTACCGAAAATCCGGGCGGCAGTGCAGCGCGGGGCGTACAGCTTAGCCGATGATCTGAGCCGGGAGATGATGGGTCCCTACACCCAGGCGTATATGCCCCTGGGCGACCTGCGCCTAGAGTTCGATCACGGGAGCGGGGCAGAGGACTACCGCAGGGAACTGGATTTGCGTGAGGCCATCTGTCGCACTGCGTATACAGTGGACGGCGTCCGCTACACCAGAGAATATTTCTGCTCCCATCCAGATCGGGCGCTGGTTCTGCGCCTGACGGCGGACCGCCCCGGATCGCTTTGTTTTTCGGTGCAGTTGGACAGTCAGTTGCCCCACAAGATCAGTGCGACGGACAACACGATCACCATGACGGGAATCGCGCCGGAAATGGTGCTGGCCCCGGACTACGACGACCCGGCTCCCGTCCGCTATGGAGACTTTGAGACCACGAAGGCGCTGTCGTTCTCGGCGAAGGCGCATGTAGTGGCCGAGGGCGGTCAAGTGGACGCCAATGACAGGGGAATCGGCGTTACAGGCGCAGATGCCGCCACGATTATTCTTACCGCTACGACCAATTTCCGCAGCCCGATTGCGGATCAAGATAGGGAAATCCCGGATTATAGCACCCTAAAACGCCGTCATATTGCGGATTACGCCGCATTGTTCAACCGGGTGGAGATCAATCTGGGCGAAAAATCCCCTCGATTTGACCAGATGGACACCGATGCCCGGATCAGCCAATACAATCCCGCAGATCGGGGTCTGATGGAACTGCTCTTTCAATATGGCCGCTATTTGATGATTGCGTCTTCCCGGCCGGGGGGTGTACCGGCGAACCTCCAGGGGATATGGAACCGGGAACTGACACCCCCGTGGCGCAGTAATTATACGATCAATATCAATGCCCAGATGAACTACTGGCCGGCGCTAACGGCGAATCTCGGAGAATGTCATCTGCCCCTGTTGGCGTTTGTCGGGAAACTGGCGGAAAACGGGCGGGAGACGGCCCGGATCAACTACAATGTGCCGGGGTGGGTGGCCCACCACAACAGTGACATCTGGGGACAGACCGCACCCGTGGGGGGATTCGGCCACGGCCACCCCGTCTGGGCGCTTTGGCCAATGGGGGGCGTGTGGCTCTGCACACATCTCTGGGAACACTTTGCGTTCACACGGGATCGAGCCTATCTGCGGGACTACGCCTATCCCATTCTGAAAGAAGCCGCCGTATTTTGTCTGTCATGGTTGATTGAAGACGACAACGACTACCTGATCACCTCGCCCTCCACCTCGCCGGAGCACATGTTTCGACACGATGGCGAACACTGCACCGTCAGTGCGGCGGCGACCTGTGATCTCATGCTCATCTGGGATTTATTCACCAATTGCATCGAATCTACAGAGATTTTGGGCATAGACGCTGCTTTTGCGCACACTCTGGTGGATGCGAGGGATCGGCTCTATCCCATACAGATCGGTGCAAGGGGGCAAATCCAGGAGTGGAGCCTGGATTTTGATGACGAGGACGAACGACACCGGCACCTCTCCCACCTCTACGGCCTCTTTCCGGGCCGGCAGATTGATGAGAGGGACGAAGCCCGCTTCGCCGCCGCACGGCGGAGCATGGAACTCCGCGGCGACAGCAGCACCGGCTGGGGGCTGGCCTGGCGGGCGTGTCTCTGGACACGGCTGAGAGATGGAGATCGAGCGCTCTCGGCGCTTCAACAGTTTTTCAACCTAGTGGAGGACGCCGCAAGATATCCCCACCCCGGTGGACTATACGCCAATCTCTTTGACGCCCATCCGCCCTTTCAGATCGACGGCAATTTCGGAGCCACGGCCTGTGTTGCAGAACTGTTGATCCAATCCCACAGGGGGCGGATTGATCTGCTCCCCGCACTGCCCGGGGCATGGCCCGACGGCGAATTTCGCGGCCTTGCGGCCCGGGGCGGCTTTGAAGTAGACCTGATTTGGCGCAACACGGCGCCGGTATCGGCGAGAATTCGCTCGACGGCGGGGACGCGCTGTGTGATCTGCTACGACAACAGAGAAATCCGCGCTTTTGACACACAGGCGGGCGAAGTTTATACGATAACATTTCGATGAGGGAGACATGTATGACAGGGAGAGTAACCATACCCACAGATATGGACGTGATATACGAGACGCTGGACATCATGAAGCGCTGGGGTGCTGATGCAATCAGAGATTGTGACGGCACCCAGTTTCCCGTGGCGTTAAAAGAGTCCGGGGCGAAGATTTATAACACCTATTACACCACCCGAAAAGATAACGCCTGGGCCCTGGCCAATCCGGATGAGGTGCAGCAGATGTACATCATGACCGGATTTTACACGGCCACAGGAGACGCCTTGGAGATCCCGCTTTTAAAGGGCATCAGCCCGGATCTGTTGGCGGTGAATGACCGGGACGCCATCGGGCGCTGGTGGGAAGTGATTGACCGTACGACAGGACAGGTGATCTCTCCGGAACATTGGCGTTATGACAGGGCGTCCGGCTGTGTGACGGTTCGCCAAACGGTGCCGTATCACGAATACACCGTGAGCTTTTTAGCCGATATCATCTGGGACCCGGTGCATATGTACAATGCCACAGTCAACGACTGGGAAAATTTCGAGCGGCAGATCACCTTTGACGTGCGCCAGCCTAAGACCCGTGCCTATTCCATGGATCGCCTGCGGACGTTTCTGACAGAAAACCCCCATGTGGACGTGATCCGGTTCACCACGTTCTTCCATCAATTCACCCTGATCTTTGACGAGTTGCGGCGGCAAAAATATGTGGACTGGTACGGATACTCCGCCTCGGTCAGCCCGTATATTTTAGAGCAGTTTGAGCGGGAGGCGGGCTATGCCTTCCGCCCGGAGTTTATTATTGATCAGGGCTACTACAACAACCAATATCGAATCCCCTCCAAGGAGTACAGGGATTTTATGGCCTTCCAGCGGCGGGAAGTGGCGGCGTTGGCAAAAGAGATGGTGGATATCTGCCACGCATTCGGCCGGGAGGCCATGATGTTCTTGGGCGACCATTTTATCGGCGCAGAGCCCTGGACGGAGGAGTTTCGGACCATCGGCGTAGACGCCGTAGTGGGCAGTGTGGGCAACGGGGCCACTCTGCGCTTAATCAGCGACATCAAAGGCGTCAAATACACCGAGGGCCGTCTCTTGCCCTACTTCTTCCCGGATGTATTTCACCCCGACGGCGATCCCGTTGGAGAGGCCAAGGTGAACTGGCTGACCGCCCGCCGGGCCATTCTGCGCAGTCCCGTAGATCGGATCGGCTATGGGGGGTATCTGAAACTGGCCCTGGAGTTTCCCGCGTTTGTGGACTATGTGGAACAGGTGTGCAACGAGTTTCGGACGATGTATGACAATCTACAGGGCGGCAAACCCTATACATGCGCCCGTGTGGCCGTCTTAAACTGTTGGGGACAGATACGGGCCTGGGGCAATCACATGGTACACCACGCCTTGTATCAAAAGCAAAACTACAGTTACGCCGGGGCCATTGAGGCCCTGGCCGGCGGCCCCTATGACGTGACCTTCATCAGCTTTGAAGATATACTGGCGAATCCGACAGTTTTAGACGAGGTGGATGTGATCCTCAACGTGGGCGGGGCGGATACGGCCCACACCGGCGGCGCGTATTGGAGCGATGCGAAAATCGTCGCCGCCATACGGGGCTTTATCGCCCGGGGCGGCGGTTTCATCGGCATCGGGGAACCCAGCGGGCATCAGTACAATGGACACTTCTTCCAGCTGGCGACGGCCTTGGGGGTGGAACAGGAAAATGGATTCACCCTGAGTTATGACAAGTATAACTGGCAGGAGACGGCGCATTTCATTACGGATGAGATGGGCGATGAGATGGATTTCGGCGAGGGGACGAGCAATATTTACGCCATGGAGGGGACAGAGGTGTTGGTCTGTCGGGAGCGAGAGATCCAGCTCGCCGCAAACGGCTACTTTGATGGCCGTGCAGTCTATATGGGTGGTTTGCCCTACAGCCCACAAAATGCGCGCCTGCTCCACCGGGCTATCCTTTGGAGCGCGGGTAAGGAGGGAGAACTACACCGTTGGTTTTCCACCAATCCCAATGTGGAGGCGCACTACTATCCGGAGGCGGGGAAATACTGTCTGTGCAACAACTCCTACGAGCGGCAGGAGACCACAGTGTACACCGACGGAGATCATTTTGACGCCACATTGGAGAGCGGAGAGTTGAGATGGATATGCTGTTAGAAAAACTGGCGGCGGTGCGTCCCAGCGAGAGACAGTTAAACTGGCAGGCCATGGAGTTTTACGCCTTCATCCACTATGGGGTGAACAGCTTCACAGACAGGGAGTGGGGCGACGGGACAGAATCGCCTGCAATATTCAACCCACAACATCTGGACACAGATCAATGGTGCCGTGCGGTCAGAGATGCGGGGATGCGGGCGGTGATCATTACCGCCAAACACCACGACGGGTTCTGTCTCTTTGATACGGCCCATACGGATCACAGTGTGATGCACTCTCCCTATGGCAAGGATATTGTGGCTCAATTGGCGGCCTCTTGTGAGAAATATGGCCTGAAACTGGGGATATACCTCTCGCCCTGGGATCGGCACGATGCCCGTTACGGCAGCGGTGCGGCCTATGACGACTACTTTTGCGCACAACTCACGGAACTCATGTCCAACTACGGCGAACTATTCTGCCTGTGGTTTGACGGGGCCTGCGGCGAGGGGCCAAACGGCAGAGTACAGGTCTATGACTGGGAGCGCTACTACGCCCTGATCCGCCGGTTGCAACCGGACGCCGTGATCTGCATCATGGGGCCGGATGTCCGCTGGTGCGGCAACGAGGCGGGCCACTGCCGGGAGAGCGAGTGGAGCGTCGTCCCCGCCGTCATGGCGGATCGCGCGGCTATCGCCGCCGCATCCCAACAGGCGGACGACGCCGGTTTCCGTGCAAAGATACCGGAAGATGCCGCCGATCTCGGCAGCAGGGAGGCTGTGGCGGGCTATACGGACTTTATCTGGTACCCCGCCGAGGTGGATGTATCCATCCGGCCCGGCTGGTTCTATCACCCCGCCGAGGACGGGCAAGTGCGCAGTCTGGAGAATTTGATCGAAATTTATCTGGAGTCCGTGGGGGGGAATGCGGCATTTTTACTGAACCTCCCGCCGCACTTTGACGGGTATATCCATACAAACGATGTGGAGCGGCTACAAGAATTGGGGGATTGGATCAAATCAAGTTTTTCAACGAATTTGCTGGACAAGACGGAAATCACCCGCTATGATGAGAGAGAGATGCCCTGTTTTGTGGCAAAGTCCGCGCCGATCCGGCCCAAATATCTGGTGCTCCAAGAGGACATTGCCCAGGGGCAACGCATTGAGGCGTTTACGCTCTTATCTTTGCGGGATGGACAGTGGCAAGATATCCTCCAAGGTACTGTGGTAGGACATAAGCGCATTTGTCGGATTCCCCCGGAGATCGAATCAGATGCGTGGAAATTGCGGATTGATTCCCACAGAGCGGACGTATTTTT
The DNA here is from genome assembly GCA_009780435.1 of Oscillospiraceae bacterium. Lineage (GTDB taxonomy): Bacteria > Bacillota > Clostridia > Oscillospirales > Oscillospiraceae > WRAB01. The sequence continues at coordinate 12,210 of WRAB01000021.1, read as the reverse complement.
GCAGGCGTTTGCCCTGTATTAGACGACATTGGAGGCAATCCCATGTATGAGGTCAAGCAAATTTCAGAATTTCAATTGCCCGCCCCGGTGGTGTGCTGCGATCCCTATGGAAACGGCCACATCAACGATACCTACCTGGTGGAGGATGCCCGTGGGAACCGGTACATTCTACAACGGATCAACCAGAATGTCTTCAAGGACTGTGAAGGTGTGATGACTAATATCCAACTGGTGACCCGGCACATTAGCCGCCCGGATCGGCATAATGCCGCCCAAGAGGTTCTCACCCTGGTACCCTGCCATGATGGGATGTTTTGGCATGTGGACGGGTTGGGAGAGTATTGGCGGCTGTATCACTTCACCCGCAACTCCATATGTTTTGAGCAGGTGGATTCTCTGGAGGTGTTCCGGGAGTCCGGCGTGGCCTTCGGCAATTTTATCAACCAACTGGCGGATTTTGACGCCGCCCAGTTGACCGAAACAATCCCCGATTTCCACAACACGCCCCGGCGCTACGCGGCGCTTCGGGAGGCCGTGGCCGAAGATGCCTTTGACCGGGCGAAGACGGCCCGCCGGGAAATTGCGTTCGCCCTGGCCCGAGAAGAATTTGCCGCAACCTTGATAAACCTGCAAAAAAGTGGTAAAATGCCCATCAGAGTGACCCACAACGACGCAAAGCTAAACAACGTGTTGTTCTGTAAGGACACCCGCGCCCATCTGTATGTCATCGACTTGGACACCACCATGCCAGGGCTGGCGGTGACGGATTTTGGGGACTCAATCCGCTTCGGAGCCGCCACCGGCGCCGAGGACGAGCGGGACTTAGACAAAGTGAACTTCTCCATAGAGCATTATCGGGCCTACAAGGATGGTTTTCTCACGGCTTGTACATCGCTCACCCCCTGCGAAACCGAACATCTGCCCCACGGTGCAAAGATGATGGCCTTAGAGTGCGGCGTACGGTTTTTGACCGACCATTTAAACGGGGACACGTATTTCAAAATCGGCAGAGAGGGCCACAACCTGGATCGGTGCCGGACCCAGTTTAAACTGGTGGCGGACATGGAAAAACAGTGGGACGCCATGCGCAGTTCATAAGATGTAAAACTTGAAAATGAGAGGGATTGTAGTATGAAAATTTTGGTGACCGGCGGCGCCGGATATATCGGTAGCCACACTTGTGTAGAACTGCTTGACGCGGGCTACGATATTGTGGTCATAGACAACTTCTCCAACAGCGATATGGCCGCCATTGACGGGGTCAAACAGATCACCGGCAAGGATATCCCCTTTTATCAGGCGGATTTGCGAGATATGGCCGCTCTGGATCAGATTTTCACCGACCACCGGATTGATTGCATCATACATTTTGCCGGGAAAAAAGCCGTGGGCGAATCCGTGGCGATGCCTGTGGAATACTACGACAACAATCTCAACTCCACGTTGAATCTCTGCAAGGCCATGGAGAAATACGATGTCACCAAGCTGATTTTTTCCTCCTCCGCTACGGTCTACCGGGGAGACAATCCCATGCCATTGACGGAGGACGCCGCATTGGGGCCGATCAACCCCTATGGCTGGTCGAAATTCATGTGTGAGCAGATCCTCCAAGACGCCGCCGCCGCGAATGGCTGGTCGGTGGTGCTGTTGCGCTATTTCAACCCTGTCGGCGCCCACACCAGCGGGATCATCGGCGAGAACCCCAGGGGAATCCCCAATAATCTAATCCCCTTCATCGCCCAGACCGCCTGCGGCACCCACAGGGAACTGAACATTTTCGGCGACGATTACGACACCCCGGACGGTACCGGAGTGCGGGATTATATCCATGTGGTGGATCTGGCCCTGGGCCATATCAAGGCCATGGACTACTGCAACAAAAATACCGGCTGTGCGGTCTTCAACCTGGGGACCGGAAAAGGTGTGTCCGTGCTGGAGATGGTGGAGACATTCAAACGGGTCAATCAAGTGGATGTGCCGTATGCCATCGCGCCCCGGAGACCGGGGGACAGTGCCACATCCTATGCCGACCCGGCCAAGGCGGAACAGATTTTGGGCTTCCGGGCGGCAAAATCCGTAGAGGATATGTGCAGAGACAGTTGGGGATTTAATCGCAGGTGAGATGCCATGCGCCAATCAGGAGGCTGTCATGAAGTTTTTAGGCGTTGACCTACAAGTGAAAAACACCCCGGTCTATGATCCGGGGTTTCTTCCTATGCTCCAATTTAACCGGGCCTTTCTGAAGCAAGCGACAAAACCCCTCACCATTTGCATTGAGCGAAACGGTGGACTGCGGTCCGTATACGACACCTTCATCACCGGCACCAACACCGAAGCAGACCGATACTATGTGGCCCGCATGGTCAAGTACCTGTTGTGGGCCAGGGGCGGCTACCGGGTGACTATTTGCGGAGATGCGGCCATGGCCGACTACATGAAAGCGGCGTATGCCGCCACGGGCCAATACGCCTTTGACAGCGGGTTTATGGAACAGATCTATGAGCAACCCTTTGCGGTCGTATATTTGCCCCTATCCGAGAAGCCGCGGGAACAGGAACAGTCAAAACCCGTGGGCGGGAACCTTACGGGCTGTCGCATCGGATTTGACGCGGGGGGAAGTGACCGCAAAGTTTCAGCGGTGATTGACGGCAAAGCCGTGTTCAGCGAAGAAGTGGTCTGGCACCCGAAAATTAACCCGGATCCGGAGTACCACTTCAACGGGATTGTAGAGGCGTTTCAAAAGGCCGCCTCCAAACTGCCCCGTGTAGATGCCATCGGGGTGAGTTCCGCCGGGATTTATATCGACAACCGGACCCGGGCGGCGTCCTTGTTTTTAAAGGTCTCTCCGGAGGCGTTCGAGAAAAAGGTCAAAGATATCTACATCCGCGCCGCCGAAGAGATTGGCAATGTACCCCTGGCTGTGGTCAACGACGGCGACGTGACGGCTTTGGCCGGGGCCATGGAGTTTGGCGAACACAATGTGTTCGGGATCGCCATGGGCACCAGCAAGGCCGGCGGCTTTATTGATGAAAACGGTCATATTAAGGGCTGGCTAAACGAATTGGCCTTCGCCCCCGTAGACGCCTCTCCGGACGCCGTGGCGGACGAGTGGTCCGGCGACATCGGCTGCGGCGTCAAATATTTCTCCCAGGACGCCGTGATCAAACTGGCGGAGCGGGCGGGGATTGTCTTTGCTGTGGAAACCTCTCCGGGGGAAAGGCTAAAGATTGTCCAAGATATGCTCGCCCGAGGCGAAAAGTGTGAAGAGATTCGGGATATCTTTCGCTCAATCGGGGTCTACCTGGGGCATACGTTGCCGCTACATTGGGAATTTTACCACTTTGCACACGTGCTGCTCTTAGGGCGCGTCATGTCCGGGGCGGGCGGCGACCTGATCTTGGATACGGCCAAACAGGTCATTGCGGAGGAGTATGGCGAATACGCGTTTACAATCCGCACCTTTGATGAAAAAGCGCGGCGGGTGGGACAGAGTGTCGCGGCGGCAAGTTTGTAATTAAGATGCGCGGAATAACGGGCGGGGGATGGGCATCGTTCTGCAATGTATAACACGGGCGAACAGTGTTCGCCCGTCCCACTGCAGATGGCCGTATATTGCAGGCGGGACTTCCCCGCCCCTGCGTAAAAAAACAGCGGACACCTGATTCCAGGTGTCCGCTGTGTACAGTTGTTACAGTTACCGTGTGGCGATATACTCCACCAGGTCTACGACTTTGACGGAATAGCCCCACTCGTTGTCGTACCAGGCCACGACTTTGACGAATGTGTCGGTCAGGGAGATGCCGGCCTTCGCGTCGAAGACGGAGGTGCGCGCATCACCGATGAAGTCGGAGGAGACCACAGCCTCTTCCGTGTAGCCCAGAACGCCTTTGAGCTCGCCCTCGGAGGCGGCTTTCATGGCGGCGCAGATATCCGCGTAGGAGGCGGGCTTTTCCAGGTTGCAAGTTAAATCTACAACGGACACGTTGAGGGTGGGGACACGCATGGCCATACCCGTCAGCTTGCCGTTGAGGGCGGGGATGACTTTGCCAACAGCCTTGGCGGCACCTGTGGAACTGGGGATGATGTTGCCGGCGGCGGCGCGGCCACCTCTCCAGTCCTTGGCGGAGACGCCGTCCACCGTCTTCTGGGTGGCGGTGGTGGCGTGGACAGTGGTCATGAGGCCGTCTTTCATGCCGAATTTGTCGTTGATGACTTTGGCAATGGGGGCCAAGCAGTTGGTGGTGCAAGACGCGTTGGAGATCACGTCCATGGACGGCTCGTAGGTCTCGTTGTTGACGCCCATGACGAACATGGGGGCGTCAGCGGAGGGGGCGGAGATCACGACTTTTTTTGCACCGGCCTTCAGGTGGGCGGAAGCCGTCTCTGTGGTGGTGAAGAGCCCGGTGGACTCCACGACTGCGAATACGCCCAGCTCGCCCCAGGGCAGATTCTCTGGATTGCGCTCGGAGAAGACTTTAATCGTCTGGCCGTTGACGATCAGGGCGTCGTCCGTGTAGCTGACTTCTCCCTCAAATGGGCCGTGGATGGTGTCGTACTTGAGCATGTACGCCATGTAGTCCGGTGTGATGAGATCGTTGATGCCGACAAACTCAACGTTGCTCCGCTTGAGGCCTGCGCGGAAGACGAGACGGCCAATTCTGCCGAACCCATTGATTGCAATTTTGATACCCATACCTTAAAAACCTCCATCGTAAATCATAATTCTATTTGCTGATATTTTCACAATCCTCATTATACTGCAAATCTGCCAAAAATAAAAGCATTCTTGCGAAATTTTGTGTCGTGTAAAGTGCCAAACTAATATGCGCTTTCCCAGTAAAAACATAGGCATCTTTTTGCGTTATTACTGTGTTTCCCCCAACCCGGGCGGGGGAAACACGAAAAAACACATTTTTTTATTCATACAGGCGCAATATCTACAAAATTCGATATTTTTCGTTGATTTACCGGAGATGATTTGATATGATGGGAGCGGAAAAATTTTACACGAGACAAATCTGTAATTTGTGCCAAAATGAAGAACAATGGATGAAGGCCATTGTATAGATGGGTTAGGGAGGAAATGAGGTGCACTCTGTGGAAGACAAGCATATTGCACAGTTATTTTTATTACAGCGAGATGTCACAGTCGGCGTGAGAGATGGGATCCTGATATTTATAAACGCCGCAGGTAAGCGGTGTTATCCCCATGTGACGCCGGGCATGGCCGCCGTGGAATTGCTCCCGGAGTCTGTTTTGACGATGCAAGAAGAACCCTTCGCCTGTAGTATCCAGATCGGGGAGGCGAGTTGCACCGTACTGGGGACACGAATCGAGGACATACAGGTTTACACCCTGCTTCCCCAGTCCGGGCCCACAGCGGAAGAATCTCAGCTCTCAGAGAACTTTTGTAGCTCCATGCGGCGCACGTTGACGATCTTGAATATGGCGGCAAAGCAGTTGCTTCCCGCCGTGGACCAGCTGGAGGAGGATCAACAGGCCAATTTGACGATTCTCAACAAGAGCTATTACCAGTTAGAGCGGCTGTGTGATAATATCGACCACTTTGTCCGTCTCCAGGACGGGCGGGAGCGCCTGTATCCGGAGAATACGGATCTCGTGCTGTTTTGCCGGGAGCTGATCCAGTCGGCGGCCCACTTCGCCCGAGATATGGGGATTACCCTCCGGATCAAGACGGATCTGGATCGCCTCGTTACGGCCATTGATCGGCAGAAGATGAATAAATTGTTGCTCAATTTAATTGCCAACAGCATCATGGGCATGGATCAGGAGGGACACCTGACCTTGGAATTGACACGCCGGGGAGAAAATGCGGTCATCGCCGTAAAAGATACCGGGGCCGGAATCCCGCCGGAGGACATGCCCCATATTTTCGAGCAGTACAAAAAAGAGCGGCAGGACACGGACATCTGGGCCGGCGTCGGCCTGGGTGTGGCCATCGCGGGATTCATCGCTCGGCTCCACGGCGGCACCCTGCTCTTGAGCAGCAAAGAGGGGCAGGGGACGGCGGTTCTGATCAATCTCCCCATCCGCCCGGCGGATGGCGACGGGCATCTCGCAGAGGCGCCCCTGCACTACGGAGAAGGCGACGGCGGAATCCATACGCTACTCATGGAACTCTCCGACGTACTGGATCACAGGGCATTTTGCGGGCTGTATATGGAGTAGGGGATCAATTTTTAAGCCGCTTTTGAGCGAAGACAGAGCTGCATTTCCCCCGCCTTCGGCGGGGGAAAACACCAGAAAAAGGGGAGAGATAACTTTGGCAATCAAGTGTACATATTGCGGGAAAGTAGCGAGAGATGCAAGCGATAATTGTGCTGCGTGCGGTGCCACGCTTCCGGAGGAAGTGGTGCAGGCGGCGAAGCCAGAGATAAAAAAGACCGGTGTACTGACAGGGGTTGCGCTCTTTGCCGTCCTTGTGGCCGGGGCGTTGATTCTCTTTCTCATACCGGACGGCTCCGCTCCCGCAGCCACCGGCCCGTCCGTTACGCCGATTCCGGTGGATCAGATTCGGGAACATATGCAGAGCCAGCAAGAGGATGAGGCGCCGTCGGACGGGGTCCGTGGGGCGCCCGCAGACCATATTACAGACTCCGGCCTGCGCCAGTCCCTGGAGTTATTTTTCCGACAAGAGCTCACCCAAATCGATTGGGATACCCTTGCACAGATTAAAACCATGGTGATTGACAGCGAATTTGTGGCGATTTCTACGGAACATATCCCGCTGGGGCAAGTGGAGTCCAGTGCGTTGGCTCTGCAAGTCCAACCGGATGCGGTCATCGAAGATGCGAACCAACTGAAATATCTGGAGGGCCTGGAAGTCCTGGCAATCCGCCACGGGCAAATTGGGCCGAATCTGCTCCGAGACTTGCCGAATATCCGGGAGTTAGACGTGATTGCCAGCAGAATGTTAGGTGACCTCACCGCGTTTGCCGTAATGCCGGAATTGAGCCGGCTGGCAGTCTCCGGTAGAAACTTCGATTCGCTACAGGGGATCTCGGAATTACCGAATCTATACGCCCTGGGGCTTTACGCCACGGGGATCAGCGACCTCTCTGTGTTGAGTATCCAGCAGAACATCACGGAACTCGCTTTTGTCAACAACCGCCAACTCTCTTCGCTGAATACGCTACAGGAGATGTCTTGGCTCCGCTCGCTGCATATTGAACGCACAGAGGATATCAATCTACACTTTATCAGCGAGATGACCAACTTGGAATCTCTGAGCATTGTGCGAACGGACGCCAGAAGCTACGACTTCATCCTGCCCCTGATCAATTTGCGGTATTTACGGCTGTTCGACAATCGAGACGTGCCGGAAATTCCCTCTCTGGCGGGATTCATCCATCTGGAAGAATTGCACTTGCACACGGGCCGCAATACGGGGCGGGTTAGGCCCACCACGTACCTAGAGGGGTTGACCTCAGTCCGAAAGATGACCCTTCACAACGCCGACACACTGGATGCCCTGCGGGGGATGGAGAACCTAGAAGAACTACACCTCAACTTCGGCTGGCTTTTAACCGATGCCGCCCCTCTGGGCGCTCTGCAAAACTTGCACACCCTGCGGATTTATGACAGCCGTACCTATGGCAGTGAGGTGAGAAATATGGCCGCCATCGGGCAGCTCTCCAATCTGCGGCGGTTAGATTTGTCGGACAACGAGATTTTCTTCAACTGGAACTTTATCTACGGGCTGACACAATTGGAGGAGTTGAACATCTCCCGCAACACGGTGGTGGGCGACTTCTCCGGCATTGCGAATTTACAACAGCTTCGGGTGTTGGATATGGCGAATGTGCGGCTGGTATCGTCGTTTCAGGTCAGCGGGAGCGGCGGACTGATAGGAATCTCCTGGCCGGAACCCTACGCATTGGAACGATTTTCTGATGCGCTTGCCAGTCTGTCCAGCTTGGAATCACTGACCATTGACGGGAACAATGTGCGGGATATCAACTTCGTCTCCGATCTACATCATCTACAATACTTCCAGGCGGAGAGCAATTATATCGCCGATGTCTCCCCGTTGTCGGAACTCACGGAGCTGATCTTTGTCAATCTGCGGCGAAACCCGGTGACCAACTGGCAGGTGCTCGACAGGATGATTAATACGACGCTGTTGGGGCGGTGATGTCTGCATAAACAAGGGAACTTTCCCGCCCGGTCTATCGTCTAAGATAGCATTAGGAGGGAAACGTGATGCAAAACAAACACTTTACCCTAAGTCCTATGCAAAACTATACCCCGCCCGCATATCCGACCCGCACGACAGCGCCGCCTGCGGCGTTGAAAAAACTGCCTATGCGCTGGGCAAAAAACGCGGCGATGATCGTCTGCCTCGGTGCGCTGAGCATTGGGGCGTTGACGGGTTGTGCAGCACAGCCGACTGAACCGGCTGCACGTTGCGATGACGGCATCCACGGCGTAGTCGGCTACCCGCAGAGGGACAACTGGTACGCAGAGGACGGGCGCAAATTCGACGTAGAAGTGCGCACACATTGGGGCGGCTCAGGTGCGGGACCGTTTTACGTCGCCCATTTAACGGAACAAGAGGCGCTGGAGATTATCCGCAACCGGCTCTGTCAGGCGGGCATTTGCTTTGATGCCCCGGTGCCGGACTATGTTGCGACTGCGGAAGTCCCGGCAGAGGAAGCCACTGCCGCCCTTTCCCTTTTTGACGAGCGCACAAGGCAGGGCATTGTCTTCCCGGCGACCAGCTGGCCTTGGTACTGGGAAATACCACGGGGTGAGATAGAAGACAAATTGCAACAGGATTTTGCACAGCAGTTTCAAATATCCGCCACCTTTATGTACAATCCAACGAAATCAATGTGCGATGGTCAGAGTTGGGATTGGGAAGCCTATCCGACGCTGATTGAGCAGACGTTTACAGACGCAGAAAAGCAAGAGGCCGGGGAAATCCTTAAGGGGCGGCTTATAGATCAGATTGACGCCTTTTTGGATCACTTGCGTATGGAGGGAGTGTTGCTTCCCATTGAGGAGACACACCCATGAACCTGACCCTGCACCTCACCAATCGATGCAATCTCGCCTGTACATATTGCTTTGTCGCCTTTGGCCAGTTGCGCATGACGGCGGACACGGCAAAGCGTGCGGTGGATGTTGCGGTTACCAAAGGATCGCCCACCGGGATTTTATTCTACGGCGGCGAGCCCCTGTTAGAGCGGGACGTGATTCATCAAACCGTGGCCTATGCAGAGGAAATCCGCAAAAAAACGGGACACCAGTTTTTTTATAAAATTACGACAAACGGCATCTTGCTCGACGAAGACTTTTTACAATTCGCCAAAAGCGTCAATCTGACCATCGGTTTCTCCCACGACGGCCCGGCACAAGATGATTGCCGCTTTTTCTCTGACGGCTCCCCGTCATCCGGGGTACTTGCGGACAAAATTCCGCTGCTTTTGCGCTATCAGCCCTTTGCAATCGGCATGGGGGTGCTGGATGCGTCGGTGGTGCATAAGGCAACGGATATGGTCAAATTTTTGCGCCGGAGCGGGTTTCGCTATATGACGCTGAATCTCAACTACGATGCGCCCTGGACCCAGGCGGACTTTGAAACGCTGGGGCAGGAGTATGAAAAATTGGCCAAGCTATATTGCAACTGGACACTGGATGAACAGAAGTTTTACCTCTCGCCCTTCGATCAAAAAATTCTATCTCACGTAAAGGGGGCGGCCTATAACATTGACCGGCGTAACATGTCACAGAATCAGCCGTCTGTCGCACCGGATGGGACGATTTTTCCGGGCTCCCGCTACGTGGACGACCCCGCATTTGCCATCGGCGATGTCTGGGCGGGCATTGATGAGAAAAAACAGGCGTTTTTCGCCCAAAAAGGCGCAATCCCCCTTGATGCGTGCAACGCCTGCGCCATTCAATCCCGCTGTAACTACGCCTACGATATGCTGGCCCGCCAAGGCGATGCGTTCGCAATTGACATAAGTCCCGTCCAGTGCGCACACGAAAAACTGCTCACCCCCATTGCCGATAGGCTCGCCGAAGAGCTATACCATCGGGGCAGTGCGCTGTTTATGCACAAGCATTATAACGAGATGTTCCCCTTCCTATCGGCGCTGGAAGAAGGGGTGTTCACCGGGTAGAATTTTACAAAAATTTCAGTCCCTTTTTAGTTGACATAATTCAATAAATGTGCTATATTAAACAAGGAACACACGTATGCAACGGGAGTTGACCACGAGGAAATGAGTGGGCTTCTAAACATTGCAATATTATTACAATATTAAAAAATGCACAGACACATTTATAGTTTGTGTGATACTATACTTGTGGCAATTTATGAACTCGCAAATACTTGAGATTTTTATTGAATCATTAAATTTGGGAAGGATTTTGGAAAATGAAGCTAAAAAAACGAATACTCAGCATATTCCTCATACTCAGCCTATTGCTTACCCTCGTGCCGACGGCGGCTCTGGCAGAGGGGATAGAACTTGTACCGCTAAGTACGCCTGTATCTACCGCGACCCAGTTGAGGGAAGCGATTGCACTGGGCGGTACACAGGTTATCGAACTTGCGAATGATATAGTTGATTCACTTCCTATTCCTTTTATCCCGCCGGGAGTTAATATCACACTTACCAGCGGGCCGGGCGGGCCGTTTTCCCTTGTGCGAGCCGCCCCGACCCGGCATTTTGCAGTAGATGGTGGCACACTGACCTTAGAAAATGTTACTATAGACGGCGGCGGATCGAATTCACACGGCGGCGGAATAGCTGTGCAGAATGGCGGCTCCTTATACCTAAATTATGGAGGCACAATCACAGGTAATCGTCTTCCTATAGGCGGAGGTGTATTCATAGGTTTGGGCAGCACATTTACTATGAACGATGGCCTAATTTACGATAACGCCGGAGTGACCCACGGTGGGGGCGTAGGTGCGATCGGCACCTTCATTATGAATGGCGGCACAATAAGTGGTAATACTTCTGTGCAAGGCGGCGGTGTTCTTGTGAATGGTCAATTTATCATGAACAATGGCACAATAAGTGATAATACTGCTACGCAAGGCGGCGGTGTGGCCGTGCAAGAAGCCCTCTTCGGGGCCACATTTATCATGCATAATGGTACCATCACCCGCAATAAGGCTATAGGCAGAAACATGTTTACTGGCACTGACGACATGGCCGGCGGCGGCGGTGTGTTCGTGCTCACGGGGGGAGAAGGCATAATCACATTTACTATTTTACTGGCACTGACGACATGGCCGGCGGCGGCGGTGTGTTCGTGCTCACGGGGGGAGAAGGCATAATCACATTTACTATGCATAACGGCACAATCAGCCACAACATAACCTACGGAGACGGCGGCGGCATTTGGACAGATTTCCGCCCTGAGCGGACCACAACGGGACCCAATGTCATCTTTTATAGGAACGAAGCCAGGCGGGCTGTAGTGCCGCCGGAACCCCCGCTGGCTAATATTCAATTTACCCGTTCCAGCATTATTGGAGATTACGGCGAGTTTATTCACCTACTGAATAATTATGATATAAACTTTTTTCTCCACGATGTTGACCCCAGTAGGCGGGTGCTCATGAATTTAGTTGAATTGACCTACGACGCCAACGGCGGTACAGGCGGGCCTCACCTTGTTGGTTCCTCCGTGAACGCTTGGATTAGAGCGGACTCTGTGCATACGGTACTTACGTGCTCGGCCGCAGATATTACTGCACCTCCCGGCTACGGGTTTGCAGGCTGGAACACAGCCGCCGACGGAAGCGGCAGATTTTACGCCGCGGGAAGTGAAATAGCTTTAGATGATACTATACCCTTAGATGGTAATATAACCCTGTTTGCCCAGTGGGCACGGCATACAGTGACCTTCGACCTAGACGGCGGCGCCTACAGCGGCAATCAAGCGCTCTTGGTGCAAACGGTACCCCACGGGCAAAATGCAACGGCATTGAGCGTGAATCCAACACGCAATGGCTATACATTTACCGGTTGGGCTCCCGCACTGAATCTTACTAACGTGACAGAGAATAGGACATTTGTCGCCCAGTGGACGCCTGGCGTCAACCATACCGTAACCTTTGCCCTAAACGGCGGCACCTATAATGGCAATCAAGCGCTCTTGGTGCAAACGGTACCCCACGGGCAAAATGCAACGGCATTGAGCGGAAATCCCAGCCGGCCCGGCTTT
>WRAB01000020.1 GCA_009780435.1 Oscillospiraceae bacterium | reverse complement strand
GGTGCCGCCGCGAATCGCCTCTGGCTTTGGTGCCAACCACGTATTTTAGGGATTCAATTTGGTAAATTACGCAACGCACAGACGTTTTGGTGCGAATGTGCCCGCTTAGATATCACGGCAAAAGGAAAATCTGGTGTCAGCCGCCTGTAGCTTATAAGCAGGGCGAAAAAGGCCCTATAAAATCTCTGCTCGCAAGCTAGAGGCGGGTAGGACAAGGCTGGATTCTGCACCAGCCATCTCTCCGGCAAAGCCGGATAAGTAAGAGAAAACAAAAAAGAGACCTTCTGTGGTCTCATCGTGTATTGACAAAGTGCATAAAAATACGACAAAAAATTCGTGAAAACAAAACAAAAAACCTCTTGACAGAAGAGATTATTTCTTGATATAATCAGATGCTATGTTTAAAATTTTAGAGATACTACTCCACGATCATTGAACTGCCTCTATTTTATCCACTTGCGGAGCAAAAATCAACAGATAACGAGCGAAACTCGACAACCGATCCGGGTGTGCAATTCTGCCCAACCAAACATGCGACGAGGAGTGAAGGAATTTTGCCAAAAGACGTACTGTACGGAAAGACGTTGCGAAAGAGTTATGCCAAGACCCACGACATTCAAGACCTGCCGAGCCTTCTTGAGGTGCAGAAAGCCTCTTACCAGTGGTTTCTGGAAGAAGGGCTTCGGGAGGTCTTTAAAGACGTCTCCTCCATTTCCGACTACACGGGGAATTTAGAACTCTCCTTCATTGACTACGCCATGGAGGAAACCCCGAAATACTCTGTGGAGGAGTGCAAGGCACGGGATGCCACCTATGCCGCGCCCCTAAAAGTCTCCGTGCGCCTGCGCAACAAAGAGACGGAAGAGATCAAAGAGCAGGAAATTTTTATGGGAGACTTCCCCTTGATGACCGAAGGCGGCACGTTCATCATCAACGGAGCCGAGCGGGTTATTGTCTCCCAGATCATCCGATCACCCGGGGTCTACTACGAGATCAAGACGGACAAGACCGCCGAGAACACCTACAGCGCCACAGTGATTCCGTATCGTGGGGCGTGGCTGGAGTATGAGACGGATGCGGCAGGGGTCTTCTACGTCCGGATTGATAAAAACCGAAAACTCCCCATCACCTGGCTCCTGCGGGCCATGGGGCAGCCGAATCTGGAGAAACCCTATACCTGGAACAGCTTCACCGAGGCTACCGGCGGCCTGGCCACCAGTGCCGAGCACTTGCGGCAGATTTTCGGCGAAGACGAGCGGCTTCTGGCCACCCTGGACAAGGATGGGGCCGGCAGTCGGGAAGATGCACTCTTGGAGATCTACAGAAAATTGCGCCCCGGGGATCCGCCCACGGTGGACAGCGCCGAGACGCTTTTAGAAAACCTGTTCTTTGATCCCAGGCGGTACGATATCTCCGCTGTGGGCCGATATAAATTCAATAAGAAGCTGTCCCTGCGCCCCCGGCTCATTGGCCAGGAACTCTATTACCCTGTGGCCGACCCCTTGACCGGTGAGATTTTGGCTGAGGCGGGGACTGTAGTCACCAGAGAGCAGGCGGAAGAACTAGAAAAGCGGGGCGTCATTGAGGCCACCCTCAAGGTACACGACGCCCCGGTGAAAATCTTCTCCAACGGCATGGTGCCCCTGGAGAGTTTTGTAGATGTGAATCCCAAAAGTCTCGGCGTCAATGAGCGGGTGCGGTTTATCGTGCTCAAAAAACTCATGGAAGAACACGAGGGCGAGGCCCTCTTAGACGCCATCCGGGATAATGCAGATATCCTGGTGCCAAAACATATTATCGTGGACGATATCTTCGCCACGGTGAACTATCTCTTAGGCCTCGGCCACGGGGTCGGCAACCCCGACGACATTGACCATCTGGGCAACCGCCGGATGCGCTCTGTGGGGGAACTTCTGCAAAATCAGTTCCGGGTGGGTTTCTCCCGCATGGAACGTGTTATCCGGGAGCGGATGACGCTACAAGACCTGGACATCGTCACGCCCCAGTCACTGATTAACATCCGGCCTGTCACGGCGGCCATTAAGGAATTTTTCGGATCGTCCCCTCTGTCTCAGTTCATGGACCAGACCAATCCCATGTCGGAACTGACCCACAAGCGCAGAATGTCGGCCCTGGGCCCCGGCGGACTCTCCAGGGAGCGAGCCAACTTCGACGTCCGTGACGTCCACTACAGCCACTACGGCCGCATGTGTCCCATTGAGACCCCGGAGGGACCCAACATCGGATTGATCAGCTATCTGGCCAGTTTTGCCAAGGTGGATGAATACGGGTTTCTTATCGCACCCTATCGGAAAGTGGACAAGGAGACCCATCGGATCACTGAGGAAGTACACTTCTTGACGGCGGACATGGAAGATCAATACATCGTCGCCCAGGCCACAGAGTTGGTAGATGAGAATGGCTGTCTAGTCAACAAGCGGATCACCTGCCGACACCGGGACGAGATCATTGAAGTCGACAGAGATCGTGTGGACTACGTTGACGTATCTGCGAAGATGATGGTCTCCGTCGTCACCGCCATGATCCCCTTCCTGGAAAACGACGATGCCAATAGAGCCCTCATGGGTGCCAACATGCAGCGGCAGGCTGTACCCCTCCTACGCACTGAAGCCCCCATTGTGGCCGCCGGAATTGAGCACAAGTGCGCCATCGACTCCGGTGTCATGGTCATGGCCGAGGGCGACGGCGTGGTGGAACAGGTCAGCGCCGATGCCATCTCCGTCAAATACGACGACGGTAGAGAGAAAAGTTATAATCTGATGAAATTCGCCCGAAGCAACCAGGGCACGTGTATCAATCAGCGGCCCATTGTCAACGTGGGTGAGCGGATTGCCACGAATACCGTCATGGCCGACGGCCCCTCTACAGATCAAGGAGAGATTGCCCTGGGTAAAAATGTGCTGGTAGGCTTTATGACCTGGGAGGGCTACAACTATGAGGACGCCATCCTAATCAGTGAGCGACTGGCCATGGATGATGTATTTACCTCCGTCCATATTGAAGAGTATGAGGCCGATGCCAGAGATACGAAACTCGGCCCCGAGGAGATCACCCGAGATATCCCCGGCGTCGGCGAGGACGCGCTGAAATATTTGGATGAGCGGGGCATTATCTCCGTCGGCGCCGAGGTACACTCCGGTGATATCCTCGTGGGCAAGGTGACCCCCAAAGGCGAGACAGATCTCACCGCAGAGGAGCGCCTGCTCCGCGCCATCTTCGGCGAAAAGGCTCGGGAAGTGCGGGATACCTCCCTCAAAGTCCCCCACGGCGAGAGCGGGATCGTGGTAGATGTAAAAGTCTTTTCTCGGGAAAACGGTGATGAGCTGTCCCCCGGCGTCAATATGGTCGTCCGGGTGTATATCGCCCAGAAGCGGAAGATATCCGTGGGCGACAAAATGGCCGGACGCCACGGCAACAAGGGCGTCGTGTCCCGGATTTTACCCCAAGAGGATATGCCCTATCTGCCCGACGGCACACCTCTGGATATCGTGCTCAATCCTCTGGGTGTCCCGTCCCGTATGAACATCGGACAAGTATTAGAAGTCCACTTGGGCTATGCCGCAAAAGCGTTGGGCTGGAAAGTGGCCTCCCCCGTATTCAACGGTGCGTCCGAGATCGATATTATGGACACATTGGAGCAGGCGGGTCTGCGTTCCGACGGAAAGAGCGTACTCTACGACGGGCGGACGGGTATGCCGTTCGACAGCCCCGTCACCGTGGGATATATCTACTTCCTAAAGCTCCATCACTTGGTAGACGACAAGATCCACGCCAGATCCACAGGCCCTTACAGCCTCGTCACCCAGCAACCCTTGGGCGGGAAGGCCCAATTCGGCGGCCAGCGCTTTGGTGAGATGGAGGTCTGGGCATTGGAGGCCTATGGCGCCGCCTATACCCTCCAAGAGATATTGACCGTTAAATCTGACGACGTGACGGGCCGTGTCCGGACGTATGAGGCCATTGTCAAGGGCCACAACGTACCCCAGCCCGGCGTGCCGGAGAGTTTCAAGGTGCTCATGAAAGAACTCCAATCCCTCTGTCTCGATATCCGGGTACTGGATCACGAGGGCAATGTCATTGAGCTCAAAGAGGAAGAGGAAGACTTTCGCGGCGGGATCCGGGACGAGAACGAGTACCGGGCCAGCGACCAGGAGATCGAGTCCTCCGGATACAACATCGAACAAGTGGAATCAGAGGAAGACGAGGACGCCGCCGTGCTCTTAGGCGATGACGAAGAGGAAGACGATGAGCCGGCAGCGTTTCCGGAGGAAGAGGAGGAATTTTGATGAATACACCCTTTGATGCCATTCAAATCAGCATTGCCTCTCCCGAAAAGATCATGCAGTGGTCCAGCGGCGAAGTCAAAAAGCCGGAGACCATCAACTATAGGACGCTAAAACCCGAGCGGGAGGGCCTTTTCTGTGAAAAAATCTTTGGCCCCACCAAGGACTGGGAGTGTCACTGCGGCAAGTACAAGAAAATTCGCTACAAGGGCAAAGTCTGTGACCGTTGCGGCGTGGAGATCACCAAGAGCAAAGTCAGAAGAGAGCGGATGGGCCATATTGAATTGGCCGCCCCCGTGAGCCATATCTGGTATTTCAAAGGCATCCCCTCCCGGATGGGCTTGCTCCTAGATATCACCCCGCGGATTTTGGAAAAAGTGCTGTACTTTGCCGCCTATATCGTCACCGACCCCGGATTCTCGCCCCTGACGAAGAATCAGATTCTCACGGAAAAAGAATACCGGGACATGAAGGAGAAGTACGAGGACGATTTCCAGGCCGGCATGGGCGCCGAGGCTGTGAAGCAGCTCTTAGCCGATATTGACTGCGACAAACTGTCCCAGGAACTTCGGGCGGAGCTGAAAGAGGCCAGCGGCCAGAAGAAGGCCAAACTCATTAAACGCCTGGAAGTGGTAGAGGCATTCCGGCTCTCCGGTAACGACCCCACCTGGATGATCATCGAGACCCTGCCCGTGATCCCGCCGGAGATCCGGCCCATGGTGCAGTTAGACGGCGGACGCTTCGCCACCAGTGACCTCAACGATCTCTATCGCCGTGTCATCAATCGGAACAACCGGCTCAAGCGGTTGATCCAGTTGTCTGCGCCGGATATAATCGTCCGCAACGAGAAGCGGATGCTCCAGGAGGCCGTAGATGCCCTCATCGACAACGGCCGCCGGGGGAGAGCCGTCACCGGCGCCAACAGCCGCGCCCTCAAGAGCCTTTCGGATATGCTCAAGGGCAAGCAGGGTCGCTTCCGCCAGAACCTCTTAGGCAAACGTGTGGACTACTCCGGTAGAAGCGTTATCGTAGTCGGGCCAGACTTGAAATTGTATCAGTGTGGTCTGCCCAAAGAGATGGCCATTGAACTGTTCCGCCCCTTTGTCATGAAGAAGCTGGTGGAAGACGGGATTGCCAATAACATCAAGAGTGCCAAGAAAATGGTGGACAAGGGCCGAAATGAGGTCTGGGATGCGCTGGATGTGGTCATCAAAGAGCACCCGGTTCTCCTAAACCGCGCCCCGACCCTCCACCGCCTGGGCATCCAGGCCTTTGAGCCGGTGCTGGTTGAGGGCCGTGCGCTGAAACTCCATCCCCTGGTCTGTACCGCCTACAACGCCGACTTTGACGGCGATCAGATGGCCGTCCACGTACCCCTGTCCACAGAGGCACAGGCCGAGGCCCGGATTCTCATGTTGTCCTCCAACAACTTGCTCCGTCCCCAGGACGGGACCCCTGTTACCATCCCCACCCAGGACATGATCCTTGGGGCGTACTACTTGACCTTCACGCGAGACGAGGATGGTGCCGGAAAGGTGTTCACCTCAGCGGAGGAGGCGATCCTCGCCTATGAAGAGGGAGCCGTGGGCATCCATGCGCCCATCAAAGTCCGGCGGTTCGGCGCGCACAACGGAGAAGAGATCTCCGCCCTGGTGGAGACCACTGTAGGCCGGATCATCTTCAACGAACCCCTGCCCCAAGATCTGGGCTTTGTGGATCGGACTGATCCGGCGCACTGCTTAGACTACGAGATCAACTTTAAGTGCGACCGGAAGAAACTGGGGCAGATCGTAGAGCACTGTATCGCCAAATACGGCTTTACCCGCAGTGCCGAAGTGCTGGATAATATCAAGGCCTTGGGCTTTAAATACGCCACCCAGGGTGCCATTACGATTTCCATTTCTGACATGACCGTGCCAGAGGCCAAGCGGCCTCTCATCGAGAAAACGGAGCAGACGGTCATCGACATCGAGCGGAAATTCCGCCGGGGTCTCATCACCGACGAGGAGCGGTATCGTCTGGTCGTCAACGAGTGGGAGAAGACCACGCGGGACGTGACCGACGCCCTCCAGGATACCCTGGACGAATTCAACCCCATCTATATGATGGCCAACTCCGGTGCCAGAGGCAGCATGAACCAGATTCGTCAGCTGGCGGGGATGCGCGGTCTCATGGCCAACACCGCCGGTAAGACCATCGAGATTCCCATCAAGGCCAACTTCCGGGAAGGACTCACGGTTTTGGAATACTTCATCTCCTCTCGTGGCGCGAGAAAAGGTCTCGCAGATACGGCCCTCCGGACGGCTGACTCCGGGTATCTCACCCGCCGTCTCGTAGACGTGGCCCAGGATGTAATCATCCGGGAGCCGGACTGCGGCACAACGGAGGGATATTTGGCCAAAGAGATTGTGGAACGTGGCCAGGTCGTCACCACGTTTGGCGAGAGCATTCGGGGGCGCCATCCGGTGGCGGGCATTACAGATGCCAAGGAGAACGTATTGTTTTCCCCAGATCATTTGTTGGAAGCCGCTGACGCAGAAATCCTCCAGGCCGCTGGAATCAACGAAATATTGGTCCGCACTGTGCTGGCCTGTGAGGCCAAGAGCGGCGTTTGTGCCAAATGCTACGGTCTCAACTTGGCTGTTCGAGAGCCGGTCAGCGCGGGGGAAGCCGTGGGCGTCATCGCCGCCCAGAGTATCGGCGAGCCCGGCACCCAGCTCACCATGCGGACCTTCCACACCGGCGGCGTCGCCGGTGACGATATCACCCAGGGTCTGCCCCGTGTTGAAGAGCTGTTCGAGGCCAGAAAGCCGAAAAACATGACCATCTTAGCGGAGATTGACGGCAAAGTGGCCATCGAAGAGACGAAAAAGAGTGCCATATACACCATCAGCATCACCAATCCGGACGACGGAGAAATCAAGAGCTACACCGTCCCCTACGCCGCCGGAATCCGAGTGCGGGATGGCCAGGAGATCGAGAAAGGCGCCCAGATCACCGACGGCGCCCACAATCCCCACGATATCTTGCGGATTCTAGGTGTCTTTGACACCCAGCGGTATCTGATCCAAGAGGTGCAGAAGGTCTACCGCCAGCAGGGCGTTGAGATTAACGACAAGCACATTGAAGTCATCGTCCGCCAGATGATGCGGAAGGTCAAAGTGGAGGATGCGGGGGATACAAATCTGCTCTCCGGCTCCACCGTGGATATCCTCGACCTGAAAGAGGCCAATCGAGCAGTGCAAGAGCGGATCGACGCAGGGGAGGAGACCCTTCAACCGGCCACCTACACCCGCCAACTCATGGGGATTACAAAGGCGTCTCTGGCCACAGAGAGCTTCCTGTCGGCGGCCAGCTTCCAGGAGACCACCAAAGTCTTGACCGAAGCCGCCATCAAGGGCAAAGTGGATAATCTGGTTGGCCTGAAAGAAAACGTCATCATCGGCAAGCTGATCCCAGCCGGATCCGGTCTGGATGTCTACCGGGATTTCACAGAGATTCTGGCAGGCGGCGAAGACCCAGAACCGGAAGAAGACGTAGATCTGTCCCTCCTGGCAGGGATAGGGAATGTGATCGGATAGCAATGAATCGCTCTTGTAGGGTGCGACGCCACGGCGCACCGGTTATAATAATATGACGGTGCGCCGAGGGCGTCGCACCCTACATTACAAGGTGCAGTTGAAAATTCTTGACTTCCCCAACACGCCGTAGTATAATTATTTTCTGTGTTTAGCGGAATAGCGCTTTGCTGTTTTGTTAAAGATAACCAAACAATGAAAGGAGGAACCCCATGCCCACGTTCAATCAGCTCGTCCGAAAGGGGCGGGAGAAAATGGTCTACAAATCTAATTCCCCCGCGATGCAAAAGGGTTTGAATACCCTGAAAAATCGGGAGACGGATCTGCCCAGCCCGCAAAAGCGCGGTGTCTGTACGGCTGTTCGTACCTCTACCCCGAAAAAGCCAAACTCCGCTCTGCGGAAGATCGCCCGTGTGCGCCTATCCAACAGCCATGAGGTCACGGCCTATATCCCCGGTATCGGCCACAACCTACAGGAGCACTCCGTCGTGATGATCCGCGGTGGCCGTGTGAAAGATCTCCCCGGTGTCCGCTACCACATTGTCCGTGGTACCTTAGATACCCAGGGCGTCGCAGACCGCCGCCAGAGCCGGAGCAAGTACGGCGCGAAAAAGCCTAAGTAAGATTCAAACTTTAGGCCACAAGAGCAAATCCACGGGTAGGATTTGCGGCCTTGCCTAAAGGTAGACATATATACTATGTTACCTCTACGGCAGGCATTTACGGGGGCAGGATCGCAATTGTGAGACACCTGCTTTCGAGTACCTATGAAACATTTTATGTGAAGGAGGGAAGTACAGTGCCCAGAAGAGGTAACGTTCCCAAACGAGAGATTTTGCCGGATCCCCTGTACGGTTCCATTATGGTGACCCGGCTGATCAACAGTATTATGCTTGACGGAAAAAAAGGTGTTGCGCAAAAAGTTGTCTATGGCGCCTTTGACATCGTCAAGGAAAAGACCGGTAAAGATCCCCTAGAGGTTTTTATCGAGGCGTTAAATAACATTATGCCCACCCTGGAAGTCAAAGCCCGTCGTGTGGGCGGAGCCACCTATCAGGTACCCATGGAAGTCAGAGAAGAGCGCCGGCAGACGTTGGGGCTCCGCTGGCTCACAAGCTATGCCCGTGCCAGAGGCGAGAAGACCATGAGAGAGCGCCTTGCCGGCGAGCTCATGGATGCGGTCAACAGTACGGGGTCCGCCGTCAAAAAGCGGGAAGATACCCACAAGATGGCCGAAGCCAACAAGGCGTTTGCCCATTACCGCTGGTAAGCATGTAGGGGCGCACAGTGTGCGCCCGCAGGCGACCACAGTCGCCTCTACAAGAAATCGAAAGCGTATTTCGGAGAAAGAAAGTATAGTAAATCATGCCTAGACAAATCTCATTAGAAAACACCAGAAATATCGGCATCATGGCCCACATTGATGCGGGAAAGACCACGACGACGGAGCGAATTCTCTACTACACCGGCGTCAACTACAAGCTGGGCGAAACCCACGAGGGTACCGCCACCATGGACTGGATGGAGCAGGAGCAAGAGCGGGGGATCACCATTACCTCCGCCGCCACCACCTGTTTCTGGAAAGACCATCGCATCAACATTATCGATACTCCCGGCCATGTGGACTTCACTGTCGAAGTGGAGCGCTCTCTGCGTGTCCTCGACGGCAGTGTGGCTGTCATGTGCGCCAAGGGTGGTGTCGAACCCCAGTCGGAGACTGTGTGGCGCCAGGCCGATCGCTACAACGTACCCAGAATGATCTACGTCAACAAGATGGACATTATGGGTGCAGACTTCTTCCACGTGCTGGAGATGGTGCGGGATCGCCTCAAGTGTAATGCGATCCCCGTCCAATTGCCCATCGGCGCGGAGAGTGAATTTCGCGGGATCGTTGATCTCGTCGAGATGAACGCCCGTGTCTACAAGGACGACCTGGGCAAAGAGATCAGTGTGGAGGAAATCCCGGCAGATATGCGGGAACTGGCCGCCGAGTACCGGGAAAAACTCTTAGACGCAGTGAGCGATTTTGATGACGCGCTCTTAGAGCAGCATCTGATGTACTTGGAGGGCGAGGGTGAACCCGTCTGTGTGGAGGCTATCAAAGCCGCCATCCGACAGGCCACCGTAGCCGTCAAGATGATGCCTGTGGTCTGCGGTACCAGCTATAAGAATAAGGGCTTACAGCCCCTCTTGGACGCCATTGTGGACTACATGCCGTCCCCGCTGGACGTGGATGCCATCAAGGGCGTAAATCCCAAGACAGGCGAAGAGAGCGAGCGTCCAGCTGACGACTCCGCGCCATTTTCCGCCCTGGCGTTTAAGATCGCTACAGACCCCTACGTGGGCCGTTTGAGCTTCTTCCGCGTCTACTCTGGTAGCGTGGATTCCGGCACCAGCGTCATCAACGCCACCAAGGGCCAGAAAGAGCGGTTGGGCCGCATCCTCCAGATGCACGCCAACCACAGAGAGGACATCCAGACCGTCTATTCCGGAGATATTGCCGCAGCAGTGGGACTCAAACACACCACCACCGGTGACACTCTCTGTGACGACAAGGCCCCTATCATCTTAGAGAGCATGGATTTCCCCGAGCCTGTGATCCGGGTCGCCATTGAGCCGAAGACCAAGGCCGGACAGGAAAAAATGGGACTGGCTCTTGTAAAACTGGCCGAGGAAGACCCCACCTTCAAGACCTACACAGACGAGGAGACGGGTCAGACCATCATCGCTGGTATGGGTGAACTCCATCTGGAGATTATCGTAGATCGGCTCCTTCGAGAGTTCAAAGTAGAGGCCAACGTGGGCGCACCCCAGGTCTCCTACAAAGAGACCATCAAGCGTTCAGCCGAGGTGGATCAGCGCTACGTCCGCCAGTCCGGCGGCAAAGGCCAGTTTGCCCACGTCAAGATCAGAGTCGAGCCCAACGAGTCCGGCAAGGGCTACGAGTTCTTCGACGAGATCAAGGGCGGCGTGGTACCCAAGGAGTATATCCCCGCAGTCAACCAGGGGATCCAAGGTGCAATGCAGGCCGGCGTTGTAGCCGGATATCAGGTTGTGGACGTGAAAGTCACCCTCTACGACGGATCCTTCCACGAGGTAGACTCCTCGGAGATGGCCTTCAAGATCGCCGGTTCTATGGCCTTCAAAGAGGCCATGCAGAAAGCGGACCCCACGCTTTTAGAACCCATCATGCGTGTGGTCGTCACCGTACCCGACGATTATATGGGCGACGTCATCGGAGATATCAACTCCCGCCGTGGCCAGATCGTTACCACGGAGACCATGACCGGCGCAACCCAGATAGAGGCCAATGTACCCTTGAGCGAGATGTTCGGCTATGCCACAGATCTCCGCAGCCGTACCCAGGGCCGTGGAAACTACAGCATGGAACCCAGCCACTACGTGGAGATTCCAAAGAGCATCCAAGAGAGCATCGCCTCTGGGAAGAGGAACTAACCTACAAAAGCCCTTTCGCCGGAGGTCCGGCGCTCCAAACATTTTTGCGGAGTAAAAATCTTGATACCGTCACGGCTTTGCCGTGACGAGGAGATCAAAAAGAAGGGGCCCCTGCGGGACCTGTCCCGTGGGGAAAAATTTTAGTTGCAAAACATGGCTAAATGCTGTACAATAACTGCGATTCAATTTAAAAAATATTTGAAATGAATTTCAACAATAAGGAGGATCACCCCACCATGGCAAAGCAAATGTTTGAAAGAAACAAACCCCACGTAAACATCGGCACGATTGGTCACGTTGACCATGGCAAGACGACGTTGACCGCCGCCATCACCAAGTATCTGGCACTCAAAGGTGGCGCAAAGGCTATGGCCTATGACAGCATCGACAAGGCACCGGAAGAGAGAGAGCGCGGTATCACCATCAACACCGCGCACGTGGAATACGAGACGGAAAACCGTCACTATGCCCACGTCGACTGCCCCGGACACGCCGACTATATCAAGAACATGATCACTGGTGCAGCCCAGATGGACGGCGCGATCCTGGTTATCGCCTCCACCGACGGCCCCATGGCCCAGACCCGTGAGCACATCCTGCTCGCCCGTCAGGTCGGTGTACCCGCCATCGTCGTGTTCATGAATAAAGTTGACTTGGTTGACGATCCCGACCTCTTAGAACTGGTCGAGATGGAAATCCGTGAGATCCTGTCCAAGTACGAGTTCCCCGGCGACGATACGCCGATTATCATGGGTTCCGCTGTACAGGCCCTCAACGGCCCGGACGATCCCGAAGATCCCGTCTATGAGTGCATTAGAATTCTCATGGAGAACGTGGATAGCTATATCCCCACCCCCGAGAGAAAGAAAGACCTCCCCTTCCTCATGCCTGTGGAAGACGTGTTCACCATCACCGGCCGCGGTACTGTTACCACTGGTCGTGTGGAGCGTGGTCTCGTCAAAGTGGGCGACGAAGTTGAGATCGTCGGTCTCATGGACGAGAGCCGCAAGACTGTCGTCACCGGTACCGAGATGTTCCACAAGACCCTCGAGTACGCCGAAGCCGGCGACAACGTGGGTACCCTGCTCCGCGGCGTAGCCAAAGACGAAGTTGAGCGCGGCCAAGTTCTGGCGAAGCCGGGTACCATCAAGCCCCTCACCAAGTTCCGCGGCCAAGTTTATGTCCTGAGCAAAGAAGAAGGCGGTCGTCACACACCGTTCTTCAACAAGTATCGTCCCCAGTTCTACTTCCGTACCACCGATGTTACCGGTATCATTGAACTGCCTGAAGGCGTTGAAATGTGTATGCCCGGCGACAACGTGGAAATGGACGTTGAACTCATCACCCCCATCGCCATCGAAGAAGGTCTCCGTTTCGCCATCCGCGAAGGCGGCAGAACTGTCGGTTCCGGCGTTGTTATCTCGGTGTAGTAGCGACGAATTAGTACAATAATGCAAACCCCCTGCCATCTGGCAGGGGGTTCGTTCTGCTTGTAAAGGAGCTGTCAGCGGAAGCTGACTGAGGATTGCTCTTGACCTGCGACGCAGGGATAATCCCCCGTCAGAGCTTCGCTCTGCCACCTCCTTTGAAAAAGGAGGCTTTTTTCGCCGAGCCAATCGCTCCGTTTTTGGGATGCCAGTTAAAAAAGGAGGCCTTTTACCCCTGCGATTTTCCGCACTCGGAGCAAAAACGGCCCGTATTCGCTACGCCGCAGGCACAAGTCCAGCCGCCAGCGGGACGCGGTGTGCCGCACTCGGAGCAGAACTTGCCGGTGTTCGCCTGACCGCAGGGACAGGGCCAAGTGTTGGATACTGGTTGGGGTGTGCCACACTCGGAGCAAAAGCGCCCTGTATTCGTCTCACCGCAGGCGCAGGCCCAGCTGCTCGAGATCGTGGGGGCGGACGGATTGGCTTGGGCCTGACGTTGTTGTTCCCCCATCTGGAAGAACTGGCCGGCGTTAGCGCCGCCTGTGTTCATAGCGGCGTTCATGCCGAGAAAGCCCATCATGGCACCGCCCTCGTTGGCGGCGGCGCCTCGCATGGCATCGGCCTGGGCGGTGACGAGAGTGGCGCCTGCCATATCGGAATTTCGCATGACCGCTTTGCGCTGGAGTTCTTTGATCAACTGCTCATCCTCCGGCGAGGCGGTGACGCTTTTTATGTTGAAGGAGGCGATGGAGATGCCCCGTAAATTTGACCACTTCTCACAGAGCTGCTCGTTTAATGCCGCCGCCATCTCCGCCGTGTGGCCGGGCAGGGCGCTATAGCGAACCCCCATTGCGCTGATTTGTGCAAAGGCCGGTTGCAGGGCGGTCAGGAGTTCCGAACGCAAAATCGTATCAATTTCATCCCGGCGATAGGTCTGGGCCACGTTGCCGGAGACATTCGCATAAAACAGAAGGGGATCTGTCAACCGATAGGAATACTGCCCGTGGCAGCGGATGGAGATGTCAATATCCAGCCCGATGTTCTCATCCACGACCCGGAATGGGATCGGTTGCGGGGTGCCATATTTATTTCCCGTGATTTCCCTTAGATTAAAGTAGTAGACCCGCTGATCTTTGCCCGGCTGGCCGCCAAATGTAAAACGCTTGCCCACGTTAGAGAAGGTCGCAAGAAGACTCTCGCCCAGTGATCCGTGAAAAACACTGGGTTCCGTTCCCGTGTCGTAGATAAACTCACCGGGTTCGGCGGAAAACTCAACGACTTGCCCCTGCTCTACGATGGCCATGGCCTGCCCGTCGGCAACTGCCACGACAGAGCCGTCCGAGATGATATTATCGGTTCCGCCTGTGTTGGCAGATCCCGAGTTGATGCGCTGTTTGCCCTTTATGACCAAAATGTCTGTCGGAATGGCCTCACAGTAAAAAAACTCCTTCCACTGGTCGGCGAGTACGCTGCCTACGGCACCTTTGGCCGCCCGGATTAAACCCATATGCTCATATCTCCCTTCAGATGATGTCTATATCTATTACTCTTGCGCTAAAAAGTAAGAACATGTTTTTTCGTGTCTCCCCGCCGTAGGCGGGGAGACACAGTAATGCGCTTCAAAGTAATATATACAATTTCAACACAGGTTCTCCGAAAAGTCAATATGGAATTGCTGGAGAAGGTTGTTTTTTTACATTTTTCATGTTATATTTTTTATATAGATTGCGGAGGGAGAGTATAAATGCCATCCACCACGAAAAAATCCATGCCCTGGGGGTTGGTCATCTTTTTGCTGATTCTACTTGGGCCATTCGGTTTAATTTTTTTATTCAGAAAAATACGCACGGATAAAAGCGTTCCGCTCACAAGCGGAAAAACACCTGCCGCCGCATCTTTTGTACTCATGAGTCTGGGCGCCATAGGGCTACTTGCTTCAATTTCAGGAGGTATGCCAAGTGGTTTTGTCATATCTGCAACGTGGCTCGGTGGCGGGATTTGGATCAATGAGGTATCCAAAAGAATGAAGCTCACCGGGACGAGATATAGAAAATACATTGCGATCATTGCAAACGAGGGGCAGAAGTCGATTGACGCCATCGCATCTGCCATGGGGGTGGCCTATGCCGTCGCGGTGAGCGATTTGCAGCAAATGATTGACCTCGGGTTCCTTGTAGATGCACATATTGATACAGAGAGCAGAGAGATTCACTTGGCGAAAGCCCCACCTCCTCCCAGAGAGCCAGAAACGCCTCCAGTGCCGGAGGCACCCGTTGCGCAGGCACAAGAGCGGGTGGTCGCCTGTAACGGCTGTGGCGCAAATAAGAGAGTGTCTGCGCAAGTTGGCGAATGTGAGTATTGTGGTTCTCCATTGCAATAAAGAACAATAAAAGGCATCCTGCACAAGCTGTGTAGGATGCCTTTTTGCTGTATGTGGTTACCGGATTTGCCCGTTGCCGTAGACCACAAACTTTGTAGAAGTCAACTCCTGCAGCCCCATAGGGCCGCGGGCGTGCATTTTCTGGGTGGAGATACCAATCTCGGCACCCAGACCGAACATGCCGCCGTCGGTGAAACGGGTGGAGGCGTTGACGTAGACCGCCGCCGCATCTACTTCGTCTAAGAACCGCTGGGCGTTGGTATAGTTCTCTGTGACGATACACTCAGAGTGGCCGGAGCCGTGGCGGCGGATGTGGGCGATGGCCTCGTCTATAGAATCCACCACTTTGACGGCCAGGATATAATCTAAAAATTCCGTGTCGTAGTCTTCTTCTGTGGCGGGGATTACACAATCTCCCAAGATGCGCTGGGTTTCATCGTCCCCCCGGAGTTGGACGCTGTAGTGATTCAATAGGGCGGCCGCCTTAGGTAAAAATTGGATGGCCACGGCGCTGTGTACCAGGAGGGTTTCCGCCGCATTGCAGACAGAGGGACGGGAGCATTTGGCGTTCCCGATAATGGCGGCCCCCATGTCCAGATCGGCATCGGCGTCAATGTAGACGTGGCAGTTGCCCACGCCCGTCTCAATGACCGGGACTTTGGCGTTCTCCACCACGGAGCGGATGAGTCCGGCACCACCCCGGGGGATGAGTACGTCAATATATTCCGTCAGCCCCATGAGTGTGACGGCACTTTCCCGGCTAGTGTCCGATATCAGGTGAACGGCATCTTCTGGCAGAGCGGTCTCGGCCAGGGCATCTCGCATGAGCTGGGCCAGGGCCAGATTGGTATGGATGGCCTCTTTCCCGCCCCGGAGGATGGCGGCGTTGCCCGCCTTGAGGCAGAGGGCCGCCGCATCTACCGTCACATTGGGCCGGGATTCATAGATGATGGCCACCACCCCCAGAGGAACCCGTTTTCTGCCGATGACGAGCCCGTTGGGCCGTTTGGACATGTGGAGAAACGCCCCCACGGGATCGTCTAAGGCGATGACATCCTCTACGCCGGAGATCATGCCGGAGATCCGGGCGTCGGTGAGGGTCAGGCGATCCAACATGGCGGAGGCCATACCGGATTCTTGGGCGGCGGCAATATCCTTCTCGTTGGCGGCCAGAATAGTGGCGCGATTTGCATCCAAGGCGGCTGCAATGGCCGCAAGGGCGATGTTTTTCTGTGCCGTCCCGGCTGTGGCCAGGGCCACGGCGGCGGATTTGGCCGATGCGGCCTGTTGGTGTAACTGCATGGTAGAGCCTCCTTTTGGTGATAGAATAGGCTTCTCCTATTTTGCCTCCGGCTTCGCCGTAAAGAGCGTGCCAAATGGTACGCCGTCCACGAGAGAATAGAGCAACTCGGGTGAGGTGCCGTTGGCGATGATCATGTCGATGCCGCTGCGCAGACAGATATCCGCCGCCGCCAGTTTGGTAATCATCCCGCCGGTGCCGCGACTGGATCCGGCTCCGCTGGCCAGGGCGCGGAGGGTATCATCAATGGCTCGGACTTCCGGGATCAGACGGGCGTCGGGATTCGTCCGAGGGTCCCCGTCGTACAGTCCGTCAATATCGCTGAGTAGAACCAGGGTGTCTGCACCGCACATATCCGCCACCACGGCAGACAGGGTATCGTTGTCGCCGAAAATGTGATCCTTTGACTCGATCTCCTCGTGGCTCACAGAGTCGTTCTCGTTGACGATGGGGAGCGCGCCCAGCTCTAAGATGGCATGGAAGGTGTTGAGGAGGTTTTCCCGCACAGTGGGTTGCTCCACGTCGTCCCGGGTCAAGAGGATCTGGGCCACAGGGACGCTGTATTCGCTGAAGAATTTATCGTATAGGTGCATGAGCTCGCACTGGCCCACCGCCGCTGCCGCCTGCTTGAGGGGCAGTGCCGTGGGGCGCTCCGGCATTCGCAATTTATGTACCCCAACGGCGATGGCCCCAGAGGTGACCAGAATCACATCGCTGCCCGCATGTTTGAGATCGGAGAGGATGCGCACCAAATGCTCCATACGGCGGAGATTGAGGGTGCCGTTTGCGTGGGTCAGGGTAGAGGTGCCGACCTTTACTGTGATGCGCCTGTTTGTTTGTTCCATGGGGATCAGCTCCTATGATGGTTTTTTTCTTGTCTCTTTCTTGTCCGGCTGATGCCAGAGAGATGGCTGGTGGTATCACGGTTTGCACCAGTATAGCACATCCCCACCGACTGGCGCAAGGCTAGGCCCTCTCCGCATCTTGCGCCAAAAGGATGATGAAACTACAATTTGAATACACTTAAATATGCTAATCGCAGATGATGACGATAGAGACAATCGTTATTTGAGCACGCTAATGATAATTTTAGATAATTCATAAGATAACCCCGGCATTGCAACAGCAACGCCGGGGTTATGTGCGCCCTGATCCGGGCATACACTGCTTACAGGGACAGATGTTGACAAGTCACACCCTCGATAGTCAACCGGAGGAGGGCACAGGATTTTTGGCGGCCCGTTCCCGCACTACCTGGGTTTATGACGTGCATGTTGGCCGCGATCTCGTAATAGGGGACATGGGTGTGACCAAACAAGAGGATATCAGCCCCGGCTCCATAGCCCATATCCAACAGGGCGGCGTACCCAAATTTCACATTTTGCACATGGCCGTGGGTCATAACAATCCGCTGTCCCTGGAGTTCAAAGGTATCCAGCACCGGATTGCGAGAGCCGAGATCACAGTTGCCCCGCACCACCCGGAAGGGGATTGGAGGGAATTCTGTCGTGAGCGCCTGGGTATCTCGATCGTGATCCCCCAGGTGGAGGATCAAGTCTGGCGTCTCTCGCCGAATGGCTTCTATCATGGGGGCGGTATTGCCATGGGAGTCGGAAAAGACCAAAATATTCATGAAGAAGGTCACCTCTTACGGATTTGTACATATACTGGAGCAGATCAGCAGATATGGAGGAACATATGAAACCGAATATCGACATAAATGAGGCCCAGAGAGTAGCAGCGGCCCGTAGCGCAGATTTAGATAATCTCGTGGGTTCCAAAGACGGACAACGGGTCAAGTCCATCATGGAACAGGAGTCCAACAAGTTAAAACAGGCCGTGGCCGAAGGAGACCTATCAACTTTGAAGAACACCTTTGACAACCTGATGCGCACAGAGGAAGGGGCTAGGCTCATCGGGAAAATTCAAAATATGATCAGCAAGTAATGGGTGACACGGGGGCAGACCAATGGGCGAATTGGAGGAAAAAATCAGCGGGATTTTAAACAATCCCCAAGAGATGGAAAAGATTATGGCCCTCGCCCAGAGCCTCATGGGAGGGAGCGCTGATCCCGGTCCGACCCAAGGCGAGGCGCAAGCCCCCACCTCCGGAAGCGGCCTGAACCTGGAGGGACTCCTCGGCGGTTTAGATCCGGATCTGATGAAAAAACTGGCGGGGGTCTTAGCCGGCGGGATCGGCTCCGCGGCCTTACTGCAGGCCATGACACCACACCTGAAAGAAGAGCGGAAAAACCAGCTAAAACAGGCCATCACCATCGCTCAGATGGTACGTGTGGCAAAGGCAGTGTTTTCGGAGGAGTCCAAAGGGAGGTGAGGTCGCGTGTACAACCGATACATCGGCAACACGGGGAAGTTCTACCGGGTGGAGGACATGGACGACATCCGGTCAGAACCTCCACCGCCTCCCCCGGTATCTCCAGAGCCGGAGCCCACAGAGGACAGGCGTCAAAACGAAGCGCCGCCCCCGGAAGCGGAGGCGGAAAAACCCAAGTTCGACTTAAATGCCCTATTCCACCTGCCGGGCAATCTCCGCCGGGGCATCCGGGACAAACTGCCTGGTGGCATTGACCTGGGCGATATCCTCCTCATTTTGGTGCTGATCTATCTTTTCTTGGAAGGCGACGACGATGACATGCTCATCATCTTAGGTGTACTCATTTTTATCTGGGTGCGGCCACTACTAAAGAAGGAGGAGGAGGAGGCCTAGGATCTTCGCTCCGGCAGAAGAAACACATCTTCCGGTGGAGCGGACAAGTCCAGGCGGATTGTCTCGATGTGATAGACCAGGGTAGAACCGTCCCAGGTCTCCATTTCCACCAGGAGACCGGAGTCCAATTCGATGTAGTAGTAGTCCACATAGCCGAGAGAGCTGGTTTGGACGGACAGAAAGATGACGTAGCGCTCAGAATCGCCCACGGGTTTTCGGGTATAGCCCGCCCGGATGATCTGCTCCGGATCGAGTTCCAGAAGGGCCTCATAACTGGGGATGCCCTGGAACTCGTCGAGGATATGAGTGAGGCTCTCCCCCATTGCCGCCGTCACAGGGCGGGTGATGGGAGCGCGGCCCTCGTGCCAGAGGGTGTAGGTGTCGTGGGAGAGGATCATATTTTCCCCATTGGCCCACCGGATTCGCAGGACGTCGGGGGTGGCCCAGATCTCCGCCGTGGTGGAGGCGGAACCCGCCCCGTCAGACCAGAACCGGGTTTGACGGATCTCGCGGACATAGTAGTCCGCCCGGTACAAAGTGGCCAGGACATTCTGGACATTATAGCGGGTAATCTCTACGTGGAGGGCGGGGTGACCGGGGAGGCCGGTTCCATCGCCTCCGGGGCCTTGATCTGCCAGATCGACCCGTGGCACTATGGTGCCGGGGAACAGATAGAGGGCAAGAAGCAGGGCGACCACAACTACCAAAAGCGCGGCTATGATATAAATCCGTTTATCGCGTCGTTTCATAATCTGTGCCTCCTTCGCCCAGGATTATTAATAGTCTATCGGTCAGAGCCGGGGGAAAAATCCGCCGGTTTTTCGGATTGTTTTCCGAAGTGCCATAAGATGGCGTCAGCGATTCGCCGAGATGCCGTGCCGTCACCATAGGGATTTACGGCCTGGGCCATGGCTTGATAAGCGTTTTGGTCGGTCAACAATTCTTCAGCCAGTTCCAGGATGTCCGGGCCGGAGACACCGGCCAAACGCACAGTGCCGGCATCGCAGGCCTCCGGGCGCTCGGTCTCCCGGCGGAGGACTAAAACGGGCTTGCCCAGGGCCGGGGCCTCCTCTTGGATGCCGCCGGAATCGGTCAGCACCAGATGGCACCGGGATAGCAGGGCGTGCATTTGGACGGTGTCTAAGGGATGGATCAGATGAATCCGATCTACGCCGCCTAAAATTGACCGGGCCGCGCCTTGGACGGCCGGACTCAAATGGACGGGATAGACCACTTCTACGTCCGAGTGCCGCTCGACCAAGGTTTTGACGGCGGTAAAAATCTGGGTCATGGGTTCGCCGTAATTCTCCCGTCGATGGCAGGTGAGGGCGACGACCTTTCGCCTGCCCCAGTCGATCTGATCGATCTCGCTGCCGAAAGTGCCTGAGAAGCGGGGGACGGTGTATGCCATAGCGTCGATCACTGTGTTGCCTGTGACGAACACGCCGTCTGTGATGCCTTCCCGCCGGAGATTGTCTGCGTTTCGTGCCGTGGGCGCGAAGTGGAGGGCGGCGATCTGGCTCGTCAATTTCCGGTTGAGCTCCTCCGGGTAGGGGGAGTAGAGGTCACCCGAGCGCAGGCCCGCCTCTACGTGACCCACGGGAATCCGGTTGTAAAAGGCCGAGAGGGCTCCGGCAAAGGTGGTAGTGGTGTCGCCGTGGACGAGGACTAGATCCGGCACTGCGGTCTCCAGGACGGCACCCAGGCCGTTTAAGGCTTTTGTGGTAATGGTGGCAAGGGTCTGGCCCGGCTCCATGATATTGAGATCGTACTGGGCCTTGATATCAAAGAGATGCATGACACCGTCCAACATCTCTCGGTGCTGGGCGGTGAGACAACAGATGGATTCGATCTCGTCCCGGCGTGAGAGTTCTAAGAGCAGAGGGGCCATTTTAATGGCCTCGGGCCGGGTGCCGAAGATGCTCATGACTTTAATCCGACCCATGTTCTTCTCCCTCCGGGATGTGACTTGACTCTATCGGTGCGTCATTTGACACTTCCGGTGCGATTTCCGGCGTCTCCTGTATGTCTTCCGGTTCTTCCGGTGAGAGGTCCGAGGTGATGTCGTTTTTGCCTGGTTTCTGCCGAAATACCACAAACACGGTGATGGCGATGACGATGAACGCCAAGAGAGTAAAGACAATACGCATTTCGCCGCTGGAGGTGATGACCACGGCAAATAACCCCAACGCACCGCTAATGAGATAGATGATAAACACGGCCTGCTTCTGGGTAAAGCCCAAATCCAACAGCCGATGGTGCAGATGTCCCCGATCCGGCATCATGGGGTTTTGCTTCTTAATGATCCGCCGCAGGATGGCAAAGGTCGTGTCTGCGATGGGCAGCGCCAAAGCCATGAAGGGGACGACAAAGGAGATCAGAGCGTAAAATTTAAACAGGCCCGTAATACTCATGGTGGCTAAGAGATACCCCAAGAGAAGGGCCCCCGTATCGCCCATGAAAATTTTAGCCGGGTTTACATTGTAGGGCATAAAGCCGAGACAGGCCCCCGCCAAGGCGGCGAATACGATGGCGACATTCCCGTTGGCCGCGGCGATGAGGGCTACTGCCAGCATGGTCAGCGAGGCGATGGTGGAGACCCCTACCGCCAGCCCGTCCAGCCCGTCGATGAGGTTCACCGCGTTGGTGATGCCCACAATCCAGAGGATAGTCAGGGGGATGGAGAAAAACCCTAAGTTCAAATAGTCGTAAGCGGAGAAGATGTTGGGGTTGCCGATCCAGTCGATGGTTACACCATGCCAGACAACGATCCCCGCGGCTACGATTTGGGCGAAGAATTTCTGCCACGCCCGCAGGGGGAGGATATCGTCCACTACGCCCACGAAGACGATGAGCACACTGCCGATGAGAATCCCTTGGAGTTCCCGATCAATTTCTGCGAAGAGAGCGACACTGAGAACAAAGCCAATGAAAATGGCGAGCCCCCCCAGACGGGGAATGGGCTCCTTGTGGACGCGGCGGTTATCTTTTGGTACATCCATGGCACCGACCCGTTGGGCGAACCATTTCACGGGCGGGGTGGCGAGGAGGCTAATCAGCAGGGCGACGCCCATGGCGAGCA
Organism: Oscillospiraceae bacterium; assembly: GCA_009780435.1. GTDB lineage: Bacteria > Bacillota > Clostridia > Oscillospirales > Oscillospiraceae > WRAB01. Next base: position 15,039 of record WRAB01000020.1, on the reverse strand, counting down.
GAATCTGGAGCGCGAGATACTCAGTCAGATAAATGGTCAACATATGGATTCCTCTGTCATGCGGGTCATTTATTTTGCGACAAACCCGATTTTTTTATAAACTTTTCGCAAGGTTTTATTAGCAAGGAAAGTGGCGCGGTTGGCGCCTTCTGTATAGATCTGGGTCAGATACGCCTTGTCTTTTAATAGCCGCTCCGCCTCTTCCCGGATGGGACGCAGAAGCTCCACCACGGCCTCGCCGACGGTGGATTTGAACGCCCCATAGCCCTGGCCCGCAAACTCCGCCTCAATATCAGCGTAGGATTTCCCGGTAGCGGCGGCGTAAATGCCCATGAGATTGGACACGCCGGGCTTTTCCTGGAGGTCAAAGCGTACAGCGCTATCGCTGTCGGTGACGGCCCGTTTGAAGGCCCGGAGAATATCCTCTGGGCGGTCTAAGAGATAGACACAGCCGGTGTCGGTATCGGATTTGCTCATCTTTTGCCGGGGTTCAGTCAAGCTCATAATCCGTGCGCCCACCTCGGGGATGAAAGGTTCCGGCATGGTGAACACGTCGCCATAGATACCGTTGAAGCGGTTTGCGATGTCCCGGGTCAACTCTACGTGCTGTTTCTGATCTTCGCCTACGGGGACGAGATTGGTCTGATAGAGCAAGATATCCGCTGCCATGAGGGTGGGATAGGTGAACAACCCCGCATTGATGTTCTCGGCGTTTTTGGTTGCTTTGTCTTTGAATTGTGTCATCCGGCTCAATTCGCCGTACATGGTGTAGCAGCTTAATACCCAACTTAACTCCGCATGGGCGGGGACATGGCTCTGGATGAAGAGCGTATTCTTCACGGGGTCTAAACCGCAGGCGATGTACTGAGCCAACTGGGACAGGCAGCGGCTGCGGATTTCCGCTGGGGGCTGGCGGACAGTGATGGCGTGGAGATCTACGATACAGTACAGGCAGTCATACTGTTCCGACAGGTCAACCCAGTTTCGCAGCGCACCCAGATAGGAACCCAGGGTCAAATCCCCGCTGGGTTTTACGCCGCTGAAAATCGTCTGTTTTTCCTCGGCGGGAGAGATGGTGTCCGGCATAATACTTGTTCCTCGCTTTATTAGTCAGGAAGTTTCTACACTCCCAATGTATTCTTGAATCGCATCGCCCAAGATGGCGACGCCCCGGTCGATTTGTGCCAGGTCAGGCACAGAAAAATTGAGCCGGAATCCGGGGTTGTCCGCCTCGTCTGTGGCAAAGGGCGCACCCGGTACAATGGCGAGACTGCGTTTTATCGCATGCTTGGCCAGTTCGGTACCGCTTTTGCCCTCCGGCAGTTGGCCCCAGATGAAGATGCCGCCATCGGGCCGGGTGAAGGAGACCCTGGGATCGAGATGTCGTTCCAACGCCGCGATCATCCGATCCCGCCGAGCGCGATAGAGTTGGACGCACTTCTGGATATGGGCGTCTAAATCGTATTGCGCTAGATAGCGGGCCGTGAGTATCTGGAAAAACAAATTGGTATGGACATCCTGCCCCTGCTTGGCGACAACCATTTTCGTGAGCAGGTCTTTGTGCCCGATCACATACCCGATCCGCATACCGGGGGAGATGAGTTTGGAATAGGAGCCTACAAAGAGCACATGGCCCGTGGTGTCCAGACACTTGAGAGCGGGTACCGGCTCCCCGTCGTAGCGGAGCTCGAAGTAGGGGCTGTCCTCTAAGAGTATGACGTTATATTTCCGGGCAAGTTCCAACAATTTTTTCCGCCGCTCCAGAGATGTGGTGATCCCCGTGGGGTTTTGGAATGTGGGGATGGTGTAGATGAACCGGACATTTGGCTCTCGCCGGAGGGCCTGTTCCAGTTGATCGAGATCCATACCGGCCTCGTCCATGGGGATTCCCACTAGGCGGAGGCGGTAGGAGCGAAAGCAGTTGAGGGCGCCGACAAAGCTGGGGGTCTCGCAGAGGATCGTATCCCCCTCGTTGGTCAGACACTTGGCCGCCAGATCCAGGCCCTGCTGGCCGCCGGAGGTGATGAGAATATCGTCGTCCAGACCGCCGATACCGTGTTTTTCCCGCATCCGATTGGCCGTCAACTCCCGCAGGGGGACATAGCCCTCGGTGATCCCGTATTGGAGGGCCTGAGCGTATTCATTTTCAAAGAGCTCTGCCGCCAGGGCGGCAAGTTCTGCCGCCGGGAAGGTCTCGGCGGAGGGATTACCCGCCGAAAAGGAGATGTCGGCGTTCTGTTTTAAAATCTCCCGGATAGCGGAGGGATTCCGCCCCTGCATACGGTCTGCCAGTCGAATATCCATGGCCTACATCACCCCGATCTTTCAGCTATCGTTGACAAAGTTCTATCGACTTCATATTCTACCACAAAATCGGTGAATTTGAAATATAAATTCACATGATTTTTACGTTTGTGATATAATACGAAAAATACCGAAAAACGGAGACGGCTATCATGGCAAAATATATTTTGGCGTTGGATCAGGGGACCACCAGTTCCAGGGCGATACTATTTGACAGGGCGCAGACAATCATCGGTGTCGCCCAAAGGGAATTTACCCAATACTATCCCCAGGAGGGCTGGGTGGAGCACGACCCCATGGAGCTCTACGCCTCCCAGTTCGCCACCATGATGGAGGTCATCGCCCAGAGCGGAATATCCCCGGCAGATATCGGCGCCCTGGGAATCGCCAACCAGCGGGAGACCACGATCCTTTGGGATCGGGTCACGGGCCAGCCCATCTACAACGCCATCGTCTGGCAGTGCCGCCGCACGGCGGGGATTGTGGATCAGTTGGTGGCAGATGGTCTCTCGGATTATATTCGAGACAAGACAGGGCTGACCCCGGACGCCTATTTCTCCGGCTCTAAAATCGCCTGGATACTAGATCAAGTGGCGGGCGCACGGGAGCGGGCCAGACGGGGGGAGATCCTCTTTGGTACAGTGGACACATGGCTCATCTGGAAACTCACCGGGGGAAAAACCCACGTCACCGACTACACCAACGCCTCCCGGACCATGCTGTTTGATATCCACAAGTTGGACTGGGACGATACACTATTGGAGGCACTAGATATTCCGAGAGAGATGCTACCCCAGGTGTGGGGTTCCTCGGAGATTTACGGCTACGCAGAAGTCCAGGGCGTATCCGTCCCCATTGCGGGGATTGCGGGAGATCAGCAGGCGGCCCTGTTTGGCCAGTGCTGTTTCGAGGGCGGTCAGGCGAAGAATACATATGGGACAGGCTGTTTCTTGTTGATGCACACGGGAGACACGGCATATCGGAGCCAAAACGGGCTTATCACCACCATATGCGCGGGCATTTCTGGCCTACGACCGCCCTATGCCTTGGAGGGCAGCGTATTTGTGGGCGGTGCCTCCATCCAGTGGCTCCGGGACGAGATGCGCCTGTTCCCGGACAGCCCCGACGCGGAGTATCACGCCGGCAAGGTGGCGGATACCGGCGGGGTCTATCTGGTCCCGGCCTTTACCGGTCTCGGTGCGCCCCGCTGGGATATGTACGCCCGGGGCCTGCTCATCGGCATCACCCGCGGCACCCGGCGGGAGCACGTGATCCGTGCGGCCCTGGAATCCATCGCCTACCAAAGCGATGATCTCATCACCGCTATGGAGAAAGACACAGGGGAACAGATCACGGAACTAAAAGCCGACGGGGGCGCCTCCCGTAACGGATTGCTCATGCAGTTTCAGGCGGACATCTCCAATAAAAACGTCCGCCGCCCCAAAATCAGCGAGACCACGGCTTTGGGCGCCGCCTATCTGGCGGGTCTCGCCACAGGCATGTGGAGCGGGCTGGAGGAGATCCGGCAACTCTGGGAGTGCGACGAGATGTTCACGCCTCAGATGGACGAAGAAACACGGGCTAATCTGCGGCATGGCTGGCACAAAGCCGTAGGCCGCAGCCTGGACTGGGCGGAGCGGTGATGTATGAAAAGGAAACCTTTTGAGAGCGAAATATACTTTAAGTTGCAAGAGGCAGAACGTGAGGCAGAAACGATAGCGAAGCGGTACTCCTCAGAAGATGTGCTGAAAGCCATGCGGGAAGCTATTGTGCCTCAGATGGGGGAAGAAACGAAAAGAAGTCTGCGAAAGGGTCGGGAAGAGGCGGTGGGGTAAGGATTGGAGCGATAATGTGGTCTCTTGTTTCAAGATGCATTTCTACGGTGTATTCTAAATTATTGAGATAATGGTGATACGCCACAATAATAAAATAGGATATCGTATCAAGACAAGCGGGAATACCTGCGTCTATTAGCACATCGGCCAGTTCACTGTCTGCTGGACGCAACCAATTATTACGAATGGACAACCCTAAGCTAAAATGAAGTGAAATTAAATCATTGAGCGCACTATTTTTGATCCATTCAATATCTTCTGGCGCTAAAAGCTCATTTAGTTGCCTAAAAGCTTCGGGCAGTGAATTAGGTATCGTGGCATCAGATTGTTCCTCAACGATATTCTCAACAGGGGAGATGTCAGCATAATCGAGCATATCGGTGTAGTTGGGAATTTCGACATAATCAGGGGTGGGCGAATTTTGACAAGCGGTAAAAGCAACAAGCATCATCACCGCACAAGCTACAAGCGAAAAGCACTTCAAAGTAAAAATTTTCACTAGATATCCTCCTTCCAGCATTTGAACTTCCTACACCCTCCACACCATATCCACATGGGGAATATCATCCTCCAAGTATTCCTTGCTCATAACCTCGAATCCCACGCCTGCGTAAAAGGGGATGGTATAGGATTGGGCGGAGATTTTTACACGGGTCTCCCGCCATTCCTGGCTGATGAAATCCAGGGCCTGTTGCATCATGCACTTTGCAATCCCCGTACGCCGGTGGCTTGGGGCCATGACGACCCGGCCAATGGAGACCTCCTCAAAGGTGACGCCTTTCTCTAGTATCCGAAGGCATCCGACCAGTTGATTCCCGTCAAAAGCCATTAGGTGAACGGCGTTTTGGTCCTTGTCGTCTATATCGGGATAGATACAGGTCTGCTCAATGATAAACACCTCTTGCCGCAGTTTCAAGATGTCATAGAGCTCGGCACTTGTCAAATCTTTAAATTTCTTCATGCTATACTGCATACATATCTCCCTTGTCCAAAATCTCAATCAACACCGTCATCACGCCGCCGCAGACCATGCCGTCTTCTTCGGCTGCGTCGGTGAGGTCAACTTCCATCAGGCAATACCCGCCCTGATCCAGCAGAACCCTGGCCCGGCGGATGACGTCGGCCTCGGTGCAGCCGCCGCCCATGCTACCGATGATCTCTCCCGTGGCGGTCACGGCCATCTTGGCCCCGGCCTCCCGAGGGGTGGAGCCGCGGGTGGAGACGATAGTGGCCAGGGCGATCCCTACGGGGGGATTAGCGGCCAAAAATCGAAACAGATTCATATCTACGGCGTCCTCATAGGACGCTTTTTTTGCGTCGCCCTTCGGGCCGAGCCGTTTGACCTGCACCATCTCTGCGATAATAGAAAGGGCGATTTCCTCCGGCGTGACGGAACCGATGGGCAGGCCGATGGGGGCGTATAAATTGTCCAGCAGAGGGTCACCTACGCCGATCTGGGTTGCCGCTTGCTCCTTGACAATGGCGATTCGCCGCTTGGAGCCAACCATGCCGACATAGCGGGGGTGTAGCCCCGTCATAAGGGCTTCTAGGCACTGGATATCATGGCGATGGCCACGGGTTAGAATGGCTATATAGTCGTTCCGGCGGATGGCTAGGCGGTCACCCATGTGGGAGAAATCGTCACAGAGCACGGTGTGGGCCGTGGGGAATCGATCTGGGTTGGCAAAGGCGGGGCGGTCGTCGTAGACCCAGACTTGAAATCCCAGGGCGGCGGCAAATTGACAGAGGGGTACGGAGATATGCCCCCCGCCCAGAATCACGAGCCGGGGATTGGGGAGAAAATACTCCGCCAGTTGCAATCCATCGGCTGATTGCGTGAACTGGAGACCGTCCGCTAGGGGTGCATCCTCCGGCATATTCTCCAACTGCCGTGTGATTCCGGCGGGATCATAGCGGGAGATTAACTTGCAGGGCTGGCCCGCCTCAATTTGTGCGAGAATCTGGCTATAAAGCGTTGTCATTTTTGTGGGCCTCCTGGGTACATATATTGCGTCTTCACTTTTCCGTGCCATGCGATGGTGATCGCTTTTTCTGGGCATTGGTTAATACAGCGGTAGCACATGGTGCAATTGTGCTTGTGGGTGATGCGCCCATGTTCGGATACCAGGTTACCCATGGGGCAGAGATCAACGCAGATGCCGCAGTTGGTGCAATCATCTGCGATCCGGACGGAGGTGTTCGCCCGTTTCTCTACCGCAAATAGGAATACGCCCTGTATCAGCCCCAGTGCCTGTGATCCGATGTTAAATCCACGCTTTTTAACTGTTCCGGCGCTAATATTGCGGCATATGATCTGCATGTTACGTTGTGATTTTATGATGCATCTTTGTATGCCTTTGGCACTTGTCATGGGCAGTATAAAGACATTGCTCACGTTGTTTGGCATGAAGAAGTGCTCCGCATAGATCACGTTGATGTGATCTGGCGGGAACAGGGAGGCAAACGCCCTTGCGCCGTCGCCGGAGAGGATCAGTTGCGTGCAGAGGATGATCACCTTTTTGTTTTTGAGAGAGTCCATATGACACGCCACAAACTCCCGCAAAATCCGCGGCACTCTGGACATATAAATCGGATAGCAAAATGCGATCTTGTCTGTTGTACCGATCAGCTGTGCAAAGTCCAGGTCTTCTTCAATGGAATAGCGTGGGGCGTCCATGTGTTGGCTGAATAGTTCGGCGATGTATCTGGAATTGCCCGTGCCGGAGAAATAGAGCATGATCATAGGGGTCGGTGCCTCCTACTGAAAAATAGAATGATCGTTCTCTAAATCATTCTATCACACCCCCGCCGAAACGTCCAAATGTCTTTCTGTAAGTCTGTGGGGAAATATGGGTAGTGTAACACGGGCGCACAATGTGCGCCCGCTTGCATCTTGTCTATTGTAGGGAAATATGATACCCTGTCTGTGCAATAGACTGGGGGAGTTACGCATGAAAAAAGCATTCGTCGGGATGAGCGGGGGAGTGGATAGTTCGGTGGCGGCTCTGCTGTTGATGGAGCAGTACCAAGTGATTGGCACCACCATGAAGCTGTTTCACAGTGCGGATATCTGCCACGAGAGCGCCAAGACCTGCTGTGCTATCACCGATGTGGAGGACGCCCGGCGGGTGTGCAATCGGCTGGGGATCGATCACCACGTGCTCAACTACACGGAGCAGTTCCGGCGGGAGGTCATGGATCGTTTTGCCGCGTCCTATGCAAAAGGAGAGACCCCCAACCCCTGTATCGACTGTAATCAATTCGTAAAATTCCCGGAACTCCTCCGCCGGGCGGAGCAATTGGGGTTCGATTATATCGCCACAGGCCACTACGCCCGGATCCGGTGGGATGCGGCCACAGGGCGGTATCAGCTCCTCCGGGGGAAAGACCGGAGTAAGGATCAGTCCTATGTGCTCTACGCTATGACCCAAGGGGAGTTGGCCAAGACCCTTCTACCCCTGGGGGACAAGACGAAAGAAGATATCCGAGCCATTGCCCTGGCCCACGATCTGGTGACGGCGGACAAGCCGGACAGCCAGGATATCTGTTTCGTCCCCGACGGGGATTACGGCGCATTTCTCACAGAGAAGATGGGCCTTGTCGCCCCGCCGGGGGATATTTTAGATCAATCCGGCAAGGTGCTGGGGCGCCATACCGGGGCGATTCGCTATACCATCGGTCAGCGGCGGGGATTGGGCGTCGCCGCCCCTGCGCCCCTCTATGTGACGGGAAAAGACATGATCCGCAACACTGTGACGGTGGGAGATCAGGCGGCGCTTCTACGGGATCGCTTCACTGTGCGCGCACCCAATTGGATCGCCATAGAAGCCATTGCGGAGCCAATCCAGGTGACAGTCATGGCCCGCTATCGGGATCGGGAGACGGAGGCGACCCTCTATCCGCTGGAATCCGGCGGAGTGGAGGTCCGGATGAAGGAGCCAAAGCGTGCGGTGAGTCCTGGTCAGGCGGCGGTATTCTATCAGGGCGATATTGTAGTCGGCGGCGGCGTGATTGATTGTTAAGAGAGGGGAGAGCGTTATGTACAGACGAAAGCGGGTGACCGCTATTATCCTGGCCGCAGGGAGCGGGCGGCGGATGAAAAGTGATGAGAATAAAGTTTATCTCTCCCTGGGCGGTCAGCCTATAATCCAGTATTCCATTGAAACCTTCGCACAGCACCCCTGTATCGACGAGCTGGTGCTCGTCACCCGGCCCGACGAAGGGCCGCAGATGGAGGCACTTTTGGGGACACTCGATCTCCCCAAGCCCACTCGGATTGCCTGCGGCGGCGCTACCCGACAGGAATCCGTGCAGAAGGCCCTGGCCGAGGTCAAAAGTCCCATCGTCATCGTCCACGACGGCGCCCGGCCCTTTGTTCAGAGGGAATATATCACCAAGTGTATGGAGGCCATGGATCGCTACGACGGCGCTATTGTGGCCCTGCAGACAGCGGAGCCGCTCATCAATACCAAAGGGCAAGCTGTGCAAACAGAGGGACAACTCTATGCCGCCCAGACGCCCCAATGCTTTCATACGAAGATTTTACGGAAATGCCATAAGAAACACAGGCAATCCGATACGGCTACAGATGACAGCAATCTGTTGGAGAGAGAGGGCTACAAGGTGGGAATCGTGGCGGGAGATGGGTTCAATATCAAGATTACCACGCCGTTGGATTTGCCGGTGGCAGAAGCTTGTTTGAGTATGCTTGAAAAATAATCTGTCGAGAAAAAATAGATTTATTGAGTGTGCTAATTGAAAAATACCACGCAGGATTTCCTGCGGGGTATTTTGATGGTCTCTTGGAGAATTTCCGGTGTGGCGGTTTTTGTGTTATACGTGTGTCAAACCTCCACGCCCACAAGTTCCGCCTCCGCGTGTTCTTCCATGAAGCGGATGATCTCGTCTAAAGACTGCCTAGCGTGGGTGAAGTCGCCCGACAGGACGGCGACACCGAGGGTCAGGGTCTGGTGCATATCCTGTGTGTCCACCTCGGATACGGCGGCGTTGAAGCGTCGCCGTGTTTTGTCGATGAGGCTGCGGCAGACTTGACGCTTGTCCTTCAGCGACGCGGCGTGGGGGATGTGGAAGGTTAGTTTGGCGGATTGTGTGTGCATAAGGTTAGCCCTCTAAGTCTGGTAAAAAGCTGATTTGGACACGCCCCTCTAACAGGAGCTTGTGTAATAGGTTTTTACCTTTATCTTTGTTGTCAAGGCTATCGCCATAAGTGGCTATCAACTTATAAACGCTATCCGTTGTACTACGCACAATTTCCGTCTTTCGTTTCTCGTCATATACACTGAAATAAAATTGCAGTTCCACTTGTTCATTTCTGCTTTCGGAATATGTAAGATTTCCACCGTAAAGATCATAACAATCAAAAATGCTCTGAAAATATGAATAATCCGCCTCTCCTAAAGAATGCCCATAGAATTTGATTTTGCTTACATCAGGGGGTAACGCTCCTGGGTGGAGGTTTTTTTGCGAGAGCTTCCTATGTGTTTTTTTGAAAATATCCATATCTGGAGATGCAGGCTTAAATGTTGTGTCTACCCCAAAAATGATATTATCATCGACATAAGTACCATGAACATTCGTGACATCTTTCACCAAATCATTTAGTTTATTGCTCTCAGGACTGGCGTGATCAGAACGAAAGGGATTCGTGTAGTTAAAGTTAATGACATTTACTTTTTTGCTATCCACTACGTCTTTCATCAATAAATCCATCAGTTTAACGGCATTGGATAGATAATTTGCGTTGTTTTCCATTGCGGCTTGTAGGTATTCAGAGAATTGGCGCTCAAATGCTATTAGCTGATCAAGAAACCAGTATGAATCATAATTTGTAGGTGTGCCGCCTTCTATACGACTTTCTCTCATATGATTTTCAATGTATACAGCCTCACTATCTACTTGTTTTATTACATATCCTCCGTGCCTATCATAAAAGTCTGCAGCAGTATTCACCCAGCTATTTAATAGAGACTGATTTCTGTTTACTTTGGAAGTTAAAGTTTCCTGTAAACTTTGTTCAATGTCAGTCCAATCCTGCCCTTCAGGTAGGTTGTTCAAAAAATGAACCCCCCAAAAACTATTGTGCCACTTATTGTCTTGGCGTAGCCAAGCGAAAAAATCCTTATAGCCTGATTTTAGCTTGCATTGCAGATCAAATCCATTGCCTATAACCAATAATATATTTTTTGATGGTCCAAGCATTACTCCACCCCCATCATCCCAATCTCACTCGCATCACCCGTCCCCAGCTCCCCACGGAACGCCCGCGCAAGAATCGCCTTCTTCATCAAATCCACCTGTCCAATCACACCCTCGCACAGCGCACGAGCGCGATGCTCTTTTTCGAGGAGGCTGTCGAGGATGCGGACGGTTTCTTGTTGTTCATAGAGGGTGGGGAGATGAATTTCTATTTTCGCCAAAGAGCGTCCTGTTAAATGCTTTATTGTAGTTCCAGTAAAATATTGCTCAAGCTTTCCGGAAATACTTGAAAAATAAAGATAATACATGAGCAATTCACTGATAACAGCACCATTGCTTCTAAAGCGGTGTAAGGCTTTTTGATAAATTAAATCACCATCTCCAGTTGCCCATATTGCGCACCTTCCGGGCTCGCCACCCTCACAAATGAACAAATCGCCGTTCTTAACTGAGAACACTTCTTTGTCACTTTCGGTTGCAGCCATCTTCGCATCATCTAATTCAAAGCTAAACCATCGTACATTTACATTTCTAAGATAGCCGGTAGGAGTTCCTTGATTTTTAGCTTTATCAAGCATTTTCCCAAGTTTGAACGTGCCCAATCCCCCTAGTTTCTGGCTCTCCCAGCTATCCAACCCCACCCCACTCTCCGCCCGCCACTGCGCCGTCAGCTCTCCGGTGAACGCCTGATGCAAAATCGCCGCCTTACGGGTCTCAAAGCGATCCAGCGCCGCTTGTACCAGCTCTTTGGCACGGTCGAGTTTTGCGAAGAGGCTTTCGATGCGGGCGACGATGCGGTGTTGTTCGGGGAGTGGTGGGAGGGGGATTGGAATTGTCTTCATACTTGCTTGGGTTAATTTGAGCCTAGTTGTGCCATTTACATAGCCTCTGTAGTCAAATGCGTTTAAGTAGTACATCATAAAGACATTACTCGTCGTTCCAAAAAAAGACCGCAAAATATGAGCGTGATTATTTACCCATGCTTTTCCCTCAATGATATATGCCTTATCTTTTATGAGATCAAAGAATGGTGCGCCATCTTCGCCAACTAAAACTAAATGCTCATCAGTGAGATAATCATCAATCCATCCAACTTGTCCAGTTGCACCATAATAAGGAATATCCCCTTGGCGGACAGCTCTTTCAGTTGCATTGATTGGCTTGCGGAAGTTATCGAGGCATTCAGCAAAACCGCCAATCAATTTCACCCACACCCAATTCCCCGGCACCTCATACGGCCACATCACCCCTCACCCCCAAGACTCTTCAGCTCCTTCACCACGCTCATCACAAGATCAACCGCCTCTTCCAGTTGGGCCGCGATCTCCTCGCCGCTCTCGATGGGGTTCTGCAGATCATCGTAGTCGAGTACGCTGTCATCCCTGATCAGGCCCAGGTCGAGGCTGTCGGCTTTGTCGGTGATCTGGGCGCGGGTGAAGCGATTCCAGCGCTCGTCTGTGACAGCGGCGCGGTCATCTGCGTGGTATGCGGTGACGAAGGCGTCGAAGTGTTCGTGTTTGAGCGGGGTGGTTTTACCGAAGCTCGGCATATTGGTGCGGAGGTCGTAAATCCAGACCTCTTTGGTGTTACCTTGATCTGTTTTGCCACGGGTGAAGAAGAGCACGTTGGTCTTTACGCCTTGGGCATAGAAAATCCCCGTGGGCAGGCGTAGGATAGTGTGGAGATTACACTTGTCCATCAAATCCGCGCGGATCTCCGCACCATCATTGTCGGCAAAAAGCACGTTATCCGGCAGCACCACGGCGGCGCGGGATTTTCCATCTTTTTTCAAGCTGCGGTAGATGTGCTGGAGAAAGTTGAGCTGTTTGTTTGAGGTTTTGAAAGTCAGATCAGCACGAGTGGTTCGCTCCCCGCCTTTCTTTGTGCCGAATGGCGGGTTCGTGAGCACCACATCAAAACCGCTCATCTGTGCACCTTGGTTGGATAGCGTATCAGCAAGCAAAATCTCGCCCTCGATGCCGTGGAGCATGGCGTTCATCAGCGCGAGGCGGTGGGTGTCGTGGACAAGCTCACAACCGGAGAAAGCTTGCTTCTTTTGGAAGTTTTGCAGATCGAGGGACAGACTATACAGGTCATTATTATGGTCTTTCACATGCTGGTCAGCGGCGATCATAAAGCCGAAAGTACCACAAGCGGGGTCATTGCACCGCTCGCCAGCTTGCGGGTCAATGAGTTTTACCATGATGTCAATCAGCACCCGCGGCGTGAAATACTGCCCCGCGCCGGACTTCTTCTCACTGGCGTTCTTTTCGAGCAGTCCCTCATACAAATTACCCAGCCCCTCCTCCTTGGCGGAGTACCAATCGAGCGCGTCAATACTGGTGATGATTTTTTCCAAATTCTTCGGCTCATCAATGTTAGACCGCGCCCCGGCGTAAATTTCCCGCACACGCCCGGTGCAGTTCTCGCCCAGGTGTTGGAGCAGCTCACCATAAAAACGCTTGAGTTCCACGCCCTGCTTTTTGACCAGCACTTCCCAGCGGTAGTCGGCGGGGATTTGCCCATCAGTCTCGGTTTCTTTGGTCATCTTCAAAAAGAGGATATATGTAAGCTCCGTGACGTACTGGTGATAGGTAATCCCATCATCTCTCAGCACGTTGCAGAGGTTCCATAGCTTGGAGACAATTTCTTGGTTATTCATGCGGTGGCTCCTTCGTCTTCATAGAGATAGTCTTTCAGTTCGGACAGATACGCTTCCAGCTTGCCTTCGAAAATCTTGTCAGCGCGTGTGAGGCCGCCCTGTGTCTGGAATGCACCTGTGTTGAACATCTCCTTGTCGATCACAGTCTCAGAACGGAGTGTTTTCTCCATGCGCCCCAGCCAGTCAAGTTGGATTTTGGAAAAGCGATGATTCTGCTTGAGCTTATCCACTGCCCGCGCCAAGCGCTCCTCATAGTTCACAAGAGGAGACCCCAGGGCATAGCGGCGGATGTAGCTGATAATATCAGCGGCGATGTCCTCGTTTTTCAGCTCCCGCCATGCGGTGTTGAGCTGTGTTTCGGTAAAGTGATGGCGATCAAGCTCTAGTTTGAGGCTCTTCAAGCTCTCTCGTGTCAAATCCTGCGGCCGTGTACAGACCACCTTCAGCGCCGCAATGGTATTGATGTTATTGTTGATGAAGGCGTTGAACTCCTCCAGATAATCCTGCGGCGTCTGCCCTTTCCCGTAGCCACGGGTATGGCTGATCAGTTCATCTTGATGGTCGGAATAGACAACCGGGCGGCCTTGGCTCATCCCACCCTCGCTTAAAATCTCAAACAGTTGCTCGTTTTTCAGCAGATATGCCACCGCATCCCGGACGGGCATGTCCGCTAAAACCTCCACAAACTGCGTGGGGTTCAATCCGCCGGAGAGATCAAGGAAATGTTCCAGCGCCTGCTCACTGAGATTGCGCTTTCTGCGCTGAACCTTGGCGATGATCATGTCAATCTGGTTCTTGAGCTGCTGCTCTGATTCCAAGGCTTCGAGACTGTTTAGTAAGTCATTAAACGATGCGGATGGGCTCTGTACCACTGGTTTCATCGTACTAACCGGCTCTAGGGATTCATACACGCCCACGGGGTCGTAAATCTCAAAGTGCGTCTTTCCAATCTTCGGGCAAAGACGAGTGGCGCGTCCGAGCATCTGTTCGAACAAGATACGAGACTTCACACGGCGCATAAAGACGAGCGTGGTGATCTCCGGCACGTCTATGCCTGTCGTTAGAAGATCGACGGTCACTGCGATATTGGGATACTGCTCGTTCTTGAAGCGTTTGACGACTTCTATCGTTTTCTTCGAATTCCCCTCGCCGATGCTACCGGTGATCTTCCGGATGGCATCATTAGGAACACCTGCAGATTCGTAAATCTCTTTGAGCGTCTTGACGATGAGGTCAGCGTGATTATCATCCACAGCGAAGATGAGGGTTTTCGCTTCGCCTTCCGGATTCAAGTCACGAGAAATTTCTTCCAACACCGTGCGATTGAAACTCTCTGTGATCACTTGGCGATTGAAATTCTCCACATCAAAATTGAGCTCATCCTCTAACTCGTCACTATTGAGGACCTCGCCCGTAATGGCATCATAGCGGATTACAGTATCGCCCGCTTTGAAGTTGATTCCTTCCACACGTAGCTTCGTCTGGATGTCATGGGGTGCATCGTGATCAACGAGATAACCCTCAATGACGGCGCGGCGATAGGGGTACTCAAACACGGGTCTGCCGAAAATCTCCGCAGTGTGCAGCGCAGGCGTTGCGGTCAGGGCGATTTTCACTGCGTCAAAATAGTCAATCACGGCGCGGTATTTGCTCACAAAATCGGTTTGATCACGGTAGAGCTGCTCGTCATCGCTCATGTCTTTGTCGAGCACATAGCCCCGGTGCGCTTCGTCTATGATGATGAGGTCATAATCAGAAACCGCTGGCATGGTGTCGGCTTCGTTGTACAGAACACGCTTGACAAGACTCTGCACCGTGGCAACGTGGACTTTCGTCTCGCGGTCGATGTCTTTATCGTCCAGATTCTTGATGTTGTAAATCTCATCGAGAGTCATCAGGTCTTCGAGTTTGACTTCTTTGAACACATCTTGCGCCTGCTCACCGAGCGTCGTGCGGTCAACGAGGAACAGGATTCGTTTGAAACGTCCCGATTTCAAAAAACGATAAATCATACCGAGGACG
>WRAB01000019.1 GCA_009780435.1 Oscillospiraceae bacterium | reverse complement strand
GTTGGAACAATGTTCCGTTTGTATCATGGCCGATATGCGAATGAGACGGATTGCGTTTATACGCCATTCGTTGATGTTCCAGCTAATGCATGGTTTGCTCCATATATAGCTTGGGCATATCGGGAAGGTATTGTTTTAGGACAAAGTGAAACAGTCTTCGGAACCGGCCAGCCGATTACACGGCAAGATTTCACAACATTGATGTATCGGTTTGCTAATTTCATTCGGCGACTAGACGAAAGATCAAACGCACGTAGCAACCCCCGCCGTGTATCCATGTACAACCTCGGATATGTGGCAGGGGTTTACTCCGTAGGGAGACGATGGCAATCGTTCCGCCGAATCACGGGCTGCACTACGCCCCTACGGCAGCATTTCTGACAACAACACGGGAATATATCCTGCCCGAAACAAGCCGTCGATCAGATCGGGGATTGCCAACGCGGTCTGTGCTAAGTCGCTGTGGAGGAGTACAATCCCGCCGGAGACGGCCTGATCGTGTACTCGTCCGGCGATGGCCTGGGCGTCATAGCCCCGCCGGTCACCGCTGTCGATGTTCCACTGGATGGCCTGCATCTCCATTGCGTGGACTGCCGCCACCATATTGTGGTCATACTCTCCATAGGGCGCACGAAACAGGGTGGGGCGAATACCGGTGATCGCTGCAATGGCGTCGTTGCAGGCTTCGATGTTATGTAACATCTCCGTGGTCGCCATTTTTTTCAGGAAGCTGTAATCGTCGCTCAGATTCATTAGTGCGTGGCCCCGGACGGAAAGGGCTGCCGCCAGATCACCGTTGGCCCGGACCCAGTCGCCGGTGACGAAGAATGTGGCTCGGACGCCATAGATATGTAAGGCTTCCATCACTTGGGCCGTGTAGCGATCCTCCGGGTTCCTGGCGTTAAAAGTCAAGCTGATGACTTGCTCCTCCCGCTGAACGCTGTAAATGGGCAAGGGTCGCTCCCCGGCGGATACCCCCACCAGGGCGGGGTGGTTGATCACATAGAATATGGCGACAACCGCCACGCACAACGCAAGGGCTGTAACATAGGTTCGTCGGATCAGAAGAATTTTCCCGCGCATGGGTCTTGGCATGATGAGCACCCCCTGTCCCTAAACCCTATGCGGAAGAAGACAGGCATATGCAAGAACTTGACAATAAAAAAATAATTAGCATACTCAAACAATGCCATTTTCTTCAAATATAATTATATTGAGCATACTAATTTTTCTTGTTAGCGCTGGACAACAGGACAAAAAATCAGTACAATAACAGTACGAGTAAGTCAGACAGCCGCGTGCCCGGGCCGAAAGGCCGTGCACGAGGAAAGTCCGGGCTCCACAGGGCAAGGATAACGGGTAACGCCCGCCGAAGGCGACTTCAGGAAAAGTGCAACAGAGATATACCGCTCGTCGCTCCCGCAGTGACTGCGTTCCGTTTCCGCCGTTGGGCTACGCCCTTTGGCGAAAACTCCACTACGTCACTGCGTCGCTCCTCTTCCGATGCAAACCCGCTACGCTGGGCTTCGCATCGGGGTTACGGGAGGTGTTGTTCCCGCAGTCACCGCGGGAGCGACGAGTAAGGGTGGAAAAGTGCGGTAAGAGCGCACTGGCCGGCTGGAGACTGTCCGGTCCTGTAAACTCTATCCGGAGCAACACCGTGGGAGGACTGCGTGGGGACACGCGAGGTTAGCCCGACCGTCCTCGGGAGGTGGCTTGAGCCTGCCGGCAACGGCAGGCCTAGACAGATGGCTGTCAAATACAGAACCCGGCTTACAGACTTGCTCGTATTCAAAAAAATATGCACCAGATGTGAGCGCTCCTTTCTGCGGAGTTGTTGTTTCACGTCTGGTGCAATTTATTTCGATTTTATAGATGGCGGGAAATGGAGCGGTGGATTTTGCGCTGCCGGTGTGGTATAATTCGCCGGAGGATTCTTTTGTATGCTGTCTGGCAAGGTGCTGGGTGGCGTGGGAAATTTATAGTAGGTGTAGAAGTGAAAATTGTTAAAGAAATTTTGGCCGCTCTGTTTTTAATGGCTGTAGGTGCAGTTCTAATGTTTTTTTGGTGTCTTTGGGCTTCCGTCCAGACCTGCGGTGATTATGAGTATTCTTGGCCTCGGCATTGCAGTTTTGGGGCTTGCAGCTTTACTGGTGCATGTTGCGGGCGCATTCAGAGGATATTCGTTGACAAATGACCGAGACTCCTCTATCATAACAAACAGGAATTTTACTGTACTTTCCCCGCCAGCGGCGGGGGGGAATACAAAAAACAACAAACACGGAGGCGATTCGTTTGATTAACCGCGAGAGAATCATCGACACCTTTTCTGCCATGGTCGGCATTGATAGCTTATCTTTTAAAGAGCGGCAGATGGCCGATCACGTTACGGCACGTCTGACAGAACTCGGATTCACCGTCCAAGAGGATAATGCGGGGGAGAAAATCGGCGGGAACGCCGGAAATATCTACGGATATCTGCCGGGGACACTGGACGCAACCCCTCTGCTCTTCTCTGCCCACATGGATACAGTGGAACCGGGTGTCGGCAGAAAGGCAATCCTTCAGGAGGACGGCAGAATCACATCTAACGGCACGACCATTCTCGGCGCAGATGATCAAGCCGGAATCGCCGCCGCGTTAGAGGCGGTTCAGACGATCCAGGAAAAAGGATTGCCCCATCGGCCCGTCGAAGTGCTGTTCACCGTGGCGGAAGAGGCCCACTGTATGGGCTCTGCTGTGGTTGACCCCGCCATGATTCAGTCAAAAGAGGCATATGTGATGGATTTAAACGGCCACATCGGGACGGCGGCCTATCGGGCGCCTGCCATTATGTCTTTTACCGCCACGGTAAAGGGGAAGGCGTCCCACGCCGGGGTCGCCCCCCAGGACGGGATTCACGCCATCCGTGCCGCAGCCCTAGCCGTCAGCCGGTTGGAACTGGGCCATGTGGGCGAGGAGATGACCGTCAATGTGGGTGTCATGGAAGGCGGTAGTGCCAGCAACGTCATTCCCGACACCTGTAAAGTGATCGGCGAGGTCCGTGGGTTCGATCAGGCCGCCACCCTTGCCCAATTAGACAAGATTGGCGCCTGCTTCCATCAGGCGGCTGCCGAGGTCGGGGCCACGGTGGATTGGGTGCCGGATGTCACCTTTGCCGCCTACGGCGCAGAAGAGGGTTCCCTGGCGATTGAGCGGTATCGCACCGCCTGTGAACAACTGGGCCTGCCCGTCTCCTTGATTACCACCTATGGCGGAAGCGATCTCAACAATTTGGCCACGTTCGGCATCGGCGGGCTGGTGATCTCCAACGGCATGGTGGATTGCCACAGCGTAGGCGAGTATATTGTCGCCGACGACTTAGAAAAACTGGCGAATCTCGTAGTGGCGTTGATGACCAGCGAAGTTTAGACCATACGCGATCTGGCGATGATAACAGAGCGCCTCACGGCGCTCTGACACTCCATATTTGATTTTTGGGAGGTCTCCCATGACCACTTCTGATTTAAACAGCTATATGCAGCCGGGCCGACGGATTCACCTGATTGGCATCGGCGGCGTATCCATGGCGGCACTGGCGGAGGCGCTGTTGAGCTTTGGCCTCACAGTGACGGGCTCTGATATTGCGGAGAGTTCTGTTACAGAACGGCTTCAATCCTTGGGGATCCCCGTGGGAATTGGTCATCGGGCGGAACATATTGACGATGCCGCGTGTATAATCCGTACCGCCGCCGTCCGGGAGGACAATCCGGAGGTGCAGGCGGCCAGAAGCCAAGGGATTCCTATCTTCGAGCGGGCCCAGGCCTGGGGCTATATTATGCGCCAATACAAAAATGCCGTCTGCATTGCCGGGACCCACGGGAAGACCACTACCACATCTATGACCACCCATATCCTCCTGTCCGCAGGGAGCGATCCCACGGTGATGATCGGGGGGACCCTGCCCAAACTCCAGGCGGGCCACCGGATGGGCGGCGGCGAGACCATTGTGCTGGAGAGCTGCGAATATTACAATTCGTTTCACAACTTTTTCCCCACAGTGGCTGTGGTGCTCAATGTGGAGGAGGATCACTTAGACTATTTCAAAGACTTGGACGGGATCAAAGCGTCTTTTCGCACCTTTGCCGATCTGGCCCCGGCGGACGGGTGCATTGTGGCCAACGGCGATGATGCAAACACCATGGATGCCCTCGCACCTTTAGGCCGCCCCCTGTTGACCTTTGGGTTAGGCGAACAAAATCGGGTGCGGGCTGTAAATATCACCCGCCGGGATACGTGTACCGCCTTTGAGCTCACTTTGGATGATGTGTCATATACCCCAGTGGAGCTCCAAGTACCGGGGGATCACAACATAAAAAATGCCCTGGCCGCAGCGGCGGTGGGGATTTTCCTAAACTTTTCTCCAGAGGCGATTCGGGAGGGCCTAGCCGACTACACCGGCGTGGGCCGCCGGTTCGAGTACAAGGGCGAGTATAACGGGGCGAAGATATACGACGACTACGCCCATCATCCCACGGAGCTGGCCGCCCTGTTGGACGCCGTGGAGCCCATGGGCTTTGATCGGATCATCGTGGCCTTCCAGCCCCATACGTATACCCGTACAAATGCGCTGTTTGATGACTTCGTCCGAGAACTCCGCCGCCCGGATCTGGCACTGATCGGGGAGATATACGCCGCCCGGGAGCAAAATACTGTGGGCGTCACCGCCCGGGATTTGGCCGATCAGATACCGGGTGCCGCACACTACGCAACCCTGCCAGAGATGACCGAGGCGATTCGTGAGCTGGCCCAGCCGGGTGATTTGATCCTCACCGTCGGCGCAGGGGATATCGTCAAGGTCGGGGAAGCGTTGTTGTAGGAGGATCTTCATGTCAAAAGAAACGCTGTTGCAACTGCTGGCTGACCGGGCGGATTACGTGTCCGGGGAGGAGATGAGCCAAGTCTTGGGCGTCTCTCGGGCGGCTGTTTGGAAGAATATCCGCACTCTGCGAGAGGCGGGGTATGAGATCGACGCTAAGACCAACCGGGGATACCGCCTCGTATCTCGTCCAGATATCCTCTCAGCTGCGGCCATCCGGTTCCAGGTCGTATCCAAGAACTTTTGCTCTGAGATTATCTATTTGGATGAGGTGGACTCGACCAACTCCTACTTAAAGCGTTTAGCCGCCTCCGGCGCCGAACATGGCACCGTGGCCGTCGCCAACAGCCAGACGGGGGGGCGGGGCCGCATGGGGCGGGGGTTTGTCTCCCAGCCGGGTAAAGGTGTTTTTTTAAGCGTCCTCTTGCGCCCATCCACCGTCCCGCCGGAGACTGCCGCCCTGACCGCATTTTCCGCCGTGGCCATATGTGAGGCCATATCAGCGGTATCGCCTGTGTCACCCCAGATCAAATGGGTCAACGATATTATCGTGGGGGACAAAAAAATCTGCGGGATTCTCTCGGAGATGTCTATGGAGGCGGAGACGGGCCAAGTGGAGTATATCGTCATCGGCGCGGGGATCAACGTAAACTACAGGGCGGAAAATTTTCCGGCGGAGATCCGCAACAAGGCCACGTCCCTCGCCATGCTGACAGACGAGCCCGTCAGCCGAGAGAAGTTGGCGGCGGCGCTGATTGATGCGTTCGCTCGCATGTACAGCCAATGCTTTACCCAACCGGAGTTCTATGTGGCCCGCTACCGAGAACTCTGCGCCACGGTAGGGCGGGATATCCTCGTGTTGCGAGGCGACGAACGCCACCCGGCCCACGCCATTGGCATCAGCCCCGACTGCGGACTGATGGTACGCTATCCCGACGGGCGGGAGGAGACATTGCACTACGGTGAGACCTCGATCCTGGGAGAACATGGATATATTTGATTAAAATATAGAAGCGCGCTCAGGTTATGTCGAAATTCTTGTAAATTCAAAACATGAGTAAGCTAAATTTTTTCTTGTGGAACGCCGAAGGCACGAAACGGTAGGCCTCTTTCTTGTCCACCTTCGTCATATATCGTGTGGCGATCCGCGCGCCGCAGTTGGGGCAGAAGAGCGCACCGTGATAGCGGGAGAAGTCAATGCTCCCCTCCACGATGCGGTCATTGTACATCTTGACAAAGTTGCTCTCGCCGACTTTTTGGTATTTGGCGATGAAACACCCGCAATAGGCGCAAGAGACCTCCAGCAGATGACTGCCGCGGATTTTTTTACAGTTTGGGTTTTTGTAGATCGTCATGGGTTATAAGTTTCCCTTGCCTTATTCGCCGACCTGTGATACACTACCCGTAGGGCTGGAAAGTCCGATCAAAATTAAAAAACGCGATGGCACCGGGCAAGTTAGCGCTTCCCGATGTCACAGGGTGATAGACCACCCCATGCATGACCCTCACGGGCCCCACCGCTTCCCCAGGATAGCACATCCTTGCTATTCCTGACAAGCGTGTATGGCGTGAGGACCTGATTTTACGTCGCAGTATGGGTATTACACCCATATTGCGTTTTTTTCAGTTTAGGCCAGGCCATCACCCTGAAACGAACCCTAAAATCCGCCCGAAGCGCCATCCTAGACGCCAGCGATCAATGTCCGCAACTCTCTGAATAGCCTCCGCCGCCCGTCGTAGGGGCGCACAGTGTGCGCCCGTGTTATACATTGGCAGAATGACGCCCCGCCGTCCCGCACGCAATGTAATAACCATCCGCAATGGGGCGGGCGCACACTGTGCGCCCCTACGTGGGTGCCTGTCGTTCGCCTGCCGCCTCCTTTGGGGGTGTTTCTTTGAAACAATCCTACGAACTATTGCAATTTTCGCCAGGGGCTTGTATAATATCGACGGACATGCTGTCCCTTGTCCCCCAGTATGTTGGGACGGGGACTTTTTGTTTATCTGTGAAGCGAGGGGTGCGAACATGAAAGAACAGTTACACGCGTTACAATCCGAGGCCCTGGGCCTAATTGCCGAGGCGGGAGATATTCCGACCTTAGAGGGACTCCGGGTACGATTTTTGGGCAAAAAAGGGGAACTTACGGCGATTCTCAAACAGATGGGCCAGTTAGACCCCAACCAGCGGCCTGTCATCGGTCAGTTGGCCAATGCCGTCAGCGCAGAGATCACTGAGGCCATCCAGATGCGACGGGAGGTCTTGGAGGCGGCGGATTTGGATCAACGGCTCCGGGCGGAGCAATTGGACGTCACCATCCCTGGCACAGCCCAGGTCATAGGGAAACGCCACCCCATGATGAAGACCTTGGACGAAGCCCTAGATATTTTCATCGGCATGGGCTTTACTGTCGCCGAGGGACCGGAGATAGAGTTTGCCGCCAACGTGTTTGACAAACTCAATACCGCCGAGGGCCATCCGTCCCGGGATTGGCAGGATACGTTCTATTTCGATCAAGCGGACAAACACGTCCTGCGCACCCATACGTCATCCGTCCAGATTCGGGTGATGGAGAACCAAACGCCGCCCATCCGAGTGGTTTCGCCGGGGCGGGTCTACCGCAAAGACGAGGTGGACGCCACCCACTCCCCCATGTTCCATCAGATCGAGGGTCTGGTAGTAGATAAGGGCATCACCATGGCGGATCTCAAGGGGACGCTCAATGCTCTGGTACAGGAGTTATACGGAGCCGGGACAAAGACCCGGTTTCGGCCTCACCACTTCCCATTCACGGAGCCGTCCTGTGAAGTGGATTGCCAGTGTTTCAAGTGCAGCGGTGCAGGGTGCTCCATGTGTAAAGGCGAGGGCTGGATCGAGCTCCTGGGCGCCGGGATGGTACACCCCAACGTGTTTCGCAACTGTGGGATCGACCCGGACGAATACACCGGGTTTGCCTTCGGTGTCGGACTGGAGCGCATGACCATGATGCGCTTTAACATCAGCGACCTGCGGTTGATTTTTGAAAACGATCTGCGGTTTTTACGGCAGTTTTAGGTACCTGTAGGGGCGCACATTGTGCACCCGCCCGTCCTGATTTTTGGCAAGCGCAACGGGCGCACAATGTGCGCCCCTACGATCTATCAATGAAGGGATTTTTATCATGAAACTATCAAGAAAATGGTTGGCGGAATTTACGGATATCCAGGCCAGTGACATAGAATACGCCGATCGGATGACCATCACCGGCTCCAAGGTGGAGGGGGGCGAAGATCTGGGCGCAGAGATCCAAAACGTGGTGCTGGGCCGGATCGTATCCGTGGAGCGCCACGAGAACGCCGATACCCTGTGGGTCTGCACCGTAGATGTGGGCCAGGACGAGCCGACGGTCATCGTCACCGGGGCCGACAATTTAAAGCCGGGGGACTTTTGCCCCGTGGCCCTGCATAAATCACTCCTCCCCGGCGGGGTGGAGATCAAAAAGGGCAAACTGCGGGGGGTGACTTCCAACGGGATGCTGGGTTCTCTCAATGAGCTGGAGCTCACCATACACGACTACCCCTACTCTGTAGAGGACGGGATCTTGACCTTCACGCCGGACGAGATGGCCAGCTATCAGCCCGGCGACGATATCCGGCCCATTATCGGCAAGGACGATCGGGTGGTGGAGTTTGAGATCACCAGCAATCGCCCGGATTGTCTCTCTGTCATCGGATTGGCAAGGGAATCCGCCGCCAGCTTTGACACGGCGCTGACCATCCGGGAGCCACAAGTCAAAGGTTCCGGCGGGAGCGTACTGGAGCATGTGGACGTGGAGATTTGGGATGAGGACCTCTGTCCGCGATACACTGCCAGAGTGGTGCGAAATGTAAAGATCGAACCCAGCCCCGTGTGGATGCGCCAGCGGCTTCGGGCCTCCGGCGTGCGGCCCATCAACAACATCGTGGATATTACCAACTACGTCATGCTGGAATACGGCCAGCCCATGCACGCCTTTGATCGCGCCTGCTTAGACGGCGATCAGATCATTGTCCGCCGGGCCACGGCAGGGGAGACCATGGATACCTTGGACGGGGTCACCCGCACTCTGACCGACGCGCTGGTCATCGCCGATGCGGAGAAAGCCGTGGGGATCGCCGGTGTTATGGGCGGGGCAGACAGCGAGATTACAGAGAATACCCGGACGGTAGTCTTTGAATCGGCCAATTTTAACGCTACCAGCATCCGCAAGACGGCCAGTCGGCTGGGATTGCGCACCGATGCGTCCAGCCGGTTTGAAAAGGGCTTAGATCCCCTGGGGACGCTGCCCGCCGTCCAGCGGGCCTGTGAGCTGGTGGAACTCCTGGGTGCCGGAGAAGTGGTAGACGGCGTGGTAGATGTGATCGCCGCCGACCGTGCGCCTGTGGCGCTGGCCCTGGAAGCGGAGCGGATCAACGCCCTTTTGGGGACGGATATTTCCCGGGATCAGATGGTCGCCATATTAGAAAAAGTCGGCTTCACCGTGGACGGAGCGGATCAGGTCACAGTACCCTCCTGGCGGCTGGATGTCCACGAATACGTGGATCTAGCCGAAGAAGTAGCCCGGTTTTATGGATATAACGTCATCCCCGCCACTATGTTCCGGGGGGCCACAGCCCAGGGCGGCTTTAATCAGCAGCAGAAACAGGAGCGGATCACAGGGGAGCTCTTACAGGGGCTGGGCTACTACGAAATTCTTACCTACGCATTTACAGGCCAGACCGCCTACGATAAAATCCGCCTGCCAGAGGACGCGCCCCAGCGGGAGAGTTTGACGATTTTAAATCCCCTGGGGGAAGATACCAGCCGGATGCGCACCATGGCCCTGCCCTCTATGCTGGAGATTTTGGCCAGGAATTTAAACTACCGCAACGAATCCGCCCGGTTCTATGAGATCGCACGGGTCTATCTGCCCAATAGTGAGCGCGAGACCCTCTGTGATGAGGCCCTTCGCCTGACCTTGGGGGCCTACGGCGAGGGGATGGATTTCTTCCAACTCAAAGGGGCCGTGGAAGCCCTTTTGGACGCCATGAATATCACGGGCATCAGCTGGACGGCCAAGGCAGACAATCCGGCGTTCCACCCCGGACGGTGTGCAGAGTTGATTCGGGATGGACAGTCTTTGGGCTGCCTGGGACAACTTCATCCGCTGACCGTGAAAAACTACGGGCGGGAGGAAGACCTCTACGCCGCAGAGCTGGATTTAGATGCCCTGTTCGCTGCTATCGGCCAGGAGCGGACATACGTGCCGTGGCCCAAATATCCCGCCGTGACCCGTGATATCGCCGTGGTGTGTGAGGATTCCGTCACCGTGGCCGACCTCCAGGCGGTCATCGCCGAGGCGGGGGGCAAGCACTTAGGGGAAAGTCGCCTCTTTGACATCTACACCGGCGCACCGATCCCAGAGGGGAAAAAGAGCGTGGCCTTTGCCCTCCGCTATCAGGCGGCGGACCGCACCCTGACAGACGAAGATGCCGATAAGGCGACGACCAAGATTTTAGCGTCCCTGGAACGCCAATTGAACGCCGTTATCCGCTGACGGGGTATTAAGGTCTCCGTCTTGTGGGTAAAATAGGGCATAGCAATGTTGATTGCCCTTTACACTTGAGGGAAACTTTGGTAGAATAGTAGGAATCATAGGAAACGAGTAACAGGCAAAACCGAAACCCAGCAAAGGGGATTCGGTTTTGGAGCGAACGACGGGGTGACATAGCGCAGTTTCTGCCCAAAGGCGGAAACGGAGCGGTGTATCCCTGGTAGTGAGCAGAAAGGGGGAGTCCTGATGGAAGCGTATACCCAAAAATTTGATCTGGTGGGTCGGGATATGGAAATCCGCGAGATCATGAAGGCCGTGTACAACTCGTTGGAGCAGAAGGGATACAACCCAATCAACCAAATTGTGGGGTACATTTTATCGGAAGACCCCACATATATCACCAATTACAACAACGCCCGCACCCTCATCACCCGAATTGACCGGGACGAGTTGTTGCGGGAATTGGTGATCTATTATTTGGAGCGCAATGGACAATAGAATCCTTCTTTAGGGAGTGTGGGATATGCGTGGGTTTATCGTTATAATTCCGTGGTGGGCGCTGGTGGTATTTGCACTGTTGGCGCTTGCCATCGCGGTGCTGATACTGGTGATTGTACTGCGTGTGAGAAGAGTCAGGCAGTTAGAGGATGTGACAGAAGAGGTCGAAGGCAGACCCCTGGCAAAACGCTTTTGCCCTTACTGCGGTGCCAATGTCCAATTGCGAGATCGAATTTGTTCCAATTGTGATGAAGAGTTGTAAGAAAGTAGACGGGAATGTCCCCTACAGGGGGCATTCCCGTTGTTTATGCGGTTAATCCTCGTCTGCTACCCATTATCTCCGCCCCATACGCGCTCTTCGCCGCCTGCGTTTGAGGATTGCGTGGCGGACTACGTAAACAATATAGAGTACGAACAAGAGGAGGAGGACAACGATGGCCACCTGTACCCATATATTATCGAACGTATCGGTGACTTCCTGCTGTATATAATCCCAGCGAGAGAGCCGGATATTCGAGGCGGCATACAGGGTGAAGGGGCCGAAACTCCGGTCACCGTAGAAGAGCGTAATCTCACCCAGAAGTCGGCCTTGGGTGATGGGGGCGACGAGTTCATAGCCCGCCACCTCGTTATGTATGACGATATCGTAGCTCAGATCCGCCAAGGAGAAGGAGACCGGCATCAGGGCGGTGATGGCCTCTTCCGTTCGCAGGTATACACTGTCGGCGCCTTCGGCCATAGATACGGGGACAGACGCCACCCGCTGACCGGCGTAACGGAGTTCCTGGTAGGTGAAGGTATCAAAAGCCCAGTCGTAGATCCGGGCTGTTTCGGTGAAGTGATTAATCGTCGCCCCGTCATAGTCCTCGCCCTGGGAGACGCCCATGACAACGGCCATGAGGGCAACATCGTCCCTGGTGGCGGTGGAGACAAGACAGAATCCCGCGGCGAGAGTAAAGCCCGTCTTGATGCCGAATGCGCCCGGATAGTAGTAGGCGGAGCCGTATACAGTCATGAGGTTGGTGGAGGAAAAGATCCCCGCACCCCGTAGATTGGTGGCGGCAAAGGGCCGCTCCGGTGCGTCTAGGAGCTCTACAAACCGGGGGTTGTTCATAGCCGCCCGGGAGATGAGGAACATGTCGTAGGCAGTGGTGTAGTGGTTATCCGCTGTCAAACCATGGGGATTTGTGAAGTTGGTGTCCTCGGCACCGATCTGGGCGGCCCGCTCGTTCATCATTTCGACGAACCCGTCGATGGATCCGCCTAGGTGCTCGGCGATCACGTTGGTCGCGTCATTGGCGGACACCAGCATGGCGGCGTACAAGAGGGCTTGGAAGGACATCTCCTCCCCCACTTCCAGGCCGATGTTCATGCCAGTGGCGATCATATCGGCCAGGGCGGTTTCTGTTGTCACCAATGTGTCTCCGATGGCCACATCGCCCCGGGCCAGGGCCTCGACGGCTAAGAGTGCGGTTATAATTTTCGTAGTAGAGGCGGGATGGATACGTTGGTTCGGATTTTGCGCGTAGAGAATCTCGCCGGTTTTGGCGTCGGCTAAGATCACAGCCAAGGCGTGGTGTTCTGGGCCGTTGCTGGGGCGCGGTTCATCCAAAGGATCTGCCAGAACAGGGGGTGCTAGGGCTGAGATCAGAAGAAAAAGTGCGAGCACTACAAGAAAAAATTGTTTTTTCATTTTACTCTCCAGAAAATTTATGGTATCATAACCTCAACCATTATAGCGCAATCAAGCAGGCAAAATCAACGGTAAAATCAAGATATTACTTTAGAATCAAAAAAGCGAGAAAAATTTACTGTGTTTCCCCGCCCGCGGCAGAGGGAACAGGAGAGGGCAAGCAATATCCGGATAGAGGGAACAAGTACGACAGATAACAGATAGAGGTGTGGGATAATGAAGCAACGGGATATGGCAAAAATCCTTGTGGCAGTTGTCTGCGTGGCCGTGATTTTTGTCACGGGCCTCTACTTTGGACGCACAGGGATGATGGGGGCTTTTACTGTGACCACCGAGTACGCCATCGGTGCCGTCGAGTCCCAAGAAATTGAGGCGCTGGCCGAACGGGTAGAGCACCGGAACGGAGCACAGGCCCAGGAGGAACAGCCCGCGACACCCCAGGAGCAGGAGGTTGTGACCCCGGTTCAGGAGGGGCCGATCAATATCAACACCGCTGATGCGAATCAACTGACCACCCTGCCGGGCGTTGGGCCTGTGTTGGCGGAGCGGATCATTGCCCACCGGGAGGCCCATGGGCCATTTCAGATCGTGGAGGAGTTGACCGATGTGTCCGGCATCGGAGACCAGCGTCTGGAGGATATCCGACCGCTGGTCACAGTGGAGTGACGGCAGATTTATTTTGAGGAATTTAATATGCATATTTTAGTAGTAGATGATGAAAAATTGTTGGTCAAAGGGATCAAATTTAATCTGGAAAACGAGGGCTATCAGGTAGACGTGGGTTGCGACGGGGAGGACGCCGTGGAGAAGGCCAAAGCCAAGCCCTACGATCTGATTATCCTGGATCTCATGATGCCAAAATTGGACGGGCTGAACGCCTGTATGCAGATCCGTGGATTTTCCACTGTGCCAATTATCATGCTGACGGCGAAGAGTGAGGATACGGATAAACTCCTGGGCTTTGAATACGGCGCTGACGACTATATCACAAAACCCTTCAATATTCTGGAGCTAAAAGCTCGTGTCCGAGCCCTGCTCCGACGGAGTAATTTGCAGGCGTCGGACAAGGAGGCGGGGGATGGGCTGGTCACCATCGGACACATCACCATTGATCCGTTGAGCCGGAGCGCCGAGCGGGACGGTGTCTCGGCAGAGCTTACAGCCAAAGAATTTGACTTAATTGAACTGCTCATGAAAAACCCCGGCCGGGTGTACAGTCGGGAGAATTTGCTGGATATTATCTGGAACTACGAGTACCTGGGCGACATCCGGACGGTGGATGTGCATATTCGACGTCTGCGGGAGAAGCTGGAGCGCAATCCCGCCGAGCCGGAGCGGATCATGACGAAGTGGGGTGTGGGCTATTTCTTCAAGGCCGAGTAAGAGAGTCCGGCTGGCTGGCGGTGTCCAGTTTCGGTTTGCCTTAAGCTATATCGCCCTGATTGTGGTCTTGCTTCTGCTGCTCAACACCTATCCCATGAGCGTCTCCATCGGCCTGGTCTTCTCCGAAAAGAATACCACCCTTACGGGGCAGGCGCTTGAGATCAGCCAGGCGTTGTCCGGGGGCGAGGCCTTGGAACGAGAGAGTGTGGAATACGCCATGGGTCAGCAGGAATTTATGAGCTTGTCCCGCGTTGCGGTCACCGACGAAGCGGGGGCGATTCTCTACGATACCGCCTATAGAGGCGCCGGAGATATAGGTGTGATCACATTTGAACACCTGTCCAGGGTGCTTTCCGGCTCCGGATACGAGGCGTTCTACAGCACATACGCCGACGGGAATTTTCGCTCCCAGGTCGCCGTACCTGTCGTACACATCCACGAGGAGACGGTGATGGTGATCGGCGCGGTGTACCTCTATGAAAACGATTTGGTGCAAGGGGCGTTCATTGAAGGCTTCCAGCGGGATTTGCAGAACTTTTCCATCGGATTCTTTATCGCGGCGGTGTTTTTGGCCCTGATTTTCTTTCGGGCGCTGACGAGGCGGCTCATGGACATGCTCTCCGCCATCCGGATCGTGGGCCGGGGCGACTATGGCTATAAGCTGGCTGTCCGGGGGAAGGATGAACTGGCGGAGCTGGGGCGGGCCTTCAACCGCCTCTCGGATCGGCTCCAAGAGACGGAGGAGATGCGGCGGCGGTTCGTATCCGACGCCTCCCACGAACTCAAGACGCCCCTGGCGTCGATCCGTCTGCTCTCCGACAGTATTGTCCAGAGCGAGGACATGGAGGTCGAGACGGTTCGGGAGTTTGTCGAGGACATCGGCCAGGAGGCCGAGCGGCTGACCCGAACCACGGAGCGCCTGTTACAGTTAGCCCGCTTGGATGCGCCCCAGGAGCCGGAGATCGTACCCGTAGACGTGGCCCGGGTGGTACGGCGGACCGGGTATATGCTGGAGCCTCTGGCCAAAGAATTGAACGTGGAGATGGCCTTCGATTTGGCGGAGGACTGTCTCGTATTGGCCGTAGAGGACGACGTGTATCAGATCGTCTTCAATTTGGCGGAAAACGGGATCAAATACAACGTAGAGGGGGGAACCCTCTTGATCCGCTTAGAAAAAACGGTGGATCAAGTGCGCCTGACCGTGGAGGACACGGGGATCGGCATCCCAGAGGAGGACATCCCACACATCTTTGACCGGTTCTACCGTGTGGACAAGGCCCGCAGCCGCGCTCGAGGCGGTAGTGGCCTGGGGTTGTCCATCGTGCGGGATACGGTGTTGCAGCACGGGGGGACGATAGAGGCCAGTTCTCGCTTGGATGTGGGGACACGATTTGTTGTGGTGTTTCCGGGGGTGGGGGAAGAGTGAAAAACCTCCTTTTTCAAAGGAGGTGGCACGAAGTGCCGGAGGATTCTCCCTGCGCCGCAGTCACGGGCAATCCTCAGTCGGCTTTTCCGATAAGCTCCTTTGGAAAAGGAGCCTGTGTAACAAATATTCTTGTAAAAACAAAGAGGCGGCACGATGCCGCCTCTTTTGACAAATCTAACCTACCGACACCGACAACACCGATCACAGTCAAACTCCCGGCAACACCGACAGCACCGGAAATGGAAGACCTGACAACGACACCGGCAGTGGCAGCGGCATCGGATGCAGCAGCAACTGGTAAAACAACCGCACATAGCTCCCATAAAACACCTCCTGGTGAGTGATCCCCTCTATAGGGGGACAGTCCAGTATATGCGACGGGGGGCCTATTGTGCCATAGGAGGACAGGGACATGCAATATCGGACAAATCCCAAGACGGGAGAGCAGATTTCCGCACTGGCCTTTGGCTGTATGCGATTTCACAAGGACGAGGCCGAGGTGGAGCGGCAGATTCGCTATGCCATCAATCAGGGGATCAACTATTTCGACACGGCCTATATCTACACCGGCAGTGAGGCGATCCTGGGGCGAATTCTGGCCAAAGACGATCTGCGGAGCCAGGTATACATCGCCGACAAATTGCCCTATTATCTGGTGCGAAAGCCAGCGGACTTCGAGCGCCTCTTTCAGACCCAGCTCACCAGATTACAGACGGACTACATCGACTACTACATGGTGCACATGCTGCCGAGCTTGACCAGTTGGGAAAAACTCTGCCAATTGGGAATCTTGGACTGGATTCAAGAGAAAAAAGCCAGCGGCGCCATCCGGCAGATGGGATTTTCCTTCCACGGTAGCGGACAGGACTTTATAGACCTTATAGACGCCTGGGATTGGGAGTTTACCATGATTCAATACAACTACTACGACGAGCACTTCCAGGCGGGGCGGCGGGGATTGGAATACGCCGCAGAAAAGGGCATCCCCGTCATGGTTATGGAACCTCTCCGGGGCGGGACGCTGGTGCATCAATTGCCCCCAGCGGCGCAGGCCGTCTGGGAGAAAGCCCCCGGCAAGCGATCCCCGGCGGAGTGGGCGCTCCGCTGGGTGTGGGATCATCCCCAGGTGCTGACGGCCTTATCGGGGATGACGACCATGGAGATGCTGGAGGAGAATATCCGTGTGGCGTCCCAGGGGTCGCCGGGAAGTCTTACAGATCAGGAACTGGCCCTCTATGATCAGGTCAGCACGGCGATCCGGGCTGTCCTAAAGTCGCCCTGTACGGGGTGCGGATACTGTATGCCCTGCCCGGCGGGGGTGGATATCCCCCTCTGTCTCACAAAGCTCAACGATGCGGCGTTGGGGGGCAGGTGGATGAGTATGTACTGGTATGCGGCCACAGGGGATGGAAAAAACGCCTCTCTCTGTAATGGGTGCGGCAAGTGCGAGAAGCACTGTCCGCAAGGGATTCCCATCCGGACGGCACTGCAACAGACCGTGCGGGAGTTAGAACGGTTTCCCTATGGGGTGATTCGGTTTATGACACGGAAAATGTTAAAAAAGAAACGTTAGCATACTTGAAAAACAAGAAAATTTGCAAAAAATTATTATTTGAGTATATTCAAATGAGGCCGATGCGGGTATTTTTCGCATTGGCCTCATCTGTGTCTTATTTCAAAATTCCACCCAATATCCCGCCTAAGCCGTTTTGCAGGAGGCCTAACGTGTCGCCGGATTTGCCCAGCCAGAGATACAGGCCCAGCACTGCCAAGAGGATCAGCAGGATCGGCCAGGAGACGCCGAACAAATTGCCGTCGCCTAAGGCTGAAAGAAGTCCAGGGCGAGGAGGGGGTGCGTCGTGGTGGCCTCTGTAATCGTCCATGAAATTGATCCCTTTCTCCCAGATTTTGATCCAGTATATGCCGAGATATTGGGATTTGTGCGAGAACCTCCCCGCCACGGCGCTGCCGTGACGAATTCGATCAATATACACGCCGAGATATTGGGGATTTGAGGAATAGGCATTGCACGCCTACAGCCCCCGCAACGCCGTTACAATATCCTCAAACCGCCCGGAACGGGAGGCTTTGACCAGGACTTGGTCTCCCTGTTGAAGCAGGGCGGGCAATGCCTCCAGGGCCGTGTCCTTATCGGGAAAATACCAGGCCTGGAGATCGGGGTTTGTATCTTTGACACCCCGGTAAGTGTGTTCGCTCAATGGCCCGGCGCAGACGATGCAATCGACGCCGCTCCGGGCGGCAAAGGCGCCCAGTTCGTGGTGGAGCTTATGGCAATCCGTACCCAGCTCCCCCATGTCGCCGATGACCGCCACCCGGCGTCCGGGGAGTTTGGCCAGCGCCGTGATCGCCGCCTCCACAGAGGTGGGGTTGGCGTTGTAGCTGTCGTCGATAATGGTGAGAAAATCCGTTTTGAAGATGTCGGATCGCTTATCTGCGTTGGTGAAAGATTCAATTCCCCGGGCAATCTCAGCCGGGGAGAGACCCAGGGCCGCGCCCACGGCGGCGGCGGCCAAGGCGGCGTAGACCATGTGCTCCCCGAAGACAGGGATGGTCACGTCGATGGCTGCATCACCCCAGCACAGGGTGCAGGAGACGCCGTTTTCGCCTAGGTTGACGATATGCTCGGCCCGGTAATCATTGCCCGGGGTGAGACCGTAGATCAGCTTCTTGACGCCGGCCTGCTCCGGGTAGAGGTCGGTGACTTTGAGGGGCCGGAGGATATCGTCGTCGCCGTTAGCGATGAACAGGCCGTCGGGATTTAAGCACTTGACCATTTCGCCCTTGGCCTTGAGAACCCCCTCCCGGCTGCCCAGAAACTCGATATGGGCATAGCCGATGATGGTAAAGACGGCAATATCTGGCCGCACCATCTCCGTGAGGCGGGCCATTTCGCCGAAGTCGGAGATACCCATCTCCGCCACGAAGACCTGATGGTGCTCCCGCAGGCCGAAGATGGTCATGGGGGTGCCGATTTCGTTGTTGAAGTTGCCCTCGGTCTTGTGGACGCTATATTTGGTAGCCAGGACAGCGGCGATCATCTCCTTGGTGCCGGTCTTGCCTACACTGCCGGTAATGCCGATGACGGGGATGTCAAAGAGGCTCCGGTAATAGGCCGCCAAGTCCCGGATGGCCCGCAGGGTGGAATCCACGACGATCAAGGGGCCGGATGCGTCTATCTCCCGCTCCACCAGGGCGCAGACGGCGTCGCGCTGGTGCACATCGGATACGAAATCATGGCCGTCTACCCGGTTGCCGGGGATGGCGACGAACAGGGCGCCCGTCACGTCCCGGCGGCTGTCCATGACCACCTGCTGGATTTCCGTGCTCGGCCCTCCGCCGACGAGTGTACCGCCCATCACTTGGGCGGCCTTAGCTAGAGATATGGGTTTCATGTGCATGGTGGCGATCCCTCCAATTGTTCGGTTACTATAGTTTACCATGAACTGGTCTTGTTCTTCAAGAAAAGAAAAAAATTTTCAAATACATCTTGACACGATATATCGAAGTGTGATATATTTGCGTCGCGGCTCGATATATCACGTCGTGATGGAAGGAGAATTGATATGGGTGACGAAAAATTGATCAGCGCCTATATCCCCATGTCGGAGACGGCCTACTATATTTTGCTCTCCCTGTTAGACCGTCGCCACGGATACGCAATTATGCAACACGTGGAGGAGATCACAAAAGGGCGTATTCGTCTAGGTGCGGGGACGCTTTACGGCACCCTCGGCAAGATGGAAAAAGGCG
The DNA here is from genome assembly GCA_009780435.1 of Oscillospiraceae bacterium. Classification (GTDB taxonomy): domain Bacteria; phylum Bacillota; class Clostridia; order Oscillospirales; family Oscillospiraceae; genus WRAB01. The sequence goes on along the minus strand of WRAB01000019.1, from coordinate 20,702 downwards.
GGCTCACCACCGTCGCCGCCGAGGAGGAGAAGCGCAAAATCTATGAGATCACGCCCCTGGGCCGGGCGGTACTCATGGCGGAGATTGTGCGAATCCGAGAACTCTATGAGAGCAGCAGGGGGGTGGAGCTGACATGTGCGGAGAGACGAGGTTGGCCGGTGGGTCTACTGCAAGAGAATCCGCTCTGATGAAGCGGTGTTGGAGATTTACACAGACCCTGAGAGCAAAGTTGAGGTCATTAAACGGATCAAAAGAGCCTATTTCCGGTTTTCGGCCTGGGCAATGCTTATCCCGGTGGTATGCTTTGGGGCGGCGTTTTTTACAGCTTGGCTCCTAGATGCGCCCGAGACGATGCGTACGCTCCTGGGCGGCGGGATCGGCGGTCTCATCGGCGGGGGAAGCGTCTGCATTTGGGCTTGGATTGTACTCCGGCGGAAGATCAGGCGAATGGAAGCGGATAGATTATAAAAAAGGAGAAAAATATGCAGTTGAGAGTAGAAAAATTAAACAAATCCTTCGGTGCAAAGCACGTGCTGCGGGACTTGAGCTTCACCGCCCAGAGCGGTGTGGCCATGGGGCTTTTGGGGCGGAACGGCTCCGGGAAGACCACCACCATCCGGACGATTATGGGCATATTCCCCGCCGACAGCGGGCGCAGCACCATCGACGGGGCGGCCACTCAGACGCTACGGAAACGGATCGGATACCTGCCGGAGGAGCGGGGACTCTACCCCAAACGGATCATCGGGGAACAGATGGCCTATATCGGTACCCTCCGGGGCCTTTCATCAAAGGTGGCCAAAGAGCGGGCAAAAAAGCTGTTGGTTCGCCTGGAGGCGGAGGAGTATTATAATCAAAAGCTCGATACCCTGTCCAAAGGCAACCAGCAGAAGATCCAGCTGGCCATTGCGCTGATTACAAATCCGGATATCATCATTCTCGATGAGCCGTTTTCGGGCCTTGACCCGGTGAACTCTCAGATTCTCAAGCGGGTTGTGGAGGAGTTGGTGGCCGATGGGAAGCTGGTCTTATTCTCCAGCCATGAGATGGGCTATGTGGAAGAGTTTTGCGATGATATCTGTATTATCGATAAAGGACAGAGTGTCCTGGCCGGGCGGATCCGGGAGATTAAGGCGAGATACCCGCGCCATCAGATATTCGTCACGCCAGAGGGCCCGGATGCGGAAGAACTGCGTCGACAGTTGATGCAATTGGACACCGTAGTGAGGCTGACGACGGGGATCGAGGTACAGGGGCGTGGATGCCTGCTGACCTTACAGAACGAGGCCGATAAAGGCGCCCTGTTTTCCGCCCTCATAGAGGGGCGGGTCGCCATGGACGCCATAGGGGTTGTAGAGCCCAGCTTAGAGGATATTTTTGTGGAAAAAGTGGGCAGAGAGAAAGCGCCTGAAGAAAATGGGGGAGATGTGGCATGAGAAACTTTTTCAATGTCTTGAAATTTGAATACACGGGAATGGTGCGGGGCAAGGGATTTCTCATCACCGTGGCTCTGTTTATGAGTTTGCTTTTGGTGGTTGCCAGCTTACCCATGATCTTGGGCTTTTTCAATCGTGGCGGAGACGAGGAGATATACTACGACGCCACGGGAGAGCAGGCCGTGGGCGTATTCTACGATACCACGGGCTGGTATACGCCGGAGATAATAGCCTCTTTTTCACCCCATTTTGACTGGACGCCCATTGATCGCCCTGACGCCATTGAGCGGGGACTTGAGACCGGCGACTTCGCCATCGGACTCCGGTTGGCGGCGGACGGAATCACGGTCTATATACCGGGCAGCGACTGGATGGGTGCTGGCAATTTTATGTTCTACGAGATGGCGAGAGCCATGGCCCAGGCCCAGGCATTGGAACAGGCGGGCGTGGATGCTGCAGTCATCGAAACAGCCCTGGCCACAGACCCGACCATGGATGTGGTAGTGGTTGGCCGAGACGGGGGCCAGAGTTATTTTGTGGCCATGGCGTTTACCATTTTGCTGATGCTCATGGTATCCATGTACGGGGCCATTGTATCCCATTCGGTGTCTACAGAGAAGACCAGCAAGGCCATTGAACTCTTGACCATCTCCACCAGCTCCAACTCCCTGATCTTCGGTAAGGTAATCGGCGTGGGGCTTGTGGCTCTGACCCAGTTCGGAATCGCTTTGATCCCGGGCGTGCTCGTCATGTATTTCAACTTGGAACGCTGGCACGAATTTGCGCCCATGGTCGGCGGGATCATGGAGATGATCTTTGCATCCAATATCTTAGGCATGGCGTTCCTATTCTTCCTCCTTGCATTTTTTACATACGCCTTTTTATTCGCCGCATTGAGCTCCACCGTCAGCCGGGCGGAAGATTTGAGTTCATCCCAGAGCATCCCCACGGTACTGCTCATGGCGGCCTATTTCGTGTCCTTTTCGGCGCTGTTTGCGCCGGATGCCTTCCATGCACAGGTGCTGTCTTACGTGCCATTCTTCTCGCCCCTGGTCATGATGGCCCGGGCGACCATGACAGAGGTACCTGTGTTGGAGATCGCACTCTCCGCCGGGGTGAGCCTCCTGTATGTGCTTCTGTTGGGCTTCTTGAGCGCAAAGATTTTCCGGATCGGCATTATGCTCACCGGCAACCGGCCCAATCTGCGGCAGATTTTCAAGCTGATGCGGCAGGCGTGAGCTAGACGATACAAACCGGGCTGTCGCTGCAAAGCGGCTGCCCGGTTCGTTGTCGGGAGAATTTCCCATGCCCTGTACTTGCATTGTAAGGACTTTAATGCTAAACTTAATAAAGAAATGATAAAGGAGGCGCATGTATGAACCCATTATGGATCGTAGCAATTATAGTAGGTCTGATCGTGATCTATGTGATCGCAGTCTACAACCGTCTTGTCGTCCAGAGAAACCGCGTGGATAACGGCTGGGCACAAATCGATACCCAGCTCCAGAGACGCTTCGACCTGATACCAAATCTGGTGGAGACAGTAAAAGGGTACGCAAAGCACGAATCCGAGGTGTTTGAACGAGTAACCGCCGCCCGCGCGGGGATGGCCAATGCGTCCACAGTCGGCGAGAAGGCCCAGGCGGACAACGCGCTGACCGGTACGCTGAAAACCCTCTTCGCCGTGGCGGAGGCCTATCCCACCCTGAAAGCGGACGCAAATTTCAGAGAACTCCAAGTGGAACTGACCAACACGGAAAACAGGGTTACATTCGCCCGCCAGTTCTACAATGATGCAGTGGCGCTGTTCAACACAAAGATACAAAAGTTCCCCAGCAACATCATTGCCGGTATGCTGAACTTCCGTGAGCGCGAATACTTCCAAGTCGAGTCCCCAGAGGTCAGATCGGCCCCGAAAGTGAGCTTTTAAACGCCCTGGAGAAGCGACAAGGAGGTGGTTCCAATGTTTCAATCCATTCGTTCCAATAAAGCCAAAACAACAGCCATCGTGGCGGGGATATTTCTATTCTTTGCAGGGATCGTATATGTGATCTCCTTTTTCCTGCTGGAACTGGGCCACTTTGCCGTTGTATTTGCCCTGGTGATCTCCTTTCTCGTCTCATTTGGGGCCTATTGGAACAGCGATAAAATTGTCCTTCGTCTGCACAACGCCCGCCCTGCGACACCGGAGCAGGATGCGAAACTCAACAATATCCTAGAGGGCCTCTGCATCGCCTCCGGGATGCCCAAGCCCCGGCTCTACGTCATGGAGGATCGGGCTCTAAATGCCTTTGCAACGGGTCGGAATCCCAACAATGCGGTTATCTGCGTAACCACAGGGCTTTTAGACAGGCTGGACTATTATCAACTGGAGGGCGTAGTCGCCCACGAGTTGGCCCATATCAAGAACTACGACATCCTGCTCCAGACCGTGGCGGGGATTATGATCGGTGCGGCGTTGATCGCCTCTCGATTCGTAAGCCGTGCCATGATCCGTGGTAGATCAGGGGGCGGTTCAAACAGGGGCGGATACGGGGCGCTGATTATGCTGGCCGTCGGGCTGATTTTTGCCATCCTGGCCCCCATTGCGGGTCAGTTGCTCAAAATGTCGTTGAGCCGTAACCGGGAGTTCCTGGCAGATGCCACGGGGGCCAAGTTTACCCGGAACCCCGAGGCCCTGGCCAGTGCGTTGGAAGCCATTAGCGGCAGTAGTATCCCCATGCAAAGGGCGAGCAACGCCACAGAGGGTATGTATATCGTGACCCCCTGTGTGGAACTCCGCAGCAAGAGAAAGTCGAATCCGTTTTCGACCCATCCGCCCATTGAAAAGCGGGTGGAGGCGTTGCGAAATTTGAGATGACGCAGTAGATACGGGCGGCATATTCCCTGTCAGTCATAAGGCAACCTCCTTATTTGGACAGTATCTTTAGAGCTTTTCCAATATTTGTGCATTTTTGATGCATTATGTTTTTGTAGTATAGCATAAATTTTCTAATATGTCTATCATCGCAGACCACATTCTTCACATTGTTGCTTAGAATGAACGAAAGGAAGTGTCTGCGATGATAGAATTTAACAGACTTGCCGTTGGCAAGGTAATACGGCGGCTGAGAAAAGAGCGCAATCTCTCACAAGAAGTATTTAGTGGTCTTGCAGATATTGCAAGAAGCCATCTGGCTATGATAGAGAGCGGAAGTAAGCAACCTAATTTTGAAACGATATGGCGCATTGCAAACGCCTTTAATATATCGCCGCATGAGTTAGTGAAACAAATAGAGTTAGAAGCTGTGAACAATTAAACGCAATAACCCCCATAAAATAGGGAGATTTCAACTCCTATCTTATGGGGGATTTCTGTTTTGCTGAAAACCCAAAACCTCCTTTTCCAAAGGAGGTGGCAGACGTCAGCCTGAGGTCGGATTATCCCTGCGCCGCAGGTCAAGGGCAATCCACAGGCAGCTTTGCTGACAGCTCCTTTGGAAAAGGAGCTTAAGGGCGTTGCTACAGCGGTGAGGATGAGGGAGCCTCCTCCACGGCGCGGGCCATGGTGCAGATCACGTCTACGGCGCCGCGGGTGCCGGAGAGGGCCGTGTTGACGGTGAGATCATAGTTGTGGGCGGTACCCCAGGGTTCCCCTGTGTAGTGGCGGTAGTAGTTGGCCCGGCCCTTGTCCATCCGCAGGGTACGGGTTCTCGCCTCGTCCGGGGTGAGGTCGAGGATTCTGGCCACCTGCTCTACCCGGTGATCCAAGGGCGCACGGAGGAAGATTTTTAGGCACTGGCCGTGGTTGCGGAGCACGTAATCGGCGCAACGGCCCACGATGACGCATGGCTCCCGCTCAGCCAATTCCCGCATGACCTCCGCCTGGGCGAAAAAGGCCTTGTCCCCCAGGGGGACATCGTATTGGTAGAAAAAGTTAGAGGCCGAATGGGCGGCTGTGGAGAGATTAAAGAGAAAACTGGAAGAGGCCTGTTCCTCGTTGCGTTCCATAAATTCCGGCGACAGCCCGCTCCGCTCCGCCGCCAGTTGGAGCAGAACCTTGTCGTAGTAGGAGATACCGAGCCGCTTGGCGACCTGTTCTCCGATCTCTCTGCCGTTGCTGCCGAACTCCCGGCTGATGGCGATAACCAAGTGTCCCATCGTGTATGCCCTCCCATCTCTGTGGTTTGTTGAACCGATTATAGCATGTTTGGTGTGGAGATACAATAACTCCACCGGATTCTACCACAGGTCGGTTGCGAATAAAGCCGCATATAGAGGGTCGGTGTGTAGGACGTTCTACAATGTATAACACGGGCGCACAATGTTCGCCCGCCCCACATCAGCTGATTGTACATTATGAGGCTGCAGACAGCGGCCTCTACGTTTTGCCCGAAGCGCATCCCCAAGGGTTGACAGGGGCGGAATTTTTGATATAATGTCCAGAGCGTATGCGGGAGTGACTCAGTGGTAGAGTGTCACCTTGCCAAGGTGAAAGTCGCGAGTTCGAATCTCGTCTCCCGCTCCATCCCGAAAGGATCAATTTTGGTTCTTTCGGGATCATTTTTTCTTGATAATACTAGATTTTGTGAGTGCAGGCTTTGTAAGAATATTCACTTTTATATCCAATCTTGAATGAAATTTTTTGCGTTTGCGTTATTGACAAGATGTGTTATTATATCATATAAGGGGGTGTATATTGTGAGTAAAGAGATACTTCGCAACGATGACGAAATACTTAGAATAATCAAATGCGAAAAGATTATATCTAGAAAGCCTCCTAATTTAAAAGAATCAAACCGTGATAGAAAGTGCAAATTTAATGTTGCATCAACGGATAGTTCCTTAATATTTGAAGTTTTCTTTGCTCAAAACATTAAGCTTCCAGATGATTTTTCTATTGGGCTAATGTTTGGAGATTTCCAACTAATCAGATACAATGGATTCCATGGCGAAACAATTGCGGGTTTCCATAGATATGAACATCACGCTAAGGTTCATTCTCATACATTGACACTTGATGACATTATGAATGGACGTGGACCGAACCCATCAAAAATAGAATATATGACAGGCAAGTATTATGATTTTGAGAGTGCTCAACGGTTTTTTCTTAGAGAGTGTAGCATAATAAATTATGAAGAATATTTCGATTTCACAAAATATGACCAAATATCCTTTGATACTTTATAGAAAAGGAGGAGTGCGCTTTGACCCAGATGACCCAGATAAATTCTTTATTGCAAAAACAATTCGGTGCAAATGTTGGCGTTGAGGAAGTTAGCTCGAACGTATTCCGTGTTTATGCCCCGTTCTTTCATGAAGATGGCGATATGTTGTCAATATATCTTGATTTAAGTTTAGGAAATATGCTTGTAAGAGACTTTGGAAATGCTCTTATGCGGGTAGCGTATACTTTTGATTTTGAAAGTGAAAACAAACGGAGAATATTAAATGATATTGTAAACAGCTATGGTGGAACTCTTGATAAAGATGAGATCATTTTAAACGTAGCCGACTCAAATCTTGTGCTTGCAATAAACCGATTTAGTCAGCTTGTCTCTAAAGTGTCAAATATAAATATACTACGACGTGAATTAGTTAAATCTCTATTTTTTGAGTATCTAGATGATTTTGTTGCTGGAGATCTGAAAGAGTATGAAATTACTAAAAATGATGCTCCGTTATCGGATAAAACTTTGAAGGTCGATTATATTATTCGTGCTCCAAAACCAATATACATGTTTGGGGTGAACGGCGACTCCAAGGCGTCGAAAGTAATTATTTCTTGTCTCAGCTTTCAACGGGAGAAAATACCTTTTAGAAGCCTTGTTGTTCATGAGAATATTGAAAACTTATCTCCATTTAATAGACGTCAAATCACAAATGCGGCAGACAAGCAATTTGACGCTTTTGAAAATTTCAAAAGTGAAGGCAAGGCTTATCTTGAAAGAGAAATAGCTTGAAAACTGCCACTAAGCCATTGATTTTACTTGGTTATGGCACTTTATCTTTTTTCAGAAGGAAACCAATCATATGCTGGATAAACTCAAATTAGTAGAAGAAAAGTATCAGGAACTTGAGGACAGGATGGCCAGTCCCGAAGTCTACAACGATCCGACGGCTGTGGCCAAGATATCCCGGGAGCAGAAGGAACTTGCGCCGGTGGTGGAGGCGTATCGGGCCTATCAGAAACAGGTTCATGCCGCCGAGGAGGCCCAGGCGCTACTGGCGGATAAACTGGACGATCCGGAATTTAAAGAGATGGTCCAGCAGGAGTTGGAGTCCGCCAAATCCGAGATGGTTCGTTTGGAGGATGAACTTCAGATCCTCCTCTTGCCCCGTGACCCCAACGACTCCCGTAACGTCATTGTGGAGATCCGTGGCGGAGCGGGGGGAGAAGAGGCGGCCCTCTTTGCCCAGAGCCTGTATCGGATGTATACCATGTACGCTGAGAGCCGTCGGTGGAAGACGGAGATCGCCAACATCAACGAGACGGAATTGGGCGGCATCAAAGAGGTCAGTTTCGTGATCCAGGGGGACGGGGCCTATTCCCGGCTCAAATACGAGAGCGGCGTCCACCGGGTTCAACGGGTGCCGGATACGGAGGCGTCGGGCCGGATCCACACCTCTACAGTGACGGTGGCAGTTCTGCCGGAGATGGAGGAAGTGGACTTTGAAATCAACCCCGCCGATCTCCAGATCGACACGTTCCGGGCCTCCGGGGCCGGGGGCCAGCACGTCAACAAGACGGAGAGCGCCATTCGGATCACCCATCTGCCCACGGGTACGGTGGTGGAGTGCCAGGACGAGCGCAGCCAGCATAAAAACCGAGATCGGGCCATGAAAATCCTGGTCTCCCGCCTCTACGAGGCCGAGCAGGCCAAACAACACGCCGCCCTGGCCGCCGAGCGGAAGAGCCAAGTCGGCACCGGGGATCGCAGTGAGCGGATTCGCACGTATAACTACCCCCAGGGCCGGGTGACGGATCACCGGATCGGGCTTACATTATATAAGATTGAGCAGATTTTAAACGGAGACATGGATGAGGTGCTAGACGCCCTCATCACAGCCGATCAGGCGGAGAAAATGCGCATGGTCGGGGAAGAGGCGTAGGCGCAATATGGTAGTGATCGGCCTGACCGGTGGCAGCGGTGCCGGGAAAAGTACAGCGTTACAAATTCTCGCCGAGATGGGGGCCTGTGTCATCGACTGCGATCAGGTGTATCACCAGTTACTTGCGGCCGGCGGACCCATGCTAGATCAACTCGCCGGTCGATTCCCCGGCGTGGTGACGGATGGGGAACTGGATCGCCGGGCGCTGGGGCAGATTGTCTTTCACGATCCACAGGCGCTAGCGGATTTAAACGAAATCACCCACGGCTATGTGCGAGACGAGGTACAGCAGCGCATGGCGGACTGGGCGGCACAAGGGGGCGCATATGTGGCCATCGACGCCGTGGCCCTCATTGAGAGCGGGATCGCGGACTGGTGCACCGCCGTGGTGGGCATCATCGCCCCGATGGAGCGGCGGATTGAGCGGATTTGCAGGCGGGAAGGGATTGATCCCGCCGATGCCAGGACGCGGATTATGAGCCAAAAGCCGGACTCATTCTTTCAGGAACATTGCGATTACATCTTAGACAATCAGTATCCATGCGTGGAGGAATTTACCCAGGTCTGCCGGGCGTTATTCCAGAGGATTATGAATTAACTATGTATTATTTTTTATCCCTACTGATGGGGGTGCTCATCTCCATCATGATTCTCGCCAACGGCGAGCTGGCGGGGCAGCACGGTATGCACGCCGCCACGGTGATGGTGCATATTGTTGGGTTGCCCCTCATTGCGCTTTTAGTCTGGCTCCGGCGTGAACGGCCGTTTTCCAATCGGCAGCACTGGGGCCTCTACTTAGGCGGTGCCATCGGCGTGCTCAACGTCCTATTCGCCAATCTGGCCTTTGGGCGGATCAGCGTATCCGCCATTTTGGCCCTGGGGCTATTCGGTCAAAGCGTCTCCGGGCTGATTGTCGATCAGTACGGTTGGCTGGGGATGCCGAAACATCTCTTTCGCAAAGAGAAGATCATCGGGCTGCTGATTATCTTAGGTGGAATTGCGGTCATGTTGGATAATTTTGAGACACTTGCCGTTCTGGTGGCCTTTGGCGGCGGGATCACCGTTGTGGTGTCCCGCACGATTAACGCAAAGCTTGCCGCGCGCACCAGCGTGCAGATCAGTACATTTTACAACTATATCGTAGGACTTCTCGTGGCCGTTCCCGTCTTCCTGTTGCTCGGGCGGGGGGAGCCGGGACTTCTCAACTTTGCGAGCTTGTCCATGTGGCACATCTATCTCGGCGGCGCCATTGGAATGGTCGTGATATTGCTCACCAATATGACGGTTGCGAAAATATCGGCCTTTTATCTTTCGCTATTTCTATTCGTCGGACAGGTCTTTGCCGGACTTCTCATCGACGGGCTGATCCTCGGCGCCTTCTCCCGCCAGATTCTGCTGGGCGGCATACTTGTGGCGTTGGGACTTGTGGTGAATCTGTTGCTGGATCGGAGAGCGGAGAAGGTTTGATTGACTGATATACGCAAAACGGACACCTGCCTTCAGGTGTCCGTTTTTTTAGAGATAGAGAGGTTTCTAGGCTCCCGTTTTACCCATTCATATTGTAATCTTCTGCCAATAAATTCATAGCAGTGGCCACCTTATGCGTATAGATAAAGGGCCCGACAATGATGAGCGAACCCAAGACGCACCACAACCAGAACGTAGAGGCATCGACAGAGTAATTGATGCCCCGGCGGGCCAGCTCTGCGCCCATACGATTTAAGAGGCCGTGACACCAGACAAAGAACATAATGCCCAGGGTGATGGGAGACAGGAGAAACGCCACAAGAGCGTAATTCATGGTTCTTCTGCCGTCATGTCTGCTTGCCAGTACATTCATGTCGTCTCCCACGCAATACCAAAATACGAGGCTGTATATCCCCAGGGTGACGATAGAGAGCAGAATATACTTCAATAAACTCCGGGTGGTCTTCAGTTGTCCAATAGGGCGAGATTGTACGTCTGACATAATAGCACACTCCTTCAACAAATTATGACATAAATTTTATCATCTTTTATAGTCGAGTGCAAGGACAATTTTTTTGCTGTAGAGGAAAAGATACTAGCCTGAAATAATCCGCCCATTCTCTGCTCAAACTATGGAGAACAGAGAAAGGGCGGTTTTTTATTTTGGAGACAAAAAAAGAAGTCATACCCCCGGAAGAGGGGATCTATCAAAAAGATCAGATTGAGGACATGGGCTCCGTGACCGTGGAGAACCCCGGTAGGACGATCCACTGTATTACGATTGTGGGCCAAATTGAAGGCCATCAGATATTGGCGGAGAACATGAAGACCACCAAATACGAGCACGTCATGCCCCAACTGGCGGCAATCGAGGAGAGCCCGGAGATCGATGGGCTTCTGGTCTTGCTCAACACCGTGGGCGGCGACATTGAGGCGGGGCTGGGGATTGGGGAGTTGATCGCCAGTATGGAAAAGCCCACGGTGTCCCTTGTACTGGGCGGCGGCCACTCCATCGGCGTACCCCTGGCGGTGGCGGCGAAGCGGAGCATTATTGCGCCCTCGGCGACCATGACCATCCACCCCGTGCGCCTGACCGGGGTGGTGATCGGTGCGCCCCAGACGTATCACTATTTTGGGCGGATCCAAGATCGGATCGTCCAGTTTGTGACGAAAAACTCCCGGATCGAGGGGGAGAAGTTCCTGGAACTCATGCTCAACACGGGAGAACTGGCCGCCGATGTAGGGAGCGTCATCGACGGGGAAGAGGCGGTAGAACTGGGGCTGATCGATCAACTGGGCGGGCTGTCAGATGCACTGGCGTATCTCCACGGGGAGATCAAGCGGCGGCGGGAATCGGGATAGGTAGGGGCGCACAGTGTGCGCCCTTAATCACACGGATTTTCCGCGGGTTCCCACAGATAGCTTGTGAGGTCGGCAAAGCAGGTATATGGGACATAGGGGAAATCATGTATCCGACAGTATTCCGCTAGGGCGCAAGCCTCTTTTGCGAAGAGGATATCGGCCTTTTGGGCGGCGCACCGATCAGTCAGCCCATCGCCTATGAACAGGATTTTTTTATTGGTCTGGCGTCGAATGGTTTCAATGCAAACCTTTTTGCAGTTGCCGCACGGCCCGATGGACTCTGTGCAGACAGTGCTGTTCGTGGCGCCGGACGGGACAAGATACCCGTTTTGCTCCAGTAAATCGTTGGCGAACAATTGCACGTCCTGCATTCTCTCCGCGCCGAGTATCCGCTGGATGCCTTGCCGGTACCCGCCGCTGACAATGAAAAGAGGGAGGCCGCGTCCGCGGAGATGCTGTAAAAACGCATCAAATCCGGGGTCAATCCGGATATGGGCGTCGAGAAACTCAAAATATTCTTGCAATCTGAGACCCATGGCCCGGAAATGTCGATGATTCGCCTCTCTGCCGCTGAGCACACCGGCACAATAGTCCGCCTCGATTTTCGCGTTCTCCCCACTGCCGCGGGTGAGAAACAACAAGTCGTTGGAGTCCTCTAAGGTGATGGTTCCGTCAAAATCTGCGACCATCGCATATTCTTCTGTGTGTAATCGTTTTTTCATCAAATTTTATACGCATGGATGTGAATAATGCCTGTCATAACGGCGCCCAGCATGGTCTCTCTATGATTGAGCTGGGAGAGGAGTAACTCCGGGGCGAAGGGGACCTGGTTGTTCAAGGTCTCCTTCCACTGGTCGATAAACAGTTTGCCCAGGTTGGCCCCCAACCCGCCCGCTATAATAATAGCCTCCGGGTTGAGCAGAGCGGATATATTCACCAGCGCCATGCCGAAATGCAGGGCGATTTCGTCGATGATCAGCTTTGCATATGTGTTTCCGCCATTTTTATACCGCTCAATCAGCTTGATGACTTCTTCGTCGAAATTTCCGGAATCCAGATATTTATTGATCTTGCTCCTGGAGAGAGCCTCCTCCAGGGAGCCGACTTCGTCGTATTTTTTGTCAATATTTGTGGGGTCGGTTATCATGAAGCCGATTTCGCCCACCGCGCCGTTGGCGCCTTTATACAGTTTCCCGTCAACGATTAGGGCGGAGCCGAGGCCCACTCCGTAAGCGATATACATAATGTCTTTGTAGTTTACCCCGGCACCCTTCCACTGCTCACCGATTACGCCGAGATTCACGCAGTTCTCCAGCAGGACATCGGCCTCAAAGGCGTCTTGCAAGGTGTCGATCATATCCTTTTCCAGATATTTTTCGGTAAAGGGCGCGAGATAGCTCTGACCGTCCTTGATAATACCAGGAATGCCGATTACGATACACAAGATATCGTCCTTGGTTTTTTTCGTTTTTTTCAAAATATCGTTGACCTGATCGTGAACCAACTGGATGCTCTGCTTCCCGTCGCCGGAAGAATTGGCGCTGTTGATAATCTCCGTGCTGGCAACTTCGTTGCCCAGAAGATCTGCCAACATCATCCGGATCCGGAAGCGGCCCAAGTCGATGCCTATGATATAGCCCCGTTCCGCATTGAAGGCCAGCATCGTAGATTTTCGCCCGATGGAATTGTCTCCGGTCCCCACCTCCATAATGTAATTGGACTCCAGCAACCCCTTTGTATTAGAGGAGATGGCGGGAAAACTCATGTTCAAATACCTGGACAGATCGGCACGGGACATACTGCCATGAAACCGCAAGGCATCTAAAATCAATCGTTTGTTATATTCCGCAATGGTTTCAGTTGATCTGATTTTCTGCACGCTACACAACCCCGTTTTTAAAAGTAATCTGAATGATCTCTTTTTATTTCGTTTTGAAACATTGATTACTAAAATCATACTATACCTGCTCTCTCTTGTCAAACACAGAGCACAAGCGAAATGTTGCACAAAATAAATGAAACCAACTATACTATTTTACCAAAAATGGAATGAACTATTGCAATCATCAGAAAAATGGCTTACAATTACTTAGTAAGGGAGGATAAATAAATGGGCTGCGCAATGGAGTTCTTTCCTTGTAGGCGTATGGCCCCCTTGCAATTATTACATAAACGTCAAAAAGTGACGAATCGATATAATACTGGACAAGGGAGGGATTTGTGTAAATCAGACACCAATAGTAACCCATTGCCTCGTTTAAATTCGGACACAAACTTTTTAAGTTGGAAAGGAATGGAGAAAAGATGAGCAAGAAACGTTTCATGGCCCTATTACTGGTCGCATGTATGATACTGACGCTGATTCCGCCATCGGCGTTGGCAAATCCGATTGAAGGCGGCCCGGTTCCCGAGGAGCCGATAGCTGGAAGTGCACCCGTCGGCGTGTCCTATGCTACGTTCTCCGGGCGTGTGAGCGAATTAGCGACAACAATAGGCTCTCAAAGCAACAACCCATACACCGAGTGGATCCATGTAGACCACAGTGCCTACACAGCTGGGCCGCTCACCCTGCGTGTGACAAGTTGCGGTGATGTCCTCTACACCATCGTAGAGGATAACAGAGGCATGGGGCGTGGTACCAACGCCGCTGACCGCGATACACGAAATGTATTTTATATCAGCATTGATGGTGTTGATGGATATACGTTCATGGGCCGCCCGAATGTCAGCTATGTAGTGGCCAACGGCTGGCTCTATCGTGTACTTGGAGCAATGAGCGCATATCGTCAAGAAATGGCCCCGCCCCCGCAAACGACCCCAATCGGTGGTCACTCCGGTGCGGCGAGACAGCCTGACGTTATGACGGATATGTTTGAATGGTTTGGCGCAGACGATGATCCGGACAGAGATGCCGAGCGTCTGAGTCGGATCGGCATGGAGTATTTCAGAAACTGGACCGGAATGAGACTTCGTCTTGACCAATTTGGCATTGACGATTTAGATCCTGCGGACATCAGCATCTCTTGGCGTGGCATGACGGGTGGCGTTGCGGCTACTGGCTCCAATCACGGTGCCCGCCGGGGAAATCCTGTACATCTTCCGACGAATACTTCAACTCTGCTGGTTGTGGGCGAGAATACCTTTGAACGCGACAGACCAGAGGGTGTATACCTTCCCTTGGAAGATCACGCCGTCATCTTCAACCCATTGCGCGGTGGCGGTGCGAACTTGCAGAGCAGTGAAGAACCCATCCATACCTGCGGTGAAGCATATCCTTATCTGAACTGCCCGGCCAGATACATCCACACCACATTCTGCCGTGAAACGAGCCAACGCATTCCATTCAGTGAAACGGATGGGCCGATTGATGGGCAATGGTATGGCTATGCCTATATTTCCTGGAGAAGCCTAGAGCCGGAGCCGGGCGTATTTGACTGGGCCAACGTCAGAATGTATACCAAAGGCGACTATCCTGTGGTCGGTCCGGATATGGATCAATACCAATGCGCCCGCGGCAATCTGGTCGAGCGTGCGCTCCAATATTACGCGGAACATGGTATCTATGTCCAGTTGCGCTTTGTTATGGACTATCCCTTTGGTTCCCCCTTCGGCTACTGGGATGGGTGGAACTATAAGGGCGGTTATTATGAGAATGACCCGCAGGGCCTGGAGAGAGACCACACAACAATTGCGATGGTCAATCTGCGCAATGAAGCGATTGCGGACATTCCGCAGTGGTTGATTGAACGAATGCGGGCAGAACCAAACCGTCCGAATTACTGGGAGGGAACGACCATACCCCGGTGTCCGCACAATGTACCCCACTTGCCCGACCAGCGCTTCCTTGTTAATGGAGTAGATGACGGATTATACGACAGAATGCGGGATCCCGATGATCCGGCAGCCGCCTTTTTTGCCAGATTCAATACGGATTTCTTCCACTGCACAATCCCCAGTCCGTATGCCGGCCCCAACGTCCCGAGTCCTTCTGCCACTGGCAATACAACCGGCCCGGCAGCTGACCTGCGAAGTTGTCCGAACGGTTGCATCCCCTATCGCCGTCCGATTGGATTACGGGCGACAGCCTCCAACACACAGGCGGGCCATGGCTGGAATCCCGACTACTTCTGGGGTCCCGAAGGTATTTGGTACTTGACGCCTCCGCCTGACATTTCTGGCGGTGTCGGCCTCGGCCCAAGATATGAGCACCATCTGATGCTAGACTATCACTACCGTGCAATCAATGCCCTGGCCGCAGAGATTGCACGTGAAGGTTCCGTCTGGAATGCGGTGGCGAATGTACAGATTGGCTCCCTGGGCCGCTGGGGTGAGTTCCACAACTGGCCCACTGGCGACGGTAGTCACTTCCCGTCCGTCGAGATTGTTCACCAGTTTGTGACCCACTATGTGGATGCGTTTGCGTGTAACGATAATATCCAAGTTGCGATGCGTTACCCGAACTGGTTTATCCCCAGATACGACTTCGGCCACTTCAACGACCAACTCGGCCACTCTCCCCATTTGAGTTATGCAGGCGCTATGCACGGCGTACGTTTGGACGGCGGAAACGCTGCCAGCCGAACTACGTTGCAAGGTTGGGCGGGACATGGCGGCAATACCGGCATCGCCTCCGGTAACGACAATAATAGTATGCGGGAAACCGCAGTTAATCTGGCGTACACCGGACTCACTTCGGCCCAGTACACTGGTGCCGCCCTCCGCCACCCCACCTACTGGATGTACAACTGGGTCGGCGGCGAGTTTGGCGACGGCTCTTGTCCCACAAACTGGTTCTGGCAATATGTTCAGTTTGACATTGCGCTTATGGGCGATTTGCACCGGGCTGCGATGCATGACTACGGCACAGATGTTCAAGGGCCCAACCAGTGGGGGAACAATGCCGGCATCAACAGGATCCATATTATGAACACCATTGATTCTTTCCGCTGGACCCATATCTCAAATGCGGCGCCACGCGGTTCGATGGCAGGGCGAACCAACGCCATAGATGGCAGTATGCAACGGGCCCACAAGAACAACGATGCCGCATATGACAACATGGGCTACAGATTCACAATTGAAGAAGTAGAAGTGACCGGTGACCTGGTACGTGGTGAAGACGTCGATGTGCGCATGGTCGTCAACAACCGGGGCGTAGCACCCTTCTACCGCAACTGGCCTTTTGAAATCTCTTTCATCGACAGCGCCGGCAATGTAGCCGCCAAGGAGATCATAGAGGACATTGACATCCGTGAATGGATGCCCCGTCACCGCCCCTTCAACAATGCGCGTCTGGCGCCGCAATCACATCGGTATGCTACCAGTCCCGTCACGGGCGAACAGGTACGTGTTGCCTACCGTTCATTTGCAGAACTTGGTATTGCTGGAACCAGATCCATCCCCGCCCATGACGGGCGCAACGAGGTAGAGTTTACAGTTACAGTACCCGCTGAGTTGTCTCTACGAGGGGACTATACCCTGGCTATCGCCATCCTAGACCCCATCCTTTTAGACGGCAATCCGGGTATACGATTCCACAATTTGCCCCAACGAGAGGACAGACGCGTCATATTTGAACCCTTCGTCGTGGAGGGGGCACCCCAGGAATACTTCGTCGCGACCAACGGCGTCGACAATCTGGAGACCCACGACGGCAGCAAAGCGTATCCCTGGGCGACAGTGGCATTTGCCATGACCCAAATGTATGGCGGCGACACGCTGAACATCCGTGCTGGCATGTACAGCGAGGCGATTACTGTCCCGGCACGTCTCAGAGGGAACTCTGTGATGGCGCCGTGTGAGAATGACTTTAATTTCCTCACCGGCGGCTGTTTGGATTGCGCCGATCTCCGGTTCCCCCACGAGGACAGAGGCGGTGCCTATTACTGTACGCTCAACGAGTACGGTAACACTGTATTCCGCGCATATCCGGGTGACAATGGGCCTGTCATCTTCCGCAGAGACCAAATCGGCGGCAATGCGTTTTTGTTTACCGGTGTTGACAATCTCACTGTAGAAGGCATCAGATTTGAGGGATTCGGCGGCGGTATCCGATTTAACCCCTCCACTGCGCAACGTCCTGCGGGAGGGTTTGAAAACCTCTATATCCGCAACAACACGGTGGCCTACAACCGTGCGGGCAACAGTATTAATATCTACAACCAAAACCCAACGGCGGCCAACCACTATTCCCTGAGAAATGTCGTCATCGAGGGCAACCACGTCCACGACGGCCGTTCCGGCTGGACGGAGACGGTAGTCGTCAACGGCAACATCAACGGCATCCGGATTTCTGACAACTTGATCCACAACAGCAATAACATCGCCATCGACCTGATCGGCTGGGAAAACGGCAATAATGTTGTAGAGGCATTTGAGGTGAACCGTGCGCGTAACATCCTGGTACATGACAACGTGATCCAGGGCATTCATGTCATCAACGGACACCAGACCTACAGAAGGCCCCATGCGAATTGGGGGTTCCCCCCGGGGCCAATGGGCAACTACGACCCGTGCTCTGTGGGTATCTACTTCGACAGCGGATACAAGGGCAGAATCTTCAACAATTTCATTTTTGACGTGGATATCGGTATCTCCATCTCCAGTGAGCGGCTCGTAGGGAACGTTGACCAGCTCACGCTCCCCGGTACGGACATTGTCCTTCCCCATCAAGGTTGGACCCCTTGGGCCAACTTGAACACCGGGGGCGGTATGAACAACAACGTCAGACCGTGGTACCTGACCCATGTCCACGTCCATGACAACATCATCGCAACTACCTCCGGTGAGGGTGCGATCTCCCTGGGTGGCTACTCCGCCAACCGGACGGATACATTTGACATCATTGTTGAGGATAACATCCTGTTCGCCAACAGATGGGACTTCCTCATCCAAAATTCACACAGTAATATCATTCGCAACAACGTTATCGTGAGTGAGCAGATGGAGTTGGGCTACGGCTCCAGGCAGGCGGCAGGCAGATTCATGCCGTGGCCGGGCTTCCCACCGACCACCGCCCCGGGCGGCGGCGACTTCTGGAACTTCACCAGAGAGCCGCAGGATTGGCCGTGGAGTCCCCGCAGCTACAGAGAATTGCCGGGCGCAAACCGGTTCCTCCAGAACTTCTGGTACGCTGACGATCCGGATTTCTATTTCAACGGCCCGACAACCTTCAGCTTAATGACCTTGGAGACGCAAGGCCTCGAAGCGGCAATTGCGTTTGGCGGATTTTTTGAGAGACTGCGTGAGCAAGATCCGCTCCAATACGCAATGCAGGTACGCCTGCCCGCTAATCCTCTCGTCAAGCCGGAAGCCGGCAACTTCGACTTTACGCCGGCATTCCGGGCAGCGGCCCCCAATGCCGGTACGGATTGGAGACCCGAACCGTGGGCATTGGAACTGTTTGCGGAGAGTTTCCAAGCCCGCATCGAAGTGGATGAGGCCAGACAGTGGTTGGAGACCAATTCATTCAACCTTGTGAGCGACATCTTGGAAGAAGGCTACACCACCCTAAACGAGTTTATCAATGCACGTCTGTATGAAGCGGGCTTTGAGAACACTGAAATTTTGTACACCGTCAATGCGGCACCGCAGCACGGTGTTGGCACAGGGTTCAACCTGTACGACGGCGGCCACACTACTGCCATCTTACCCGATAGCGGTGCCACCAACGACAGCAATATTGCGCAAGTGAGAGATCGCGAACTAATCATTGGCTTACACGCCGGCTGGGGTGGTGCTGGCGGTGCTGGTACAGGGAACTTTAACGTGCATCCAGACAACGATCACGCCGCGTTCCAAGTGCCGTGGAGAGCAGATGCCAGCCCACGTACCCACAGCTATATCCACGCAGACAGAGTTGCGGCAGAAGCCACTGCCATAGCCATGGATGCGACGAGAGAGTACAGAGAAATCGCATATCAATTACAAGTAGTTACCCGCTTTGGCCCCATCTGTCCGATCAGCGGCAAGCCCCTCCACTACGTCTCGGCGTCTACCTATAGCTGCCGTTACTACGGTATGGACAGGGAGAATGCCAATTGGGTGGGCTGGGACTTCACAAACGCGCCACCCAACGGCGGATTGAGATTGTTTGTGACGGCGCCGTTTGTCCCGGTGGCAAGCATAACGGACGCCCCGACGACAGCCACAGCCGGTGTAGGGTTGCCGTTGACGGCCACAGTCGCCCCGGCACACGCGACGAACCGGACAATCGCCTGGAGCGTCGCCGGCGCAAGTGCGTCAATTGCCGACGGCGTATTGACGGCCATAACGGCGGGTACGGTAACCGTCACTGCGACGATCACCGACGGCACAGCGGTGGGGATACCGTTTACGCAGACATTTGACATCGAAGTGGCTGCTGCGCCAACCGTAATCCTTACCCCGGCTACCATAACAGTCAATGACGGCGATCTCACAGCCACATCAACTGTGAGTGGCACGGCGGTGGGTACGATCACGCTTGATACGAGTAAGTTGCCGGCAGGCGTTACCGCGGCGGTCAATCAAGATACCGGTGCGATTACCGTAACAGGTGTCCGTCCCACCACGGACGTTCCGCCGATGACAGGAACGTTTGATATTGAGGTAACCCGCGGAGATGTGACCGAGACGCTACCCGTGACGGTGAATTTGACGACCACATGGATGGCACCCTCTACTGACGCGACGTTGCGTGATTTACAGGTTGTGAGTGAGGATGATGACGAGGACGAGATCGTCCACGCACTGGATCCGGAATTTGACCCGGCGGATCAGCCAACGGATCTGAGTTTTGCCGCGGAAGTACCGCATGGCGTAACAGAGATTGAGATCAATGCCATAGCGACCCATGGCGATGCAACAGTGGTGGTCACACGGCCTGTTGCCGATCCTGAGGACGATCCCGTCAAAGTCGAGGGGCCGGCAGCTCTGGTGGTTGGTGAGAATGTCTTCACCATCACAGTCACGGCGGAAGACGGGGAAACAGAGCGGGTGTATACGGTCACTGTGATTCGTGGGGCGGAGGCAGCTGTAGTAGATGTTCTGTTCTTCTGGAACTACTACGGTGCTGCCGATGCGGGTATCTTCTACGAGAGCACAGTTATATTAGGCGAAACTCTAACAGCACCGACCGATGGAGCACCCACACGTGACGGATTTCTCTTCAGAGGCTGGTACTTAGAGCCTGCAAATGAGAGAGCCAAAGGCTTCGCCACCCCGGTGACGGAAGCCCTCCTCTGCGCTGACGAAGGCCATCTGCGCCTCTACGCCCGCTGGGAAGAAGTGGTTGAACCCCAGTTTCACGCATGGTTCATGCAGGGCATTCCGGGCGGCCTGTTTAACCCACATGGCGACATC
>WRAB01000018.1 GCA_009780435.1 Oscillospiraceae bacterium | reverse complement strand
GTAGGGGCGCACATTGTGCGCCCGTGTTGTACGTGGCAGGCAACCTGCAACCGTAGGACAGAGTCTCCCGCCCCAAAATCTCCTTTGGAAAAGGAGGTGGCAGAGCGAAGCCTGAGGTCGGATCGCCCTTGCCCTCCGGCCCCCTCGCCCAGAGGGGGCTGTCAGGCTACGCCTGACTGGCGCAGCCTGACTAGAGGCCTCATCCAAACGAAAACCGCACCCCGCCAAGTACCCCCTCCATGGCATACCGCATGGCGTCCATCAGATGGTCCTCACACCGCCCGGCCGGCCGATTGATCCCCGCACCCGTCACGCCGTCCTGATCCCACACATAGGCGGAGATCTCCCGGATAAAATGCCCGCACTTGGGGTGTATCACAATCTCATAGTCCTGCAGGGCCGAGATTCCGAACCGCACGGAGTCCGGCCCTTTCTTCACGCCCCGGATTTTCGTGAGTCCCAGCCGCCGCAGCTCTTCAATACTCTTGGGCTCCGCCGAATCCGCCCGGATCACTTCCCGCCCGGCCCCCATCTCGCTCACCGCCCGGAAGATCGCCATATTGGACAGCCCCCGCTCATACATCTCGTCCCACACATAGAGCGTCTGATTCTCTCGGTCCAGCGCCCCGCAAAACAGCGCCGTGGGATCGTTGGTGAACCCAAAATCCAGCCCAAACACGGGCGCAACCCCTGCCCGGCCCAATATCTCTGCCCGATCAAACCGCTCCTGCCTCCAATTCTCGAAAATCAACCCCTCATGGACGCCCCACTGGCCCAGCCCCGCCACCTGATACCGCCGGGGATTTCGCTGTGCCATCTCCACAAACAGGGCCAAATCCCGCCCGTCCAAAAACTCGTTGATCCGATAATCCACCGTCATGGCCAACACCTCCGGCACCGGCGCCGGATCAAAAAACCTTGTCTTCAGCCAGTGCCGCTCATCCCACGGATTAAATGTCAGCGTCACCTGCTTGAACAGCTCTTCGGCGTTTTTCCCCCGAATGGCCTCGTCCAGCATATCAAAATCCGCCTCCCGAGGGAGTTCAAACGCCTCCTCCACCCAGAGCCAACAGAGTTGCCCTACCGTCACAGAGATGGAGTTGATCTTCATTGGTGCATCCAACCCCCGGAAAAAAATCTTCTGCCCTGTCCGTACATGGGTCGCCTCCAGAGGCGACTGGCTAAACCGCCACTGATCCGACACCCCAAGCCGCCCCGCCGCCCACTTGAGTTCCGCCCAGCAGGAGTCTTTCAGCGTCCCAAGTACCCGCCGTACCACCAACAAATTCGCCGCCGGATACCGCGTCAGATGCACAATAAACCACAACGCCGCCGTCTTAGATTTTTTGCTCCCCCGAGATCCCTTTACCACTCGATATCGGCCCCGAAACCGCCAAAAATCGCCGTATCCTTCCCCCACTATGGGCAACAATTCTCTCGTCAAAGCAATTCATCTCCGACAAACTCAACCGAACCCAAATCCCCGGCCCCACGACTCTCCCGATCTGCAAACATCCCAAAATGCTTTCCCAACAACTCCGCCGCCTTCAATTGTTCTTTCACCCCCGGCAGTTTTTCGTCCGCCGCCGGCTCTCCCCGCATCACAGCGGAAAAAAACGCCGCCACCTCCTTCTCATCGGCCACAATCATCTGGCTACACAGATACGCCCCTACTGCATCTATGGCCAAAACCCGCTTTAGCGTCCAAGACCCCTTATACTCCGCCTCACGAAGCGCCAATTCTCCATCACCGGAGCGCAAAAAAACATCCGCGAATTTCTTCTGTTTCTCAGTCAAGAACGATCCCCCCATTTCCCCAAATTGCCCCCAGCATACCACATCCCCACCGGACAAGCCGAACAAAAGGCGAGGCCGTCGGTCGACAGCCCCATCTTTTTTTGCGGCATGTATTTGAAGCGATTGGCTCGGCAGAAGGGGTGCCTGTGGCGCAAAGGAACTGTCAGCGCAGCTGACTAATGGACTTGTATACCGATAAACAAAAAAAGACGCCCCCAAAACGGAACGTCTTATTTTTTACGCAAGCCTACTATTGTTGCTGCTGTTTTACTACCCGCCAAATGAGATAAATCAACAGCGGCAAGAGCAACAGCGCCGCGAGGCCAAATACGACGCCAATCAGCGTCCCGATGGCGCCAATCACACTGCCAATGACGCCTAATATGGCTCCAATCACCCCGATGATTCCACTCAATATGGCAAATATCAACCGAAAGGGCAACGTAATCAATTCCCACATAGTAATCCCTCCTCTATGGCAATATCCTACCACAAAACGACGCCTCTTCCCATTTGAGTAAGATTAGAAAAAGATTAAATTCAAATGCTCGGCGATATTCGCTACCGCCGAGCATTCTCACATCCTTCGTAACCCTAGCCCACTAGGCCTACCGCATCATCTGCGAAAACTCGTCGAGGAACCCCCGCACAAATGGCTGGGTCATCCGCCGGTCAATCAAGCCAATGGTAGCATATATCCACGCCTTCGTCACACCGCTCATCCCATAAAACGACTCCAGTGCCAGATTCACCGTATCCCGGAGTTCCATCTCCACCTCAAAATCCACATAGAGCGGCAATATCTGCCCCATGCTTCCCCCCAGCAGATAGGGGGCCAGTTTCACCTTCTCCGAGGCATCCGGTGGGTAGAGCCCAAACTTCTCTATAGAATATTTTGTCCACCGGCGGAGTACCGTCCCATCCGTCAACGCGGGCTGATATATCCCCCAAAGCTTCCGATTTACAGCCAGCACCTCAAAAAACAGGCGATTGAACAGTCCATAGACATACAGCCGATCAGACATATCCACTTCCTGTTGGCCCAAATAGCTGTGTAGCTTGGCGATCATCGTATTGACCACATCCGTCAAGAGATCAGATTTCGTCGGATAGTAGTAGTGCAGCAGCGAATGGGCCAGTCCCGCCGCTTCCGCCACCCGTTTTGTGGTCACCGTATCATAGCCCTCTTCCAGAAACAATCCATAGGCTGTCTTAATAATAAACACCCGCTGGGCCAAATTCTTCTTCCGTCCCACAACCATCACTCCTTCTCCGATTTTAGCGGTTTTCCGACATGTTTTTTAGTGTAGCACACACAAGAAAATAAGTCAATACAGTTGAGTCAACTCAAAAAACCTCTATCTTTGTTGACAGCATCCCTGCACTGTAATACAATCAGGGCATGTCACTTCGGAAAAGGGCTCCCTTGTGTTTTCCCCCGCCTTCGGCGGGGGAAAACACAGAACACGGTACAGCGAGGTATACCATGCGAGAACTCACCATCACGACGAACGATGCCAACCAGCGCCTGGATCGCTTTCTCCAAAAGGCCGTCCCGCTCCTCCCGGGCCCTCTGGCGCAAAAATACATCCGCCAAAAACGCATCAAGCTAAACGGTAAGCGGACAGAACAAAACTACCGTCTCACAGAGGGCGACACCCTCCAACTCTACATCTCCGACGAATTCTTCGAGGCATCTCAAGCAGCGTCCGCCTATTTTCTCGACCCCAAACCAAATCTGCAAATCTGCTATGAGGACGCCCGCGTCCTCATAGCAGAAAAACCACCCGGCCTCCTCTCCCATAGCGGCAACACCCAAGGCGAACCCACGCTCATCGACCAGATCAAATCCCACCTCTACCACACCGGTCAATGGGATCCCAAAATTGAGCAGAGTTTCACCCCCGCCCTCTGCAACCGCTTGGATCGCAACACCGGCGGCCTGATCCTCGCCGCCAAAACCGCCCCGGCCCTCAAAATTCTAAACGAAAAAATCCGAACCCATGAAATTGACAAATACTATCTCCTAGTCGTCCATGGCCGCCCCAATCCCCCCGCTGGCCGGATTGAGGGTCACATCAGCAAAAATCCCCGCCAAAACAAAGTCACCGTCTCGGCCACTGAATCCAGAAACACCAAATCCGCCATCACCGACTACAAAACCCTGGAAACCAGGGACAATCTCTCTCTCGTAGAGTGCAAACTGGAAACAGGCCGCACCCACCAAATCCGCGCCCAAATGGCCTTTCTAGGCTGCCCCCTCCTAGGTGACCCCAAATACGGTGCTCCCGATCAAAACAAGCTCTACGCCGAACCCCATCAAGCCCTTTGGGCCTATAGAATCCGCTTCACCTTCTCCACCGATGCCGGCGTATTGAACGATTTAAACCACCAAGAATTCACCAGTCCAAACATCCCGTTTCTATCAAAATACTTCCGCTACCAACTCGACTGAATTTATGTTGAAAATTCAAGAAAAGTGTTTCTCCTTGACGAATAATATGTTATACTTGGTATATGCACTATATCTTTTTCAGGAGGGTACACCCTATGAAAGATACATATTCTGCGCGCACAAGAACATTTCTCCTATTCGTCATCTGCGCCCTCCTTTTAACCACCCTATTCCCCACCTATTCCGCCGCCACCCAAGAGCCTCACCCGACACAGGAAACACAGGCGACACAAGAGCCTCTCCCGACAAGAGAGCAACAGACAATGCAACGGATGCGAGCGGCACTGCTGACCAACACCCAAAACACACCCTCTCTCCAATTGAGATCAGAGGGCGACCCCATGTACGACTTCTCTCCTGAACAGCGTCGCTCTATTCCCCAGAGACCACGGCCTGTCGCCACCACCGTAGCCCCGGCCCCCACAGGCCCATTCGTCGCTCTCACTTTTGACGACGGCCCCAGCCCACACACCGAGCGTCTCCTAGACGCCTTGGCCGCCCGGAATGTACCGGCCACCTTCTATGTCCTGGGTTCTCAAGTGAATCGGCACCCCCACATCGCAGCCCGTATCGCCGCGGAAGGTCATGAGTTGGGCAACCATACACAAAACCACCGCGACCTCTCTCGCCAGAGCGTCGCCACTATACGAAATGAACTGACCTTGGCCCAAAACACCATTTTCAACACTACCGGCCAGCGTCCTGCCACTCTGCGCCCACCCTACGGCGCCCTCAACAGAACCGTCCGAACTATCGCCGGAGAGATGGGTTACCCCATCATCCTATGGTCCATCGACACGAGAGACTGGGAGCGGCGAAACGTGCAAGCTATCCTCTCCCACATGTTCGACAGAAACGGGCGACCCACCGTCCGATGTGGCGACATTATCCTCATGCACGACGTCTATCCAACTACCATTGACGCCGCCATCATCACCGTCGATCGCCTATTGGCGGCTGGCTACACTTTCGTCACCGTCTCCGAACTGTTCGAACTCCGCCGCATCGAACCTGTCCCCGGCCAAGTCTACCACCATGCTAGACGTTGATTTCCCTTGACAATTGAGACAAATATGTATAGACTATCCATGTTTCTCATATAAGTCTATAATAGGGATAGACGTCTCTACCAACTACCGTAAATAGTTGTCTATGAGTCCCGGATTAGTCACATCCAAACAGGGGAATCCTAGATACCACATTGCGGTAGTTTTTTGTTGTGTCACAGCCGGAAAGGAGGCCATCACATGACCAGTTTCATATTAAAAGGCGACATCTGCCACAGCATCGCCCCACAAGCCCTGCAGACTGTCCAAAATGCCTATCTAGTCTGCATAGACGGCCAAAGCGCCGGCATATTCCAAACCCTACCGGAGCAGTACAAAGGCCTCCCCCTCGTGGACTACTCCAAACACCTGATCCTCCCCGGCCTCACCGACCTCCACATTCACGCCCCCCAGTTCGGTTTCCGCGCCCTCGGCATGGATTTGGAACTCATCGACTGGCTCAATACCCACACCTTCCCGGAGGAGGCCCGCTATGCGGACTTGGCCTACGCCGATGGCGCCTACAAGTCCTTCGTACAAGACCTCCGGCAAGGCCCCACGACCCGTGCCAATATCTTTGCCACCCGCCACGTCCCCGCCACCATCCGCCTGATGGATCTCTTGGAGCACTCCGGTCTCATCACAATGGTGGGCAAGGTCAATATGGATCGCAACGCCCCCGCTCCCCTCAAAGAGCAAGACGCCAGCACATCCCTCGCCGACACCCAGACTTGGCTCACAGAGGTCAATGGCCGCTATAGCCGCACCGCCCCTATTCTCACCCCCCGCTTCATCCCCGCCTGTTCCGACGAACTCATGGCGGGCCTGGGCCAACTCCAGCTCCAATGGAATCTCCCCGTCCAGTCTCATCTGTCAGAGAACAAGCAAGAGATTACCTGGGTCAAGGATCTCGTTCCCGAGGCCGAAAGCTACGCCCATGCCTATTACCAGCACGGCCTATTCGGCGGCAATGTCCCCACGGTCATGGCCCATTGCGTCTGGCCCGACAAAGAAGAACTCACTCTGATGCAAGCACAAAAAATCTGGGTGGCCCACTGCCCCCAGTCCAATATGAACCTCTCTTCCGGTATCGCGCCTATCCGAAAATTCCTGAACCTGGGTATTCCCGTCGGGCTGGGTAGCGATGTGGCCGGCGGCGTCCACACCTCCATTTTCCGTGCCATATCTGACGCCATTGCCGTCTCCAAGCTCTACTGGCGCCTCATGGATCAGACTACAAAACCACTCACCTTGGAGGAGGCCTTCTATCTCGCCACCCGCGGCGGCGGCGGCTTCTTCGGCAAAGTCGGCAGTTTCCAAGCGGGCTACGATCTGGACGCCCTCATCATCGACGATTCCACCCTCACCCCCCCAAGAGAATCCCTCCCCCTCCCCGACCGCTTGGCCAGAGTGATCTATCTCTCGGATAACCGGCATATTCAAAAGAAATATGTCCAGGGGATGGAACTTGCTCTCTAACCTGAAAATCGGCTGTCGCTTCACAACGACAGCCGATTTTAATTTGATTCGGTGTAATAATGAGGACTCTACGCCCACTCCCGGTGAGTCCTAGCGCTAGGACTAGCACTAGAATTCGAACTGGAATCAGAACTAGAACCGCCCCCAGACGACGGCTTCGCCGTGCGGTTAAATGCGACGAACACCCGCCGATTTGGCTCCGTCCCCGTGGAGTACGTGGACACATTTTCCACGTTCTGGAGCGCTGCATGGATTACATGGCGCTCATAGGAGTTCATGGGTTCAAGGCCCATATTTTTTTTGTACCGAACAGCCTTTTCCGCCGTCTTGTGGGCCAGTCGGATTAGGGCATCTTCCCGCTTCTTTCGGTAATTTTCCGCATCCACACTGATCCGTGTCCGCTTATCCGCCCCCCGGTTGACTACATAGCTGGTTAGATGGGAAATCGCATCCAACGTCTCCCCTCGGCGGCCAATCAACTGTCCCATATTGGGTCCTTCCAGTTCAATGCGGAGGTTCCCTTTCTCTTCCCGAACCAAAACCGCAGCAGTAGTTCCCATCTGCACAAAGAGTCCTTCCAGAAACTGCTGCGCCCTGTCCGCCACTGGAGCATTGGCCCCAGATACGGCCACGGCCTTCACCGCCGGAGCCTTTTCCGATTTTGCAGCTTTCACAGGCACCTCGGACTCCAGTTCTGGCACAATTTCCTCCGGCGCATCTGTCATATAGGTCACTTTCACAATGGCAGGCGTAGCACCAATTCCTAGGAATCCGGCTTTCGCCCGCTCGACAATCTCCACAGACACCTCATCCCGATCTAGCCCAATCTTCCGCAGGGCGGTTTGGATGGCGTCGTCCTCTGTCCTTCCGGCTACTTCAATGGATGTTTCGCGCATAAGAAACTCCCTTCTAAAAATCTTCTTCGGCTATTCCCTACCGATTGTCTTCTTCGTCGTCCCAGCTATCATCATCGTCTTCCCAAGCACTATCTCCGCCCAGATCGCTCTCAAGCTCCGGCTCAATGTCCAAATCAGGTAACTTCGCCGTCGGCAACGACTCCATCGAAAATGCGTCCACTGAAGAAGATTCCACTTGCACATCATCCTCCAGCTCCGGTATCTCCTCGAACTCGTCTACTTCAATCTCTTCAATCTCATCGAGGTTCAAATCCGGATCATGCTGTTCCTCGCCCTCGGACCGCAAGAACCGATCTGGATCATAGGCGCGCCCTCTGGCATACTTCCGATGCCCCTCTTGAGACGGATTGTGTCCCTCCGCCACATCCGCTGACGGACTCTCCTCCTGCCGCTGGGCCGCTTGCCGTTGGCGCTCCCGCTCTCTTTCTTGAAGATGCTTTTTCTTCTTGGAGGTTCCCTTATTCTCTTTTGTGGCATTTAACGCCCGGAGGCGCTCCGTCTCCTGACGTCTGGCCTCAAATTCCGCCTCCCGCTCTTTTTGCTTGGCCTCCATCTCCCCTTTGATGGCCTCGTACATTCTCTTATATCTCCCTGTAAACGCCACATTGAGCAGCGTAGAGAAAAGGCTCGTAGAAATCCAGTAGATACTCATGGCCGCCGGGAAAGTAAATCCGATAAACAAACTGGCAAGTGGCATCATGAACGTCATGGTCTTCATCATCTGCGCCATCTGCTGGTTCTGCCCGCCCTGGGGCATAAAGTTGAGCGCCATCATCACTTTCTGTTGGGCAAAGAGCAGACCGGCGGAGAGAACGGGTAGCATAAACAAAGCGACATCCTGTAGGCCAGGATCCTCCCACGTCCAAAACTGCCAATTGGGAATACGTCCCAGGTCTATGACCCCCCAAAGGTTCATGTTCAGGTTGTAAATCTCAGGCACAACGGCGTGTAGCCTTCCGAAAAACTCCCGGATGTACCCGGCTATCGTCACCTGCTCAAAGGCGCCACCGTGCAAGTGGATATTATATTGCGTAGGCAACCCCTCTAATGTAGTGCGCAGGAGTTCAATCTGCTCTGGACTCAATCCCATCAGATGGGTCAAGGGTTCCCGGATAATTTGAAAGAGGATCAAGAGAATTACCATAGGGAAAATTTGCCAAACACAGCCACTGAACGGCTTAAAGTTTTCCTCTTGATATAACTTTTGCATCTCCTGGTTCACTTTTTGCGGATTGCCTTTATGTTTTTCTTGGATCTCCTTCATCCGCGGCCCAAGCAAGCTCTGCATAATGGTACCGCGCTTTCCCTTCATTTCAAAGGGCAACCGGATCAGGGAGATCAACAGGGCAAGGATAATCAGAGCCCAGCCATAACTGTCCAAAAATTGGGATAGCGTCCGCAAAATAAAGGCAAACGGTGCGGCAACAATGGCAATCAAATCCGTCATAATAGAAAAACTCCGTACAACGCAGTCACAACTCCAGTAAAGAGTCCATTCCTGTCCTGCGATGGCCGCCTTTCCGGCAAGCGGCACGCCTAAATTCTCAACATTGAACTACGGTACCGGATCGTACACATCGGCCCCACGCCGATGAAAGGGATGGCAGCGAGACAGCCGCCGTATCATCAGCCACCCGCCCCGCAGGGTACCGTATCTCTCAACGGCCTCCAAGGCATAGGCCGAACAGGTGGGAATAAACCGGCAAGACGGCGGCGAGCCGGGGGATATCTGCCTGCGATAAAACCGGATCAAAGCCAAGAGCACAGTTTTCACGGCTTCGCCTCCAATAGCCCCAGCTTGTCCATAAGTCGAAGAAAATCGGCCTCTAACTGATAATACGTGGCGTACCGGCTCTTCACCCGGGCCACGATCACAATATCCCAGCCCTGCTTGATCACCAGCTCATTGAGCCGATAAATTTCTTTCAGCCTGCGCCGCACTTTATTCCGGCAGACCGCCTTGCCCACCTTGGTGCTCACGGTCACACCCAACTGGCTGATCCGCTTGCGGTTTCGCTTACAGTAGACAGCAATCAACCCTGTGGCAGCGCTTTTCCCCGTGGCGTATATCCGCCGAAATTCATAATTGTTTTTCATGGAACTGGTGAAATGCAAGTCCCCACCCCGAGATCATAATTTCCGGATAATACACCGATAGGGCGTGTCTCGCCGTCTATGAGCACGCCCTAACTAAGTCGTCCATTCTCGTTTAGGGCTATTCTGACCCTTGGCAACATACGGATTTGACATGTTGCCAGTGTTCAGACTAGCTCTCTAGTGCGTCAGTCTGGCACGGCCCTTCGTGCGGCGGCGAGCGATGACACTGCGCCCGCTGCGGGTCCGCATTCTTTTCCGAAACCCGTGCTCTCTGGCACGCTTGCGCTTCTTCGGCTGATATGTGCGTAACATGTGTTACACCTCCCACTTTGTCAAATACACGACACCGGAATATGTTACCCCGGCGCAGTTCGCAAATAAACAGAAGGGCGTACCCTTCACAAGCATACATTATACACGAAGATTTGTCATCGTGTCAATGATTTCAAGCGTCTTAATGTTGAAATATTCAATCTAGGCAACCAAACTCCCGATTTTCACGGTGAAAGGCGTTTTTTTACTCTGTCGAGGAATTGCTCACTCGGTAGGCAGAGGGAGTGATGTCCCCCCACATTTCCCCTTGCCTTATTCTCCAACCTATGATACACTACCCATAGGGCTGGAAAGTCCTATCAAAATTAAAAAACGCGATGGCACCGGGCAAGTTACAGCTTCCCAGTGTCATAGGGTGAAAACACCACCCCATGCATGACCCTCACGGGCCCCACCGCAACCTCAGTATAGCACATCTCTGCTATCCCTGACAAGCGTGTATGGCGTGAGGACATAGTTTTTACTACGTCGCAGTATGGGTATACACACCCGTATTGCGTTTTTTTCAGCCCTGCGGTGGGGTCTGCCGTATTTTTTTGAGAAAGGAGGAACCCATGGAGCGCACACTGGACGAATCCGTCGCCAAAGCCAGAGCGGAAGTCCGTTCGGCCCTATATGACTTAGAAAACATCTTGGATCAGGCACAGGAATCTCACAATCTCTTCTTAGGTCAGGCCATCACCCTTAAAAGAACCCTAAAATCCGCCAGAAGCGCCATCTTGGACGCCACAGACCAACTTGCCCAACCCGCTGAATAGCCACCACACACACAGGGCCGACGCAAATCCAATTGCGTCGGCCCCAATGCTGCATATTCAGCAGATTAATACATTCCCATGCCGCCCATATCCGGGGCCGCCGGGGCCGCCGCTGGGGGTTCTGGGATGTCTGTGACCAGGCTCTCCGTGGTCAGCACCATGGCCGCCACGCTGGCGGCGTTTTCCAGTGCACTGCGGCAGACTTTGGTCGGATCAATGATCCCCGCCTGTACCATGTCCACGTACTCCTCTTTGGCCGCATCAAATCCAAAGTTGCCTTTCTTGCTGGACTTGACTTTCTCTAAGATCACAGCGCCCTCAAGGCCTGCGTTTTCGGCGATCTGCTGGATGGGGGATGCCAGCGCTTTGACCACAGTGGCGATTCCCGTCTTCTCGTCGCCCTCGGCTTTGGCCAGTAACTTCTCCACAGCCAGACCCGCATTGACAAAAGATACGCCGCCACCGGCCACGATCCCCTCTTCCACGGCCGCACGGGTCGCGTTCAATGCGTCCTCAATCCGCAGTTTCTTCTCTTTCATCTCCGTCTCCGTCGCCGCCCCCACTTTGATGACGGCCACACCGCCGGAGAGCTTCGCCAGACGCTCTTGGAGTTTCTCTTTGTCGTACTCGGAGGTGGTGTTTTCAATCTCATTGTTGATCTGGTTGATCCGATCTTTAATATCCTGGGCCGAACCGGCTCCGTCAACAATAATCGTATTTTCCTTGGAGACTTTCACCTGCCCTGCCGTACCCAGCACATCGATAGTCGCATCTTTTAATTCCATACCCAGATCACTGGAGACCACTTGGCCGCCGGTGAGCACTGCGATATCTTGGAGCATCTCTTTCCGCCGATCCCCAAAGCCTGGTGCCTTGACACAGACGCAAGTAAATGTCCCGCGCAATTTATTGAGAATAATCGTGGCCAACGCCTCGCCCTCAACGTCCTCGGCGACAATCAACATCTTCTTACCGCTCTGGATAACGCCTTCCAACAGGGGCAGAATGTCCTGAATGTTGGAAATCTTCTTATCTGTGAGCAGGATAAACGGCTCGTCTAACACCGCATCCATTTTCTCGTTATCCGTAGCCATATAGGGCGTGATGTAGCCCCGGTCAAACTGCATCCCCTCGACCACTTCGCTATAGGTCTCCGCAGTCTTGGACTCCTCCACGGTGATGACACCGTTCTGGCTGACCTGATCCATGGCCTCGGCAATCAACGTACCGATCACCTCGTCACTGGACGAGATGGTACCCACCACGGCGATATCCTTGCTGCCGCTCACCGGCTTGGAGTTCTTCTTGATCTCCTCCACCGCCACGTCAACTGCCTTCTGAATGCCCCGCTTCATAATCATGGGGTTGGCACCGGCCGCCACGTTCTTTAGCCCTTCCCGGATAATGGCCTGGGCCAGTACCGTAGCGGTAGTAGTACCGTCACCGGCCACATCATTGGTCTTGGTGGAGACCTCTTTCACCAACTGGGCGCCCATATTCTCAAACGGGTTCTCCAGTTCGATCTCCTTGGCAATGGTCACACCGTCATTGGTGATGAGTGGTGCGCCGAACTTCTTATCCAGCACCACATTTCTGCCCTTGGGGCCAATGGTGATCTTCACCGTATCTGCCAACTGATTCACGCCCCGCTCCAATGCGCGACGGGCCTCTTCTCCGTAAATGATCTGCTTTGCCATATGAATCATAACCTCCTCGTATTGTTCACTTCAAAATAATTGTGTTTTTTACGTGAGCCCACTCAAAAAACACTGTTTTTCTGACATGTATTCTCTAAATTTCTTATTTGACTTTACTCAACAATCGCCAAAATATCGCTCTGGCGTACAATGGTCAACTCCTCGCCGTCCACTTTGACCTCTGTTCCGGAGTATTTCCCGGTGATGACCCGATCCCCTTTCTTCACGATCATTTCCACTTCGTTTCCATCCACAATGCCGCCTGGCCCAACAGCGACTACTTCATAGACCTGGGGCTTTTCCTGGGCGGAACTGGTGAGAATGATGCCACCTCTTGTGACCTCTTCGGCCTCAATCTGCTTGACAATCACTCTGTCCGCTAAAGGTTTTAGTGTCATGTTCGTACCTCCTACATCTGTATGAATATTGGTTTTACAATTTGGTGCGTTAGCACTCTGTGCAGATGAGTGCTAACGCACTTATTATCATAAAGGAACCCTCACCATTACGCAAATTCAAATTTCCGTAAATATGGCGAAATCCCCATAAATATCCCAAATTATCTTGATTGGATTGATTTCAAAGAGCAAAATCGATCAATTGCTTCCATTAACGCCTATTTTCTCTCTTTCGACAAAACTCACCCCTCGGGGCGCAAAGAAGTTGACCCCACTGGGTACTAGCGTAAAGGTGACCTCTCGCCTACGGAGAATCTCTCCATCCACATTGACCACAAATTCTCGCTCTCCCTGCACAGTCAGACGCCTGTCCTGCACATGTGTAATCAGATGGGGAATCTCTCGAAACCGCCCCTTGGCGTACCGGCTCACCAGCTGCAACACACCCAGGGGAGATACCTTCTTGACCAAGAGGATATCCAGTTGCCCGTCATCCGGCATCGCCTCTGGCACAGGCGTAAACGCCCCGCCGTAACTCCGCCCGTTACAGGCACAGATCAGAGTGAAAGACTCGTGGCGAATCTCGCCCCCCGTCTCTACCTCAAATTTCGTAGCGATCCCCTGAAACAAATTCGCTACTAGACTGACCAGATACGCCGCCTTCCCCCGCACAAGGGGTAGCTTGCTGTACTTATGTACATCTCCCCCGATCCGGGCATCCAACCCCACAGAGCAGATATTGACCCCATAGCGGCCCCCCACATCTATCACATCCACGGCCATCTCCTGCCCGTCCAACAGACGCTCCAGATCAAAGAAATACTCTCGCCCCGCGCCGAATATCTTGATAAAATCATTCCCCGTACCCATGGGGAAATGGGTCACCGCCACATGGGGTTGTCCCACAGCGCCATTGATACATTCATTCAATGTCCCGTCCCCACCGCAGGCATAGACCCGCAGAGGTTCCCCAATGTCCGCCGCCTCTCGCACCTTCCGAATGGCGTCTTCTGGCCCTTTGGTCTCATATATCTCCCAGTCTCCCCCGTGGCAACCCATAACCGCCTGGATTTGCGCCCGCCCCTCGGCGATCCGCCGTCCGCCGCCGGCCACTGGATTTAAAACAAATAAATGCTTCATTCGGATAGCCCCTTTTAGTGGAATATATCTTCTATCGGTACATGTACAAGTTACACTTCATCATACCGTTATAGAGCTTTCGTTTCTTATCCGCCACACGCCCAAATGTCCGCTCAAACTCGGCGTGGGCCGAGAGGATATACATCTGCCAGCCGGAGAGCCCCTGCACCGCACGGCCAAAGTCCTGGTATATCTCCTCCGCCTGCCGCCCTTCCAAGATGCGCTCCCCATAGGGCGGATTCGTCACGATTACGCCCCGTGGCGCCTCGACTGTAAAATCCCTGGCATCGGCCACCTCAAAGCGGATATCCGCCTCTACCCCGGCCCGCCGGGCGTTCTCTTTGGCCAAATCAATACAACTCGGATCAATATCCCGGGCCAAAATCTCATAGTCCCCGTGGTATTCCCGCTCCCGGGCCGCCTCTCTGGCCTGATCCCAGAGATCCCCCGGCACCGTATGCCAAGTCTCCGCCGCAAACCGCCGCTTAATCCCCGGCCCACGGTTCCGTGCGATGAGAGCCGCCTCCACG
Organism: Oscillospiraceae bacterium; assembly: GCA_009780435.1. Lineage (GTDB taxonomy): Bacteria > Bacillota > Clostridia > Oscillospirales > Oscillospiraceae > WRAB01. The sequence continues at coordinate 27,662 of WRAB01000018.1, read as the reverse complement.
GCGATGGTGCCCGATCCGCAGAAGGGGTCCGCCAACACGTCCCGCCCCCGATACCGGGAGAGGGTGACCAATCCCGCCGCAAGTGTCTCCCGCAGGGGAGCCGTCCCCGCCACAGGGCGATAGCCCCGCTTATACAGCCCCGGCCCCGTAGTATCCAGATAGATGGTCGCCACATCGTTCAAGATGGAGAACTGCACCTGATACGTGGCACCCGTCTCCGGCATCCGCTCTACGCCATACACACGCCCCAGTCGATCTGCCGCCGCCTTCTTGATGATCCGCTGGGCGTCCGGCACTGATCGAAGGGTCGGCCCCAGGGCATGTCCCTTGACGGGAAAAGCCCCGTCCTTCGGCACATAGGCGGCCCAATCCAAGGCGAGTGCGCCCTGATACAATTCCTCAAAGGAACTCGCCGGAAAGCGCCCCAGGGCCACCAGCACCCGCTCCCCGGTGCGCAGGCTGATATTCGCTTTTGGGATGTCAGCCGGACCGCCGGCAAAATACACCCGCCCGTTCTCCGGCCGAACATCTGTCATGTTTAGCCGCCTGAGTTCATCGGCCACAAGTCCCTCTAGCCCGAACAGGCAGGGGACGCAAAGATCAAATTTCAATGGTTTCTTTCCTTTCCGTGTAGCTCTTCGCTAAAAAACTTTCACCATAAACATCTCTTGCGGTTGCTCCAGCGGCGTATTGTCTAAGAAAATACCGCCTCTTTCTACATATCCGAGCTTTCTATAAAAATGCTGTGCCTGTTCATCGACTTGCGTTGAGGTCATCACCATTTTATACCCCAACCTACGCATTTCATTTTCCCAAAACACCATGGCCTGTCTGCCGTATCCCTTGCCTTGATGGGATTCTTCCATGTGGATAAGCGTGAGAAACGGCGTGTTGTCCCAAAACAAATTATACCGCATTACGCCGATGGGCGTATCGTCGACGCTGAGAACATACCCCCGCTGATCCCGAACCTTTCGTTCAAACTCATCTTCGCTCAAATGTCTATCGAGGGTACACCAAAAGGGCTTGTCTTCCGCAGATAGATACCGAGTCTCTAACATTTTATCCCCCCTCCAGATAAGCCTCCTCTAATATACAGCTATACAGCGCACCGCAAAACTCTTAAAGCAGAAAGTCAATGTCCTTATTATGCGCATTATCCCAACCACGAATTAAGCAGCGACTTGCTTCATTGCATAAGGCTTCATAAAACGCACTCACACTACCTGCAAAACTTTTTATCAAAGACTCCCTTGAAGACATATCAATATCATCCAACCGTCTGCTACTTCCACCAAGAGCCGTATCTCCTCGGAAAAATTCAGCACTCACCCATTTCCCATCCAAAAAATCATTGATACACGCAATCAAGCAGTCAATATTCTCATCCATGCTCTCACAGTAATCAAAGTGCTTATGTAGCGACCAGAACCAGAAAATAATACCGTCCTCATTAGAAACCCATATATCTTCATCCCAAAATGGATTACTAATTATAAAATAGTCTATGCCATCAATGCTCTCAATTCTTATCTCATATTCTTTATATGTTTCTGATAATTTTGCAAATACGTCCATTTCCATGCTCCTTCCACTATACTCTCTCGCCCCCAACAACCGCCCCGACGCATCCCACTCGACAAAACCCCGACACTCTAATACGGCTCCACAATTTCTCGGAGCTCCGTCTCACAGATGGCCCTTGAATCTTCCAAAAAACTCTGATCTGCCTCCAATATCGCATATAAATTTTTCACAACTCCATTTTTTACAGCAAGGCGCAGCGTCTCGCCGTCCAATCCTCTTTTCACGGCACCCTGAAACGGCGGATGCTCCATTTTTACATGGAGGACGAAATTCAACCGCTTGGCAACCTGCTTTTCCATGATTACCATGTTTTCGTCCATGTGGCTTTTCATGTATTTCTCAAAAGCCGCAAAAATTCCGTCATACAAGCCTTGCACATGATTTCCACCGTCATAGGTTCTTATGTTGTTGACATAGCCCAACGTTACATCCGCTTCAAAGCCATATGTCATAAATACCGATACTTCAATATCCTCTTCCATGAAGTGTAAATTGATTGGATTGTAGTAGTCGTCTGTCAAAAAAGAACAGTCCCCATTTTCCTTTAGCATTGCTTCTAAACCATGACTAAAATGAAGTATATTTTTATTTTTCTCGTCGGAGAGTTGAAAGGTTACATGCCCATTCAACTGTGCCAACTCTTTCATGCGGCGTAAAAGCATGTAATACTCAATTTTCTCATATGAAAACAACTCTTTGTCGAGTCTGAATATTATTTTCACTTTGTCCGAGCTGCAATCTGTTGCACTCTGCGTTCGGAAGACAAATGCGCCTTTGTTGTAAGTATAAATTTCGTTGTTGATATGCACTTCACAAGTATCCGACAGCGCTTTTACTACCTTTGTCCATAAAGAAGCTTCATCATACTCTTCCGTATCGCTTAACCAGTCATCACAATCGAACGCCTCACACTCAAGCACACAAGTGTCGCTTTCAAGCAGATTCAGTTTTATAACAACATTCTCTTTGTTGCTGCGTTGCATGATGTCTTCTATGAGGCTGAATATAAGCGTATATACGCCAACTATGGATATCGAACCCACATATATTCCTGGTAAGCTTCTTATGTTGATGGCATTAAATTTTGGTTTGCATCTTTGATCTCTGGAAAATACTCGGGTAAAACTTTCTAAAATGCCATTAAACTCTATTTCAAAATACTCTGCACCGAATATTATGTACGGATAATAGTCGCCTGTTTCCATATAGTCGTCATCATAACAAGCAATGGGCATTTTGAACAATGTATTTTTCTCGTACCTTAGCCTACCACCGTTTTTATTTATTTCTATACGAGGCTTTTGAAGTATTTCAAAAAGTCCTTCTCTTGGATCATCCTCCATCGTTGTGGTCAACGATAGGTATTCCATTATCGCTGAAATCCTCTGTGGGTATTCATTCAATACCTTTTCAGCAAAAGCAATCGCCTCATCAGACATCTGGCTCTCAGGAATAAGTACTTTTATCTCATTTATCTTTGCTTCAAATACTCTATCTTCTCTCTGGTGGACAAAATCATTTCTATTCAAAATTCATCCTCCTTTGAAAAAAACCATCCCGCACGACAAAACCCGACAAAAGTAGTTAAAACTTCCCATGTTTCGCTATTTACAATTCCCCAAAACGCCTGTATGATACTAACACAGCTTATCCAATGGCATTGAGGATGCCTGTAATCCCACAAGGGATTCGTAAGCTCATATCTTTATCCCACAACCCTATTTTTGGCGGACTATCACCCGATAGTCCGCACTTTCTATTCCGGGGGCGGGAGCGATTTTAGCCCTCCACACCCAGACAAAACGGATGCCCCTCCGGGTCAAATAAGGTGACCCAGAGATTCCCGCCGTACTGATCCGGCGCCTTCACAGCCCCCAGCCGGACGGCCTCCTCCACGGCGGATTCCAAATTCTCCACGGCAAAATCCAGATGCATCTGTTTTTGTTGCTTTCCCGTCTCCTCCGGCCAAACCGGCGGGATGTAGTCAACCTCACAGGTATTGAACAAAAGCATCAGATTTTCACTCGCAACCAGCCCCGGCAGATCGTACATGGTACGCTTTTCCAAGCCCGTAAGCCTGTGATAAAACGCTCGCAAGTTCTGCGGATTTTTACAGTCGATGAAAATATGGCTCAACAAAATCTTACTGCTCATCTTTCGCCTCCCCCCGCTCTTCTGCGCTGAGATTTTCCACCACATTGCTATTCATCAGACTATTGGGAATCAAAAGCAACTTACACTCCCCCGTCCGGATCGTCGTATGGCGAAAGCCGATCTCCTCCACGACACCCGTGATATCCACCGCCAAGTAGCGGATCGTATCCCCCACTTTGAACGGCCGGAACAGGAGCAACAGCGCCCCGCTGACCACGTTTCCCAGCGCCTGCTGGGAGGCCAGTCCCACCACCACGGCCAAAATGCCGGAGCCAGCCAAAATACCGGTCAGCACCGCATCCATCCCCGGCACGTTCTGCAACGCCCCTGCGATACAGATGACATACAGCGCCCCTTTCACTCCGTAGCGCAGATACCGGAGAAACCCCGTATCCCGCCCACGGGCCAAAAGACGCTGTTCCGTGCGCCGAAACAGCATATTGACTACCCGTAGCAAGATAAACAGTATAATTAGGGCAACAAAAACAGCCAAAACCGTCCGGGCCACCTGATGACTTGTCACGCCGAATAGATTATATAACGCTTCCATAAGCCCTCTCCGTGTGCTCCCCGCCTACGGCGGGGAATAGTATAAGAGTTCCTGAAACCCTCTCCGTATGCTCCCCGCCTGCGGCGGGGATGGTATAAGAGTTCCTGAAGCCCTCTTTGTGTGTTCCCCGCCTGCGGCGGGGGATGGTATAAGAGTTCCCACCTTACGCTTCCACAAAAATTGCATCTCCGGCCCGAATCGGGCCGCCGATCAAAACCCGTACAAAGACTCCCTCTCGTGGCATCACACAGTCCCCCGCGACCCGCCGGATGGCGCACCCCATATCGTGGCACACCTTCCCGACCTGGGTCACCTCACACAACGCCAATCCGATCCGAAGTTTCGTCCCCACAGGTAGATCATAGAGACAAATCCCCCGGGTGATAATGTTCTCCCCAAAGGCCCCCGGCGCAAGATCGGGGAGTTCCAATGTCTCAATGCTCTCCTCTGCCAACAGGCTCACTTGGCGAGGCCCGGCCTCGGCGTGGGCGTCCCCCACGAGGCCGTAATCCGCCCGCAAAATCCCTACGGGGACAGGACGCTTTTGCGTCCCTTTTTGTTCGCTCAAATTCACCGAAACCACCTGCGCCATAGCCGATCCTCTACTCTCTTGCACACTCTGTGGCACTGCCCAACAGAATGTCAATCCCATGTCCCAACACAGGCAAAACCGCCAGCAGATTCTCCACCGCCGCTTTCGGCCCGCCGGGCAGATTGACAATCAAGCTGGTCTTCCGAATCCCCGCCTGCCCCCGTGATAACATGGCCCGCGGCGTGATCTTCAAACTGGCACCTCGCATGGCCTCGGCGATTCCAGGCACCATCCGATCACAGACGGCGATGGTCGCCTCCGGCGTCACATCTCGCAGGGAGAACCCCGTCCCCCCGACGGTAACAATCAGGTTAATCTCCACCTCGTCCGCAAGCCGGATGAGGACTTCTTCAATCTCACTCCGCTCGTCGGGAATTATCGCCCGATGCCGGATGTCATAACCCCCTTCGGCCAGACAATTTGCCACCTGTGAACCGCTTTCGTCTATCCTTTGGCCGCTCACGCCCTTGTCGCTCACAGTGATAACCGCCGCTGTGTACATCCTGTCCATCCCCCCGCTCATAGGCGCCGTCTTTGCCCCCCGTCTTCTCCACCAGGACAATCCCGCCGATCTCCATCTCCGAATCCTGTCCCTTGCACATATCGTAGATCGTCAGCGCCGCCGCGCTCACCGCCGCCAACGCCTCCATCTCCACGCCGGTGACCCCAAAGCACCGCACCTCCACCTCAATCACAACGGCAGGCTCAGATTCCTCAAAGCGGAAGTTCACCTCCACCCCCGCCAGTTGGAGCGGATGACAAAGCGGTATAATCTCACTGGTCTTTTTGGCAGCTAATATCCCCGCCACCTGGGCCACAGCCAACACGTCACCCTTGTCCATCTCGCCTGCACACACCATGGCGAGGGTCTCCGCCCCCATGGCGATCCGCCCCATCGCCCGGGCGCTCCGCTCCGTGGGCGCTTTTCCTCCCACATCCACCATCTTTGCCCCCCGGGATTCATGTAAATTCGTCAATTCCATACCTAGCCTCCTATTTGATACATATTTCGACGATTCTCACCTGGGCGATCTGATCCCAGACAGTGGCCCTTCGGCTTCTCGAAAATCACCGCTCTCATCGTCTCTTCCAACACCGCCCCAGATAGCCCCACCAGAGAGATTTCCTCCCCCCCGTGGAGACACGGCTTCAGCTTCCCATCCGCCGTGACCCGAACCCGATTACAGCGCCCACAAAATGGCCTGCTGATCGGCGTAATCAATCCCACACGTCCCATGCCATCCGGCAACTGATAAAACTGTGCCACATCCTCTGTGCTCTGATTGATCGGCATAAGTTCCGGGCAAGTATCCAACACGATATCCCCGGAAATAAAATGCGCCGCATTCCGACCTCCACCTTCACCGATTGGCATGAGTTCAATAAACCGCACATCTATGACCCGATCCCGGGTCAAGTGGACAAACTCCACAATCTCCCTGTCATTGACCCCGCCCATTAACACCACATTGATCCGCACCGGCACAATTCCCGCCGATTCAGCGGCATCAATACCCCGAAGCGCTTGATCCAACGTACCGCCCCCGGTCATCTCCCGATACCGCCCCGGATTCAGTGTATCCAAACTCACATTGACCCGGTTGACTCCCGCTTCCCGCAAGGCCCCGGCGTATTCTGCCAATAAAATGCCATTGGTGGTCATGCAGAGTTCTCGAAGCCCCGCTAGCCGCCCCACCCGACCCACAATATCCAAAATGTCTTCCCGCAACAGAGGTTCTCCCCCCGTAATACGGATTTTATCCAACCCCAACTTGATCGCAACAGCGACAATCTCTTCAATCTGATCTGCCGTGAGCTGATCCCTCTGGTTCTCGCCACAATCGCCCCCCGCCGGCATACAGTAGCGACAGCGGAGATTGCACGCCCCTGTCACACTCAACCGCAGATAGCGAATGTCTCGACCAATTCGATCAACCATAGGATACCCTTCCAAAATAACAGACAGGATAGGCACACGTCTCGCAGCCGAGGCAAAGCCCCCCCTCGCCCCGACGGACAAAATCCGCCCCTGTGAGTCGATCCCCCGCAAAAATCCGCGGCAAGATCACATCCAACGCCGTGACTCGATGATGCATCGCCGATCCTGGCACTCCAATCAGGGCCACATCCCTTAGATAGGCCAGCATAAGCATATTCCCCGGCTGAAGCGGCGCCCCCTGAACCACCACGTCGGCCCCGGTCTGCCGGATGGCCATAGGTGTCAAATCGTCCGGGTCTACACTCATCCCGCCGGTAAAAAACACAAGTTTCGCGCCCTGATCCAAAAACCACGTAGCCGCTTGTCTAATCTCCGCTAGATCATCGGGACAAATCTTCACGCCCAACACCTGTCCGCCAAATTGGGCGGTCTTTTCCCGCAAAACCGGTTCAAACCGATCCGCAACCGCACCGGAATACACTTCGCCCCCGGTAATGACAATCCCCACACGTAGAGACCGAAAGGGCCGCACCGAGAGAATCCCGCCGTTTACATGCCCCAACGCCTCCACTTGCTCCACATTGCTCCGGCGCGTGACCAGCGGCACAATCCGCACCCCCGCCAACGAATCCCCCACCCGGACCGGCGTATCCCCGGGAATGGTCGCCGCCGTATAATCCGGCACAGCGTTGAGCGCCCGCAGGGCCTCTCGATTCACAGTAAACAGTCCGTCTCGCCCCGCCGTGAGGGCAAACTTCCCCTCCGACGGTCCGGAGAATCGGACGCCGGCCCCGGAGAGCGTCTTCGCCCCCACGAGCCCCGCATCGTCCTCATGGACTTCATCCACATCCGGATCCCATGCAAAAATATGGACCTTACCCATAGACAACAGCCGCGGGATATCTTCTCCGCAGATCACATGTCCCCGCCGAAAGGCCACTTCTTTTCCGCCATCCCCGATGGCGGTCATGTCATGGCAGAGGATTTCTCCGATGGCCTTCTCGACTGGAATCCGTCTCATGGACGCTACCTCCTGATGAGATAAAAACGGGCGCGCAATGCGCGCCCTTACGTAATTGTTCTCGGACAGTTTCATTCAAAAGAAATCATATAATAATACACCGGCTGACCGCCGTAAATAGCCGCAGCCTCCGCATTTGGAAACTTCTCTGAGATGGCCGCAACACACGCTTCCGCCGCCACCTCGTCCACATCCTCTCCATAGAAAACCGTGACAAACTCTGGCGCATCCACGGATACAACACCGAGCACCCGCTCCAAGAGGAGATCAAAATTATCGTCACTCCCCAAAAGTTTGTTCTCCAACAGCGCCAAATACTGCCCCGCCCGGATAGGCTGTCCGTCAAAGTCAGAATCGCGGGAGGCGTAGGTGATCTGCACCGTCTTCACCCGTGTAATCGCCTCCTCCATGGCCGCGGTATTCTCCGCCTCACCCAGATCGGGATCCATGTTCAACAGAGCGGAAACCCCTTGGGGCACAGTTTTGGCAGGGATAATAACCACTTTCTTTTGACTGAGGGGCACGGCCTGCTGGGCCGCCAGGATAATATTCTTATTGTTGGGCAAAACATACACAATCTCGGCAGGCACCTGATCAATAGCCCGGACAATATCATCAGTGGACGGATTCATGGTCTGCCCTCCGGTGATAATCCCGTCAGCACCCAGGTCGGCAAACACCGCCGCCATACCCTCGCCCGCGGAGACCACAACCACACCCAATTCTTTCTCCGGCTGTGCCACTTGCGGCTTTTCTTCGCCCCCGGCGACTTCGGCGCGCTCCGCCTGGGCCTGGGTCGTCTCACTGTGTTGTTCCCGCATATTTTCAATTTTAATCGTCAACAGACTGCCATAGGTCAACGCCTCCGTCAACGCCCGCCCCGGATCGTCGGTGTGGACATGCACCTTGATAATCTCCACATCATCCACCACCACTAGACTGTCGCCGATGTTGGCCAAAAAGCCCCGTAATGCCAGAGGATCCTTTTTGTTCTCCCGCTCGATAATAAACTCGGTGCAGTACAAAAAGGTGATTTCCTCGGTTGCAAAGGCGGAAAAATCCGCCTTGTCCCGGCTCTCCTCCTCTGCCGGCGCCTCGATCACCTCGCCTCGCAAAGCCCGGAGCATCCCCTCCAAGATGATCATATATCCCTTGCCGCCCGAGTCGACAACCCCGGCCTTTTGGAGCACCGGATTCTGATTGATCGTCTCGGCCAGGGCCTCATATCCCACTTTAATGGCGTGCTCCAGCGTCAGTTCCACGTCCTCTTCCTGGGCGGCAATCTCCACAGCGGCAGCGCTGGCCACCCGGGAGACAGTCAACATGGTGCCCTCGGCGGGCTTCATTACGGCCTTGTAAGCCGCATCCACACCCTCTACCATAGCCTGGGCAAACTCCGCTGACGTGGCCTCGTCCTTTTCTTTGAGCCCTTTGGAAATCCCCCGGAACAAGAGGGACAAAATGACACCGGAGTTCCCCCGCGCCCCGCGCAAGAGCGCACCGGAGGCCGTCTCTGCAGCCTTCCCCACCGTATCGGGACGCTTCTTTCTCATCTCCGCAGCCCCGGCAGCCATAGTCAGGTTCATGTTGGTCCCCGTATCCCCGTCGGGGACGGGAAACACATTCAAATCGTTGAGCATCTGCTTCTCCACCGCAATTGCCGCAGAGGCCCCCTCAATCATAACACAAAAATCTCTTCCGTTTAAGCTTGTTCTCACGTTCTCAATCCCTCCATCAGAGCGGCACGATATCATCAACCGTCCCATCTGCTGCCTTTTTTCTATAGAGCACAGGACGTCCTAGCCCACTCGTACCGCGTCCACAAAGACGTCCACGCTCTTCACCGAAATCCCTGTGGCACCCTCTACTTTATAGCGCACCTCACTGATGATACTGGGCGTGAGGGCTGCAATATTGACCCCATAGTCCACAACAATGTGCAGTTCAATGGAGATGGCCCCCTCCGGATCAATGGTTACAAGAACCCCTTTCCCCATGGCCTCTCTTTTGAGCAGGTGAACCAGTCCATCGGACACACCGCGCTTGGCCATTCCCTTGACACCAAAACAGTTGGTGGCCGCAGCACCCGCCAAAGTGGTAATCACCTCATTGGTGATCACGATATCTCCGCGGTCAGCTTTTTGATTTACCATTGTTTCAATCACTCCTGTCTTACGCAAGCTACAGGTCATTATAGTACAATATGTCAAAAATCACAAGCCAATTCGCGAATTTTATCATTCATGAAAACTTTCCTTCAAAAATGAAGAAATATACCTTGTATTTGCTTGTCAAATAATGTACAATGTTTTTGTCCGAATTTTTCACAGTAGGAGGTTTTGTAGATGAAGAGTGCCAAATTAATCATTACCCTGGCAGGCGCAGTCATTCTTGTCGCCGCCGCAATCTGTGCTGTGGTCGTCTTCCAAGAGGAACTTATGAAGCTATTCAACCAGTGCAAAGAGTTCTGTTGCAGCAAGGCTGCCAGCTTCAAAAAAGACGAGTTCGCAGATTTCGCAGATGTGTAAACCAAAACAAACCTTCAGCGGGGACTCACCCTCCCCGCTGAAAGTTTGTTGCGCCCTGTCCGGATCAAGTTTCGCCCGACAGGTAACAAAATAAAAACTATTTAGGAGGAATTATACTTTATGGCAAGAAAACTCATGTCAATGGACGGCAACACCGCGGCGGCGCACGTATCCTATGCTTTTACGGACGTGGCTGGCATCTACCCCATCACCCCGTCATCCAACATGGCGGAATACGTGGACAAATGGGCCGCTGATGGCCGGAAAAATCTGTTCGGTCAAACAGTCAAAGTAGTGGAAATGCAGTCCGAGGCCGGTGCCGCAGGCACAGTCCACGGCGCTATCACCGCAGGCACCTTGACCAGCACCTACACCGCATCCCAGGGGCTCTTATTGATGATCCCCAACATGTTCAAGATCGCTGGCGAGCTGACCCCTAACGTTCTGCACGTATCCGCGCGGACAGTCGCCACCCATGCACTCTCCATTTTCGGCGACCACTCCGACGTCATGTCCTGCCGCTCCACCGGCTACGCCATGATGGCCAACTCCTCCCCACAGGAAGTCATGGATCTTGGCACCGTAGCCCACTTGGCCACCATCCCGGGACGAGTACCTGTCCTCAACTTCTTCGACGGCTTCCGCACCTCCCACGAAATCCAGAGGGTCTGGGCCTGGGACGACGAAGACTTCGCTGAGATGCTGGATTGGGACGCGGTCCGCCGCTTCCGGCAGACCGCCAACAACCCCAACCACCCGGTTCTCAAAGGTGCCGCTGAAAACCCGGACACCTTCTTCCAGCACAGAGAAGCTTCCAACAACACCTATCTGGAATTCCCCGCCATTGTTGAAACATACATGAACATGATCAACGAGCGGGCCGGGACAGACTACAAGCTGTTCAACTACTACGGCGCACCTGACGCCACCGAAGTCATCGTGGCAATGGGTTCCGTCTGCGAAACCGCGGAAGAAGTTGTGGACTATCTCAACGCCAAGGGCGAAAAAGTCGGCCTGATCAAAGTCCGTCTCTACAGACCGTTCAGCATCAAGCACCTGCTGGATGTCATCCCCGCCACCACCCAAAAGATCGCCGTCCTTGACCGCACCAAAGAGCCGGGCGCCCTGGGCGAGCCCCTGTACCTCGACGTGATCTCCGCCCTGAAGGGTTCTCAGTTTGAAAACGTCCCCGTGGTGGGTGGCCGCTACGGCCTCTCCTCCAAGGATACCGTCCCCGGCTGTATCGTCGCCGTATACCGCAACCTCCAGCAGGATACGCCGAAAAACGGCTTTACCGTCGGCATCGTGGACGATGTAACCAACCTGTCTCTGCCCATGGACGAACTGCCCGACACCACAGGCGCAGATATCGTCTCCTGTAAATTCTGGGGCATCGGCGGCGACGGCACCGTAGGCGCCAACAAAAACTCCGTGGATATTATCGGTGAGCTGGCCGGGAAAGAAATCCAAGCCTACTTCCAATACGACTCCAAAAAGTCCGGCGGCGTCACCCAGAGCCACGTCCGCTTCGGCGACAGCAAAATCCGGAGCACCTATTTCGTCTCCAACGCCGATTTCGTCGGTTGCCACGTCCCCTCCTATATTGAGCGGTACGACATCGCCAAGGACATCAAACCCAACGGCACATTCCTCATCAACTGTGACTGGGGCGTCGAGGAGCTGGGCAAACACCTCCCCGCCGCATCCAAAAAGCACATCGCCGACAATAACATCAGCGTCTACACCTGCGACGCCGTCCACATCGCCCGTGACCTGGGGCTGGGCCGCCGCACCAACACCATCCTACAGGCCGCTTTCTTCAAGCTCACCGACATCATCCCCTTGGATGACGCCGTCAAGTATATGAAAGAGGCCATTGAATACACCTATGGCCGCCGTGGCGAAAAAGTTGTCCAAATGAACTACGCCGCCGTTGACGCCGGGATCAAAGACGAAAACATCACCAAATTAGAGATTCCCGCCAGCTGGTCCAACCCGGAGCCCGACGCCCCCAGAAAACCCGCCGAAGGAGATCGGGAAGAGCTCGTCGAGTTCGTGGAGAATGTCCTGCGTCCCATCAGCGGCATCAAGGGTGACACCTTGCCCGTCTCCACCTTCGTCAAAGAGAAATACGCCACCATGCCCCAGGGTTCTGCCGCCTATGAGAAACGCTGCATCGCCGTAAACGTACCCGTCTGGATCCCGGAAAATTGCATCCAGTGTAACCAGTGCGTCTACGTCTGCCCCCACGCCGTCATCCGGCCCTACGCCCTGACCGACGCCGAAGTGGCAGCGGCCCCCGCAAGTCTCAAGACTGTTCCCCTAAACGGCAAAGGCGTGGAAGAGCTCAAATACACCGTCGTATCCTCCGTAATGGACTGCTACGGCTGCGATTCCTGCGCCAACGTCTGTCCGTCCAAGCAAAAAGCCCTCGTCATGGAACCCTTGGAGACCCGTTTAGAAGAGCAGGAAGCCTTCAACTACTGCAACGAGAAGGTCACCGAAAAAGTATTGCCTTTCCCGACCAATACGGTCAAGGGTTCCCAGTTCTTAAAGCCCCTCCTGGAGTTCTCCGGCGCCTGCGCCGGCTGCGGCGAGACCCCCTACGCCAAGCTGGTCACCCAGCTCTTCGGCGATCGGATGTATATTGTCAACTCCACCGGCTGTTCCTCCATCTGGGGCGGTAGCTATCCCAGCACACCGTACACGGTCAACAGCAAGGGCCGCGGCCCCGCATGGCTCAACTCCCTCTTTGAGGACACCGCAGAGGCCGGTCTCGGCATCTACTACGGAACCCTTCAACAGAGAGAGCAGGCCAAGATCCTGGCTGAACAGGTTATCGCAGAGAATACAAACAACCGAGTCGCAAAGGCCGCCGAGCATTGGCTCGAAGTCTATGATGACGGCAAGGCCTCTCAGGCCGCCGGCGACACATTAGAGGCCACCCTGAGAGAGGCCCTGGATGCCGGCGTCAAGTGCAACGCACTGCAACGCCTCCTGGATCTCTCCAACCAGTTCGCCAAACCCTCCGTCTGGATGTTCGGCGGAGACGGTTGGGCCTATGACATCGGCTACGGCGGCCTGGATCACGTCATCGCCGCAGGCGACAACGTCAACATCCTGGTCTTCGACACCGAGGTCTATTCCAATACCGGCGGACAGGCCTCCAAGGCCAGCCAGGTGGGCCAAGTCGCCCAATTCGCGGCGGCTGGTAAGCCCATCAAGAAGAAAGATCTGGCCCAGATCGCCATGGCCTACGGCTACGTCTACGTGGCCCAGGTGGCCCTCGGCGCCGACTACAACCAGACCCTCAAGGCCATTCTCGAAGCCGAAGCATTTGACGGCCCCTCCATCGTCATCGCCTACGCCCCCTGTATTGCCCACGGCAACAAGGACGGTATGGGTGAGACCATCAAGACCACCAAAGAGGCCGTCGCCGCCGGCTACTGGCACATGTTCCGCTTTAATCCGGACCTGAGAGAGCAGGGCAAAAACCCGCTAACCATCGACAGCAAGGCCCCCTCGGCCAGCTATCAGGACTTCATCAAGAAAGAGGTCCGCTACACCTCCCTGCAGCTCCGGGATGCAGAACGGGCACACAAACTCTTCAACCTGGCCGAACAACAGGCCAAAGAGAAGTACGCAAATCTGGTAGCTCAGAAAGAAATGTTCGACAAGCTTGTAACTGAATAAGAGCGACTGTTCGCAAAGTCCAAAAGCGCCTGCATACGTTGTGCAGGCGCTTTTCCTTTGAAACTGTGATGGAGCAATGGGACGGGCGAACACTGTTCGTCCTACAAGGTCAGTTTTTCGCAGGGGCGCACATTGTGCGCCCGCATTGTGCATGAAAAGGCGACTGTCAGACTACGCCTGTCCGGGGGAGCCTACCCCAACAATTCCCGCAAAAACAGCAATCGCAAGATATCCCGTAGCGCACCGCCGCCGCGACCCGGCCTAAATCCCGGCATCCCGTGTCCAGGCCCGGGCCGATGCCCATGGCCTCTTCCAGGACCCATGGCCTCCACTGCGGGTTCCGCCGGGTATGCGGCGAACACCTCTTGGGGAAGCTCATCCAGGATCAGACCCACCATGTGATCCCACTCCATCAACGGGAGTCCCGGGCTAATCTGGTGCCGTTCTACAAATGCCCGAACTCCCTTTACCATCTCATGGTGCATTTGAGGATGCTGTTCTGCAAAAACCTGTAAATCCATGTACATTTCCTCCATATCTGGCCCATTTCTGTTATCTTATTCTCCGCCCAGATAAAAGGTGCGCCCCCAACACCAATTGTTTGGGGGCGCGCTCGTATTCGTCCACCTATCAGAGGGGCCGTGCGCACTATACGCCCGGCTCATGCTCCAATGCAAAAATATAATCATCCACGTAGTCGCCAATCCTGTCTAAGATCAAGTTATCAATCTTATTTTCAATCATACTGTCCCGCACCCTTGCGTACTGCACAGGCATAAACTGACTTAAAAGCGGAAGTGGAATGGGACCTTCCAGATTGGTCACAAGTCGATCAATCGCCTCTTGTACCATTGGCTGGTTGAGGTAATAGCGCGCCCTGTCCGAAAAGCCGTACCCACGGTTGATCCGCTGCTTGAACCCGTCTCCATGGTAGTGCTTGTTCCAGTTCCCCGGCCTCTCCAACATCGCCGTTTCAAGCGCATCCGCAAACCCACTCAAGGCCACACCGCGACCACGCAAAAGAACTTTCTCGATGTGTTCCAACGCAAACAAGGCCTCCCGCAGCGCAAACGTCAGGGCGGGGCCAACCTTCAGGATGACAATCCCATCACGAACCATCTCATAAAGCGCCGGACGGGGCTGATAATCTGTGGAGTGGCCCTCGAAGACCAGCGGCTGATTTTTGATCGTCCGGCAAAGGTCTCTTGCCTTTTCGCTGTCATATACAAATACATCGTCTTCGCTGAACTCCACACCGGGCTGCACGACGACTGCCACAACGCGCTTCCACGCCTCCCCAATCCCTCTCTGCGTAAAGGCCTGATGAAACGCGGAAATCGTCGCTAGGCAGTTCTCACTACTGGTGACCCCAAGTGCCTCTTGCTCCTGGGCGCCGCCGGGAATGGGAACTTCACTTCCAATAACATAGATGGGACTGACTGCATCTGGGATTTCTTTTTTCCGCTCGGCGAAGGCCTGCTCCGCCACGGCGCAAAGGGCGGCGCCCCGCTGGGCGATCACCGCGTCGGGAAGGCGCTGATGCAGATCATCCGATGCCAGATGCATGCTCGTATCAATATGTATCTTGGTGAATCCAGCATAAACATACTCGTATATGAGCCGTTCCGCTTTTTCGATGGCATCTGCTTCATTTAAGTGAGTCCACGTGAGCGGCCCCAGGTGGTCGCCACCCAAAATGAGCATAGATGTGTCAAAGTCTTCGCGCTTTGCAAGGGCCTGGCACCAGTCGTAAAACTCTTTTGGCGTCTGCCCTGTATAACCGCCGTCTTGGTTCACCTGATTTGCCGTGGCTTCAATGAGTGCGGGGACACCCTTTGCCTTGCACCTGCACATAACGGCCCTGAGTACATATTCGTTTGCGCTGCAATTAGAAAAAATCCCTGCGTGGCTGCCGGATTTGTGTCGCGCGATGATATCCTGTATGAGATGCATCGTACAATTCCTTTCGTTACATTAGGGTGCACCCAAAACATCCCGCTCAGGCACACCCTAAATATAGTTTTTATTTTTATTACAGGGCGATCCACGGGGACAGGCCGGTAGGTTGATCCGGATCGGCACCGACTACCTTTGCCTTGTAATAGGCAATCATCTGACACAAAACAATAAAGGGAATCCCTCTGACCGTGTGGGATAGGGGCCGCCCAAAGCAGGAGAAGATGATGTCCTCAAGTTCTACATGGACGTCGGAAAAAGCGACGACCTCTGCGCCCTTTTTTCTCAGATCCCGCAGCAGATTGTATTCCAACTCGTCTGTCGTGCCAAGCGCTACTAATGCAAGAGATTTCTCTCCCACAAGCACCATGGGACCGTGGCGCACATCCAGTAGGTGGTAATAATTAGACGGCAATTGACACACTTCTTTAAACACCAGAGACCCCTCTTCTGCCAAGCCCTCCAATTCGCCGTCGGCTAGCACAACAGCGTGATCCCACTGCCCCGGCGCAAGTTTTTTTGCCAGAATCTCTGCCTGCGCCATATATCCGGGACCCTCGCGCAACACAAGCTGCAACTCTGCCAAATCCGCCTGGTTGTCCGTGATTTTTGCCGCCACATAGGCCGCTATAAAGTAAAAATTCGTGACACAACGGGTTTGGCATACGCTCTCATCAAAGGCCCAAGGCGTGGACAGGACAAGGTCACTTTTTGCACCGAGAGGTGTGTCGTCAGCGCAGACCAGCGCCGCCACCGCAATGCGGCAACCGTGGGCCTTCAGCCCATCCAGCGCCAGCATCAACTCGCTGGTGCGTCCGGAACGGGAGACAACGACAACGCAGGCGTTGTCCACGGCTTTTTTATACCGCTCTGCGTGGAGCAACACATCCCCGGCCGCCAAGGCAATTGCCGGTACCCCACTGCTCATATTGCAAATCGCCGCCATAGATTTTGCGATGCTGTAGCTGGAGCCACAGCCAATGAACACAAACCGGCTCTTATCCCGCAGAAAGGCGTCTATATCGCCCCATCTCTCTTCCAGATAAGTCGTCGTCTTCTCTAACGCGTTCCACGTATCCAACATTTCTTTGTAGGTAAGATCCATCTGACAGTCCTCCTATGAGATGTGTATCGTTGCATAGTCTTATGTTTTCCCCGTACGTGCTAAAGCACTTCCAGGCACTTGCGCAAGTCCGGCAGACCCGACGGGCAAAATTGTTCAAAGGCCAGTAGCAGGGCCCCGTGCATCGGTTCAAATTGGGGGGCGTACAAGCTTCCGCCCGTCTCTGCAACCCCTTTGGAGAACCGGTCCAGAACCAGATCCCCCGCCTTAAACAGCCCCCCGGAATAGGAGACCAAGAAGGGGCGTTTGGTAAAATGCAACCGGTCACAAATCGCCTTTACCAACAAAATCAGTTCATCAGCGGCATCGCAATACAGCGATTTCGCGCTGGGCGAGCCAGCCAGGGCCGCCTTGTTAGCCAATAATTGCAAACTTGCGACTTTATCCCGATTAATAATATAATTGTCGTGCATGAGATCAATAAAGCCCAAATCGCTACGAAGCCCCAGTTCTGAGCGAACCGTGGTATACAGGACATCCTGGGGCATCCGCCCGTCAGATTGCTTGGAAAACAACTCCATCACCTTGCGGCCCATCCAGTAACAGGAACCCTCATCGCCGAAAAATTCGCTCCATCCACCGCTTCGAGCCGTTTTGCCCTTTTCGTCCTTGCCGAAGGCGATGGCACCTGTCCCCGCCACCACGTTTACACCGGATGCTAGCCCCAGAGAACCCGCCCAACCCACTTCGACATCGTTGGTCAGATAGAGAGGCGTGTTCGGAAATGCTTCGCGGACAGCTTTTTCTAGATCCCGATCCCCCTCCTCGCTCTCCCCATAGCATGGAAGCCCCATGGCGATTCCGGCAATCTGTCCCTCCCCTTCTAGCGGGAAGGAGCCAATCACCTCTTTGATGTTACGAACAACGGGTTCTATGCCGTATTCCCGCCAGGAGGCGCTGCCTGTTATGGCGGAAAACAAGGTTGAGGCGTCTTGCGCCGCAGCGCAAATCGCGGTTTTTGTCCCGCCGCCGTCTACGCCAATATAATATTGCAAGTCAGCCACCTCCTTTTTAAGTTAGGTTAAATTAATATATATGGTACCATACTCCATTTCAGTTGTCAAACCCACTAAACGAAGCTGATTATTGACAAAGGGGAACTGTTGTGCAACAATAGCACCATCAACTTAAGGAGTATTCGTTTGGGCATATTTAGACACAATTCCAATAAGCCGGCAACAGGCTACAAAAAGGATGGACTACGAAAGAAGGGCATCCATCGTTTCTTTGAGATATTGGTACGGGATTTTTGGGAACTAATAAAGCTAAACCTCATGTTCTGTATCTGTGTCCTTCCAACCGTCATATTATTTCTGCTCTCACTTTTCGGATTTTACTCTGGCATAACCTTTGCCCTTTCTATTGTTGCGGCACTCCCGGTCGGCGGCGCTGTCACGGCATACATTTTCTATCTCACAATGATGTTGCGTGACGAACCCAGTAATGTCTGGTATGAATGCAAACGAAAGTTTATTGAAAACTTCAGACAGGCGGCGGCGACAGGTATCATTTGTACGGGTATTCTCTACACACAAGTTCTATTGTGGGTGGTCTTGTTGCAAAGTGACCCCGGGCATGAACTCTTCTGGGGCGTTGTGACGTTTTTTGCTATGATACTCTTTTTTATGATCACACCGTATCTATTTATGCATTTCGCATACATTGAACTCGGCACGTTTCAAATACTCAAAAACAGCATCATGATGTCATTTGCCTATGTCGTGCGCAGCTTAATGGGCGCTATATTCGGCTGCGCTATGTGGGTGCTGTTTGCGCTGTATTTCCCCATTTCGATGATGGTTTTCCCGGTGGTTTTTGTAATCGGCATTTCTTTATCTATCCTGCTCTGCCTGATGTGGGTTTGGCCACCTTTTGACAAAATGTTCAAGATTGAAGAGACATTGACCAAGGAATAAGTCGTGCTACCGGTTGTTTAAATCTCATACGCATGTACATGAATAATACCCGTCATAACGGCACCAAGCATCGTCTCTGTGTGATTCAGCTCGGATAAAAGAACCTCCGGGACAAACGGAACATGACTGCTCAACATCTCTTTCCACCGGTCAATGAACAGCCTGCCGAGATTGGTGCCAAGTCCGCCCGCTATAATAATTACTTCCGGGTTGAGAATGGCCGACATGTTGATAAGCGCCATGCCAAAGTTGAGCACTACCTCGTCTATGATCAGCTTTGCATACATGTCCCCGTCGTCTTTATACCGCTGGATCAGCTTCTTTATTTCCTCGTCGAAGTTGCCGGCATTCAAATACTTCTTGATTTTGCTTCTTGAAAGCGTCTCCTCAAGAGAACCCACATCGCGATAAACATTGTCAATATTGATGGGGTCTGTTATCATGAACCCGATTTCACCCGCCGCGCCGTTAGCGCCGGTAAAGAGCTTGCCGTCAAAGATATGGGCCGCCCCCAAGCCGACGCCGTAAGCGATATATGTAATATTGTTATAATCGATACCTGCGCCCTTCCATTGCTCACCCAGAGCGCCGAGATTCACGCAGTTCTCCAGCAACACATCGACCTCAAAGGCATCTTGCAGCGTTTCGACCATATCTCGTTCCAGATACTGCTCCGAAAACGGCGCGATGTAACTGACGCCATCTTTCATTACCCCTGGGATACCTATGACGATACACAGGATATCGTCTTTCGTTTTTCCGGATTTTTTCAGGATATGGGTCACTTGATCCCGGACAAGTTGGATGCTCTGTTTGCCATCTCCTTCAAAATTCGCGCTATTCATGATTTCCGTGCGCGCAATTTCATTTCCCAGCAGGTCGGCCAGCATCATCCTGATCCGAAATCGCCCCATGTCAACACCTATGATATACCCGCGCTCCGCATTAAATGCCAGCAAAGACGGTTTCCGTCCGATGGCGTTTTCCCCAATGCCGACCTCCATAATATAATTCATATCGAGCAATCCCTTGGCGTTGGAAGAAATCGCCGGGAAACTCATATTGAGGTGCCTTGACAAATCAGCCCGCGACATATTCCCATGAAAGCGCAAAGCGTCTAATATCAGATGTTTGTTGTATTCAGCTATGGTCTCGGGCGATCTGGTTTTCTGCATACAAACCTCTTTTATTAATTAAGTATAAATTATTATCTCGATTTTCACTGCTCCTTGCTATGATACTACACAAAACAAACGTTGTCAAACCCGGGAGCAAAAGTTATTCCTCTTAGAGCAATAGAAAAACATTGGTGAATTTTGTGCACATTGCACAGGCTACACATCAGCGATTATACCAATCCGACGAAATTGCAAAAAGCTATTGCAACATCGAAATATTTACTCTATAATGATTTTAACGAACATTAAGTAATGGGCGCTAATTAAGCTTGTACAAGAAAATGGATTCTCAGGTGATACACAACAGAAACTCACACATTTTAAAAGATTGCTGTAAAGGGGGCATGTGCAAGAAAGTGTATTGATACAGCCGTTCTATAGCATCCACTGCAAAGACTTTACCATAAAAATATTAGGAGGAACCAAGAATAATGAAGAAGAAATTACTCGCTCTGCTGCTTGCAACTTTAATGATTGTCTCATTTTTTGCAGCCTGCACCAACGATACCCCCGCTGTGGACACCCCCGCAACAGAGGCCCCTACTGTGGATACCCCCGCTACCCCAGGCGCAGACCTTGAGCCCACCAGAGAACACGTACCGCCCCCAGAAGGCGACTGGATGACACCGTTTGACAGACCCGTTAAAATTCTCGCCGCTGCAGAGCAGGGCTTAAACTGGTTCTTCCAGGATGGCGACGATATCAACAACAACCCGTGGACCCGTCTGTACGCAGAATATTTAAATGTCCACGTCGAATTTGAGTGGACAACGACTGTAGACGAAATCGAAACCCGGCTCAATCTGGCCATCGCCGCTGGCAACCTGCCCGATGTGTTCCATATACCAAGAACTGCAGATCCCCGCCTGTTCCACGAACTGCAGTCCCAAGGAATGCTACTTGACCTGACGGACGCCTATCGCAATTATGCCTCCCAGCGTATCCGTGACCATGAGTTGGTAGATCCATACACCATCCAGGGCTTTACAGTGGACGGCAGGATTTATGGTATTCCCAGATACTACTACGGCCAGATTGACCAGCCCTGGCACATGTGGTTCCGGAAAGACTGGTATGAGGCGGCAGGTTCCCCTGAGATTAGAACAGTTGCAGACCTGGAAAACCTGATGCGTACATTTATGAACGATTTCGGCGCAAGCTATGGCATCGCTGTGGACAGCGATCTCGAATGGCTGTTCAGAACTGCCCCCATGTTTGGCGCCTATATCGGAAACATACATAATAATGAGTATTTCTGGCGGGCCGATGAAACGGGCCGGCTCAGACCGGGCATCGCATTCCCAGAGTTCTTGGTAGCCCTGGAATACTGGCAGAACTGGTTTGCCGAAGGGTTCATCAGCCCCGACTTTATGACCATGGACCCATGGGGCAGAGGACAGGAAGACATCGTCAACGGCTTGGTCGGTGTCCAGTGTTGGTGGCAATGGTGGGGCTGGGCCAATGGGCCGAGTATTGTAGGTCTGCAAAATAATGACGCCTACTTCATCCCCTTTAACCTCCCCACATTAGATGGAAGCACCCCTGCCAGAGGGCAGATCTTCTTCCCCAACACAGGCGTTACTGTGGCCAGCGCGAACTTCCAGAACCCCGCCGCCCTGATGAAAGTCATCAGCTTGGTAGACCACTATGTATTCAGCGCTGATACTCCCATGACTCCAGCAGACATTGATTACTTTATGGGAGAGGGTCGTGAGCACGCCATGACCCAAATATTCCAAATCATCGATCCCCACGCCGACTTGACCCAGTTCCAGTATGTGCTCCGCGCCCTGGAGACAGGCGATGACAGCGAGCTGTTCACGGGGGGCATGATGTCTAAGTTCCGTGAGTCTCGTGCATGGCTTGATGAGCAAGACCCCCACGGCCTGGGCGCCTTCCTGCAAATGGGTTTCGCCGGCAGCGCCTATGCCAGATCCCAACACCTGTTTGACCACGGCCATATCGTTCAGACTGCACTGTGGACCACCTCGTTGCCGGAATTTGCCGCGGCAGGCAACACAGGCGACCTGATTATGGAAGAGGTCATGCAGATCATCGTAGGCAATCAGCCTGTAGAACACTTCCTCACTGTTTTGGAACAGTGGTACGCCCAAGGCGGACAAATTAAAGAAGACGCTGTAAATCTGCACTTTGGCGGCTAGTCGTTACCTGCAGAACTAGGCTTCGGGGAAACTTTTCCGAAAAGTTTCCCCGAAGTTTTCAAATGAGCAAATTAGGCGTATAATACCACACGCTTGCTATTATATGCTATAGTATATATTGCCGCCCGCACTTACACAGGTCGGCGAAATTCCTGATTAGGAGGGGTTTTATGGGATCAGCTATGGATGCCCACCTTGAAGCTCCCGTTAGAAAGAAAAAGAAAGAACGGTACTTCGGCGGCGGCGGCAGGATCATCAAACGCTTTCGTAAAGAGTGGCCTTTACATCTCTTAGTATTACCTGCGTTTGTTGTCACTTTAATTTTTTCTTATGGCCCCATGTATGGGCTTATCATGGCGTTTCAGGACTTTCATCCGGTTCGTGGGTTTCACGGATCTCCATGGGTAGGGCTTGAGCATTTCAGGTGGCTGTTCGCACAACCCGCATTCGTCCGAACAATCTATAATACGTTTTTTATTTCCATATTTAAAATAATTTTCAGCACGTTTGCGTCTATTTTATTCGCCCTGCTCTTAAATGAGATACGGGTCGCGTTCTGTAAAAGATTTTTCCAAACAATCGTATACATACCGCATTTTATCTCCTGGATCATCCTGGCAGGCGTCATGCAGACCATTCTGGCCTCCGATGGTATTTTGAATAGCCTTATCATGGGATTGGGCTTTGACAGAGTGCCGTTTTTGTCCGATCCGAGCGTGTTCCCATGGACGATGATCTGGTCAGATGTGTGGAAATCCTTTGGGTTTGGCACCGTGGTTTATCTTGCCGCCATTACCTCCATAGACCCCCAGATCTATGAATCGGCTGTTGTGGACGGCGCAGGCAAGTTCCGGCAGATCATCTCCATTACCATACCTACCATGGGGCCGATTATTGTACTTATGCTGACATTGAATATGGGGAATGTACTCAATGCGGGCTTTGACCAGATTTTCAACCTGTACTCTCCCATTGTCTATTCTACCGGCGATATTATCGACACCTACCTGTTCCGGCTGGGGATACAGGGCGCGCAATTCTCCGTCGGCGCGGCCGTGGGCCTGATGCGGGCCGTTGTATCTGCCATTCTGATGTCGATTT
Organism: Oscillospiraceae bacterium; assembly: GCA_009780435.1. Taxonomy (GTDB): domain Bacteria; phylum Bacillota; class Clostridia; order Oscillospirales; family Oscillospiraceae; genus WRAB01. The sequence goes on along the minus strand of WRAB01000018.1, from coordinate 4,162 downwards.
CGCTGTTCTTTGCCTATAAAGTCGCCAACTATAAAATATTCTAGGGGAGGGGGGCAAACGATGAAATTTATGACAAGAGGCGAAAAAATCTTTAACGTGTTCAACTATATCTTTATCGGATTGGTCTGCCTGCTCTGTGCGCTGCCCATTATCCATATCCTTGCGGTCTCGTTCAGTTCGGCGCAGTATGTGGTGGGGGGCCGGGTCTCTTTTTGGCCCATGGGATTTACCATTGAGTCCTATACCTTCGCCTTTCGATCCGGTAGATTTATGACTGCGTTTTGGGTCTCGATCCAAAGAGTAACCCTGGGGTTGATCGTCAATATGTTCCTGCTGGTCACCACCGCATATCCCCTGTCTAAAACCACCCAGGAGTTCAGCGCAAGAAACTATTACATGGCATTCTTCGCCATCACCATGATCTTTGGCGGCGGCATCATCCCCTTTTACATTTTGATCTCCGACCTGGGCATGCTCGACTCCATCTGGTCGTTGGTCATCCCCGGCGGACTTCCCGTTTTTTCCATGATCATACTAATGAATTTTATCCGCGGCCTGCCAAAAGAACTGGAGGAGGCCGCCATGATAGACGGTGCGGGGTATTTCTCCGTCTTGGCGCTCATTATGCTGCCGGTATTGAAGCCCGCTCTGGCCACGGTGGCACTGTTCTCTTTCGTCCACCACTGGAACGAATGGCTCTTGGGCATGTTGTTTATGAACGACCCCAGCAACTTTCCCCTCCAGACCTATCTGCAAGTCTTGCTGACTAACTTCAGTGATCTGATCCGGGCTATGGGGCCTGACTTTATGCAGCTGGTCGCGCGTATGAACGAGCGCTCAGGCCGTGCCGCACAGTTGTTCCTCGGGCTGATCCCCATTCTGGTAATCTATCCGTTCTTGCAAAAATACTTCACAAAGGGTCTGGTTATAGGCAGTGTCAAAGGATAGAAAAACGTGTTCCCTTTAGAGCTATTTTCTGTGTTTCCCCTGCCGAGGGCGGGGGAAACACAAGGCTGTCTCTTTGTTAAGCGACACACCCGGATAGGCAAGTATACGACAGAATCAGGAAAGGAAAAAACGATGAAAAGAAAATTTACATTTATTGGTGCTGGCTCTCTGGGGTTTACGACCGCCCTGGCCAAAGATATCTTGAGCTTTGAGGCATTCGGAGACTGTGAAATCCATTTGATGGATATCCACGAGGGTCGGCTGGCATATGCGGCGAAAGCCATAGAAAAGCTAATCGCCGCGGGACAGTATTCCGCCACAGTTCACCCCACCACGGATCGGAAAAAGGCGTTGGAACACGCCGACGGCGTCCTAATCACCATTCTACAAGGCGGCGTAGATGTCTGGCGGCATGATATCGAAATACCCAAAAAATACGGGGTAGATATCAACGTAGGCGATACCCGCGGCCCTGCGGGGGTCATGCGCTTTTTGCGCACAGCGCCGGTGATGCTGGACATTATCCGGGATGTGGAAGCCCTGTGCCCCGACGCGGTGGTGCTCAACTATACAAACCCTATGGCCATGCTGTGCAGCTATTTACAACGGCTCTCCCAGGTCAATATTACCGGCCTATGCCACAGCGTCCAGGGGACGGCACACATGCTGGCAGAGTGGATCGGTGCAAAGCCGGACGAAGTGACCTACACATGCGCCGGCATCAACCACCAGGCGTTCTATTTAGACTTTAAACGAAACGGCGAGGACGTGTATCCGCTGATTCGTGACAAAGTATTAAATGATCCGGCTATCGCCAACGCCGAACCGGTCCGCAATGAGATGTTTCTACAGCTAGGCTACTATCCCACAGAATCCTCCGGCCACAATTCGGAGTATAACCCCTGGTTCAGAAAACGCCCCGATTTGATTGAAAAATATTGTATCCACGGCACCAACTGGAACCCGGGTGCATATGCCTACATATTGAACGAATATTTGGACGCAGAATCCACTTGGGAAGCACGTTTTAACGAACTCATTGATACCCAAGACGTGGACCTGGATCGGAGCGGAGAATACGCCGCCAATATCTTCAACGCCCTATTCGGCGACGGAGAACCCTTTGTGTTCAATGGAAACCATTTAAACAGCGGCATTATCAGCAATCTGCCGCCTATGGCGTGTGTAGAGACGCCTGTGCTAGCTTCTAAGGCGGGCCTAGATCGCATCCATACCGGCCCACTGCCGGATAATCTAGCCATTATGGTAAATCTATCCGCCCAGATCGAAGAGATGGCGGTCAATGCGGCCATCGAAGGGGATCCGTGGAAAGTCTTCCAGGCCAACCTGTTTGATCCACTGACCAGCGCCGTGTTATCCATGGCGGAAATCAGAGAGTTGACCCAGGAAATGCTAACCAAGAACGAACCGTTCTTGGGGTACTTTAAGTCGTTGAAACTCTAGGACACGGCAAGGTTTTAGCGCTTGTTTTCTTTGTTTTCCCCCGCCTTCGGCGGGGGAAAAATTTCTTGTTAGGAGAACACTGTATATGTATGGCAGCCCGAAAGATATCCGGCACAATCTGAAAATGTTTGTCATGGATGGAATCTCATTTATGCCCTCCCTGGCTCTGATCTCCATCACGGCGGTAATCCCGTTCTTCCTGGACCAGTTGGGGGCTACAACCTTCCAGATCGCCTTAGCTACGGCCACGACCTTGATCTGCGCTCTTTTAACGCAGCCGCTTTTTGGGGTAATTGCCTCCCACTCCACTGTCATGAATCGAACATTTGGTAAAATCCTGTTCTTGCAACGTCTGATTTTCTTGCTTTTTATTTTACTCATACCAGTATTTTCAGGCGCAAACGCCCTGTTGGTCAATCTGTTTTTGATTTTCTGGGCTATTTTTAATTTATTCGCAGGTTCTTACGCGGTATTCCATACGCCTTTGGTGATCAAACTCCTGCCGCCGGATAAGCGGGGCACCATTCGCGGCATCGGATTTGCCATCGGCTCTTTCATTGGCGTGGGCATGTCCGCATTGATCCCGGTAATCCTGCTCCGTATTGTGTTTCCCTATAATTTCATGATAATTTTCTCCTTGGGCCTTTTCTTCTTGCTCGTCAACGCCTCCATTTTCTTTTTCATGCGTCAAAGCAAAGATGTGGCCCCCAACGAGCCAATGGGTTTGTCGCAATTCATCCAACAGATGCCCACCTCTATACGGGAGAACCCGTCTTTCCGCGCAATGATTCTCACCTGTCTGTTTCTGGCTATCGCAAACGCAGTTCTCCCCTACTATACCCTCTATGCCATACGTGTATTCTCCGCCACAGAAGCCCATATTGCCCTATTGACGGGCCTGGCGATCTTATCCGGCGCCATCGCCTATGTGGGATTTGGCTATGTGGCGGATCGATATGGACCGAGAATCATCGCAATCATTGCCGCCGGTCTCGCAATCGCCGCAGGCGCACTTGCATTAACCACGCATTCACTGAACTTCTTGTTTGTGGCGTGGGTGCTGGCAAATATGAACAACAACGGCTTTCCATTGGTTGTAACACTGTTGTTAGGTGAAGTGAGTCCCTCCGCAAAGATACCCCTTTATGTGGGCGTACACACCACCATCTCTATGGCGCTTTCTACGGTAGTCGTCTTGCTGTTAGCGCCTGCTTTAGAGAATATCGGGTTTATACCGCTCTTCGCGCTAGTCCTCGCCTGCGGACTTGGGAGCCTTCTCGCCAACGTGTTCCTCCTAAAGAAACGCCTGGCGAATCTCAGTTTGACCTAGATGCAAAACTTTTGATAAACAGAAAACCACCGGGGCGACCATATGGTCGCCCCGGTGGCCGTTGTAGGAAGCGTTCGCTTTTTCAACCTTCGAGATTCGCGATTGTTACGCTCAGGTGGGCCAGGTGATTTCTGTCCACCGTTCCATTTCTCTTGTCGCGCCATCAATTACTATACTCTCTACCACAAAGTAGTGACTGTGAGAAACTTCGATGATCAGGTAGTAGTGCCATGTGCCAGGCAGAACGTCTGTGAAAAGGCGGACATCATCTGCGACATCTACCAAGCTGGCTGTATTGATCACACCATCGCGGCCCAACGCACGGGCAATCACTGCTGCGGCCTCAGATCTTTGGATATCATCCGTCGGCCTGAGCAGACCGGCCCCGTCACCGCGCAGCCAACCTGCGTAGACTACAGC
>WRAB01000017.1 GCA_009780435.1 Oscillospiraceae bacterium | reverse complement strand
TTAGGGCGCATAGCGTCGGAGGCGGCCTTTGCCGCGCTGGATGACGTAGAGAATCTCTCCTACGCCCGGGATTTCCCCGACGTAGCGGAGACGGATTGGTTCTTCCCATCCGTCATAGCGGCTACCAACGATCACCGACTGACCAGAGACGAAGATGGCGGGATTGACTGGAAGTATATTATCCGGCCAGTAGCTCCATAGTAAGACGGCGGTTTGAGTTAAGTGGAATCCCGATGCGTATGCATCGGGATTCCAAATGAATATGATATGAAGTAGTGGATAGAAAAATGCTTGTAGACAACACTGACCTACAAACTCAAATCAAGCGATTGGCTAAAATACTAGAGCAAAGCCAACCCCTCTATCGCATAATAGAGCAAGCGGCTGGCATAGGCCTAAAGGACTACTATATCGGTGCAGGATGCATTGCGCAAACGGTGTGGAACGATCAAACAGACCTGGCATTGACACACGGGATATCAGATATAGACTTTGTCTATTATGATAACTTTGATCTATCCTTTCAGGCGGAAAATGTAGCGATAGAGCGAATCACACGCATGATAGAGCCGTGCGAAATCAAGCTTGATATAAAAAACCAAGCGAGAGTGCATCTCTGGTATAAAGACTATTTTGGCTACGAGATTGCCCCGTACGATTCCATTGAGTGTGCGATCAACACATGGCCCACAACGGCGACTTCTGTGGGTGTCCGTCTGGAGGATGGGGAGTTAAAAGTTTATGTCCCCTTTGGGTTGGATGACTTATTTGGGATGGTCGTTCGGGCGAATAAAGCGCAAATAACAGAGGAAATCTATCTGCAAAAAGTGCAAAAATGGTGTGGAAAATGGCCTGGGCTTACGATAATTCCGTGGTAGACGAGAGCTCAAGGAATTTTTCACACAAAAGAACCGGGCCGTCGCATTTTCTGTGCGATAGCCCGGTTTGCTGTAGGTTTCAAAATGGCCTACGCTGGATTGTCCAACACGCCCATAAACAGGGGGATTCCGGTCTCCAGATCGACGATTGCGTATAGATACGGTGTGTCAAAGGTCAACTCGATCAGATTGAGGTCGATACTCGCCCGCTCGATTGTGACTACGGTGACGGCGGCGGCCTCTGTGCCCTCCTCATCTACCAAAAGGCGAACTTTTTGCAGCACCTGCGAGATGTGGAGGCGCTCATCTTCTTCGATCAGGCCAGATAGATCGGCCAGGTCGCCGAAGGCTTTTTCCAATCCCATGGCCTGGAGCAGATTGTTGAGGCGCACCTCATATTCCAGATCCAGCTTGGGCATACGGATTTGCGCCTCGGGGGATTCCTCCAACAGGGCCAGAATCCCGCTCAGATCGTGGGCGGCGGCGAAGTCCCGGACGGAGGTACCGTCCGTGGGGCGGACCAACAGGAAGCCCAGCCGGTCGTCATCGTAGGGGAGGAGCGTCGCTTCGAACTGATCCGTCACGGCGATAGGGAACGCACCTGTGCCGGTGGAGAGGAAGGGGACCTCCACAGCGGAGCCCGTTGCGGGATGGAATGTCCCCTGATACTCCGTCATGGGGTTAAACGCATCGGCCCACTTGCCGGAGAAATACAGGGTGTTGATCAGTAGCATGACCGCGTCCCGACCAATGGAGTCGAGCACCTGATCAATGAGGTATTCCGTCTGCTCTGCGACCCAGGCGTTGATCTCGTCCACAGTTTCGGGGGCGTCGAAGTCTCGGGAGAGGGCTTGGGCGTTGAAATAGTCCGCCATGGCCGTTGCGAAAGCCGGATTTACAGTATAGCTGTCATCAATCCAGACGGAGCCTGCAATCTGCAGGGCCGTACTGCCTGCGGTGTCTTTGAGATCACGGGAGAGGGCCAAAAGATCTGCGGCCAGTTCGTGGGGCATACGGCCCAGGAGGGCGACAAACTCATCCAGCGTCTCGCCATTGGCGCCCAGGGCCACCATAGCCAGGGCGAAGTAGGCGGACAGGGGAGAGATCACAGGGTTTTCCTCTGATAGGGCCAGCACCTCCTGGAACAGGGTGTGAGAGAAGAGCCGAATGGCCTCATGCATTCCCCGGGGGAGTGGATCAATCTCTGCGGGTAGGGGTTCTGGTGCAACATAGGCACCCTCTTCCGCTGGTGTGGGCGGCGGAGGCGGTGCATTTGCACCGGTGCAGCCAGAAAATAGACCTGCCAACATTGTGGCCGCAATGAGCAGGGCGATCAATTTTCTTTTCATGGGGTCACCTCTTATAGACATGGGATTCAGCGGGTAGCTGTCAGCCACCCCTGTGATAAAATAGACGGGCTTGGTCGAAAAAAGTTCCGCCCGCTACGATTGGCAGTATCTACAGTATGCCCCATTCCTAGCGCTGTAACAGAACCACGCACTCCACATGGGCGCATCGGGGGAACATGTCCACCGGGGTGATTTCTGTCACAGCATATCCGTGGGCGGAAAACGACTTCAGATCCCGGGCCAAGGTGGCGGGATCGCAGGAGACGTATACCACGCGGGCCGGCTCCATCTCGGCGACGAGATTGATCACATGGGGGGTGAGGCCCTTTCTGGGGGGGTCTACGACAACCACATCCGGAGAGATGCCGGAATCCGCCAGTTGTCTGGCCGCATCTTGGGCGTCGGCCAGAAGAAATTGGGCGTTTGTGATGCCGTTTGTCTGAGCGTTTTCTCTGGCGTCTAACACCGCCTGTTCCACGATCTCCGCCCCTATGGCGAGACGGGCCTTTTGGGCCATGCATAAGGTAATGGTCCCCGTGCCGCAGTAGAGATCCAGCACCGTCTCCCGGTCTGTCAGCTCGGCATAGGATAGGGCTTTATTGTACAGCCGCTCCGCCTGGGTAGGGTTGATCTGAAAGAAGGATTGAGGGGAGAGACGAAATGTCAGGCCGGAGAGGGTGTCTCGGAGGGAGTCCTCGCCCCAGAGGGTGAGAAATTCTCCTCGGAGGACGGTATTGCCCACCTCCCGGTTGACACACAGTACAATGCCGACAGTCTCCGGGCAGTGCTCGCGTATGGTTTCAATCAGCGCGTCCCGGTGGGGGAGTTTTCCCGATGTAGCCACGAGACACACGGCGGTCTGCCCGGAACTTGCCGCCTGTCGGACAAATAAGTGGCGGATCAGCCCGCGGTGAGTTGTCTCGTCATAGGCGGGCATGTCGAACGCCGCCATCCACGTCCGGAGCGCTGTCGCCGCCCGATTGGATACCTCACGCTGGATTTCACAGGCGGTGACGGGGATGATCTGGTGGCTGCGGCGGCGATAAAATCCGGTGACGGGGCCTGTGCCCACGGCGAAGATGGCCTTGTTGCGGTAGTGCACTTGCGTATCGGCGGCGATAATCGGTGCCACCGGGGCGTCTGTATCACCCAGGCGTGCCAGTGCGTCGATCACCCGCTGACGCTTGAAGCGGAGCTCTTCGGTGTAGTCCATGTGCATGAGATCACATCCGCCACACTTGCCATAGACCGGACAAGTGGGGGCGATCCGATGGGGTGAAGGTTCCAAAATATCCTCGAGTTTACCCCAGGCCACGGATTTCGTCGCCCGCAGGATGCGGATCAGGCAAGTCTCGCCGTCTATGGCCTCCCGGACAAAGACGACTTGCCCGTCGATCCGGGCCACCCCGGCCCCGTCGCTGGCGTAGCCGTCGATGGTGACAGTATGCAGTTGATTTTTCGCAAGGGACATAGGGAATCCTCGATTCTATTCTGTGTTTTTCTAATCTAAATAAGCGCTTAAGCTAAAGTTTTCTGACTTTGAAGCAAACTGAAATTGGAAACATTTTAGCTTTCTTCGTTTTATCGCTGTTATCGTCGACCGATCCTATCGTTTCTTTGTCGGTCTGTTCGATCATTTGCTCAATGCAAAACCCCGCCTTTGCCAAGGCGTTTACATATGTCGATATTTTCCGATTGCAAAAAGTTACTTCGCTTCCACCGACAGGTATATTGAAATAAGACTCATCAAAATAACTTCTGCCAAAAATCAGTTTGTCATCCTCTATAACATCACGGCTTAAATCGTCCGAACGAGCTACACAAAAATATAGCGGGTGATTCCAGCTAAAGATAAATATGCCGTCTTTTTTCAGGTAAGACGCTATCTTGTTGAATGTGCCTTGCAGGTCTGTTGTCCAGCCGATGCCGTATATGGAGTATACGAAATCGAAGTAATTAGTTGGAATATTCACCTCTGCCTCCATTGGTGAGCAGATAAGTTTTGCAGAATATCCGTATTCGTTCAAATACGCTTCCGCATTTTCTAATTGCTTGTATGAAATGTCCATACCCCATAATTCGGTAGCATTTCTATCAGCGTGATATTTCAGAGAATGCCCGCTACCGCAGCAAATCTCCAGCATTTTTTTGCCGGAGACATCGCCAAACAAATGCAACTCATCGTCTGTTACAAACTTCACGCCATAGGCAGGCAGAGCAGTAGCTCCGAACCAGGCGTCCGCATTAGCGTTCCAATAGCGCATATTTGTTTGTATTATGTCCTTTTCCATATATCCACCCCCTGCTTGCATTGCACTTGTGTAATAATCGTGAAAAGGGATTGATGTATTGCCTGATGGGTGCTATACTGTAATTATAGAAGGCGTTGCTGGTAAACGGTTCGCCGGAAAAAGCAAACATGATTACCAGAGCCTCATACACTGACGATGGTCTTACAATGAGACTTCTGTTTGCGGGTGTACTTTCCCGCAAATGGTTAGTCGAGTGAATGCAGTGCTTAGCCGCCTACCGTTTGGCAACGCCTATTCGTATTGTATCCTTTGCCTGGTAGCTTGTCAATAAATATGCCCTCGGATGTTATGAAATATCGCAATGAAAATCACGAATATGTGAGATTTTTGTTGAAAAATTATTGTATTTAGAGAGATTTCCGTGCTAAAATAGGAAGCAGCAGCAGAGTCTAAAAACTACAGGTTATTAGGCTCCATGTTGAATTTGGAGGAGGAATATTGTAGTGAAGCGAATGTTGTGTATCTGTTTGGTGATGGTACTTATCCTGGGGACGATTCCCCTGACGACTTTGGCGCTGGAGACGGAACCTGAAGCGTTTCGCACGGAGCCGATGATTGTTGCGGGGCTGAGTGTCTATACTGTAGCGCTTAGAAACGACGGTACTGTTTGGGCGTGGGGGTTTAATGAAAGAGGGTCACTGGGTGACGGCACCACAACCAACCGACACACGCCGGTACAAGTGCAAAATCTGGACAATGTAACAACCATTGCAGCAGGAGGGAGCCATAACGTAGCGCTGCGAAGCGATGGAACGGTTTGGGCTTGGGGATTGAATGACAGGGGCCAGCTGGGCGACGGCACTATCGGCTGGGACATCATGCGCACTACACCCGTGCAGGTGCAAAATCTCGGCGATGTAACTGCCATTGCGGCAGGGGGTGCCCATACCCTTGCATTGAAAAGCGATGGCACGGTCTGGGCATGGGGATTAAATGGTGGTGGCCAACTGGGCGACGGCACCACAACCACCAGTTACACGCCGGTACAAGTACAAAATCTGGACAATGTAGCCGCCATTGCAGCGGGAACAGATCATACCGTAGCACTCAAAAATGATGGTACTGTCTGGGCTTGGGGACATAATCATTTTGGTCAATTAGGCGACGGTACCACAACCAACCGTCGCACGCCTGTACAAATACAAAGTTTAGACAATATAGCTGACATTGCAGCGGGAGGGCGCAATACCGTTGCGCTCGGAAACGATGGTATCGTTTGGGCGTGGGGGTGTAATGAAGAAGCTCAAACGGGCGACGGCACCAGGGGAGGTCGTCGTCTCGCACCTGTGCGTGTACGAAACCTGGACAGTGCAACAGCTATTGCAGCGGGACAGAGCCATAACGTGGCGCTTAGAAGTGATGGCACCATTTGGACGTGGGGCGGGAATCAATATGGCCAACTGGGCGACGGCACCACAGTTAGGCGTCACACACCTAGTGGTGGGGCGCGCTTGGATAATGCAGTTGCCATTGCGGCGGGTGCGGTTCATACCGTAGCGCTTAGAAACGACGGCATGGTTTGGGCTTGGGGACATAATGAATTGGGTCAATTAGGTGACGGCACTGGGACGAATCGTACCACCCCCGTACAAGTTCTCGGCCCTAACGGCGTAGGCTTCTTGAATCTGGGCGCTGAAGAACAACAGCCGCCCCCACCTCCGCCACCCCTCCCATTTACCGACGTCCCATCCACCGCTTGGTTCCACGACGCCGTATCATTCGTCTACGCCAATAACATCATGCGCGGCGCAAGTGAGACCACATTTGACCCACTGGCCGATTTCAACCGGGAGCAAGTAGTCGCCACCCTGTTCCGCATGTATCACAGCAGACCCGCAAACGCCAGCGATCCCGCGGCGACACCGTTTGCCGACGTGGACCCGGAGCAGTGGTATGCCCCGTATATCGCATGGGCATTTGGTGCGGGCATTGTCACCGGACAAACTGCGACGACATTTGGCACAGGGGTCCCGGTCACGAGACAGGACTTTGCCGTGCTGGTTCACCGGTTTGCCAACTTCACGGGAGCAGATACCGGCGTCCCGGATGGCTTTACGCCGCAATTCCCCGATGCGGGTACCATTGGCCCCTGGGCAGAAGCAGCCATGGCCTGGGCGGTCTATACGGGCCTGATCACAGGCACGGGCGAAGGTTTGGTGTTGCCGTGGGAGACAGCCAATCGAGCAGAGGCCGCAATGATTTTGATGCGGTATATGCAGTAGAGACCTTGCAACAGCAAAATATGATGTGAACATGGAGCAGCCCCGGCGCCGGTCAAAAAAGACCGGTGCCGGGGCTTTTTGCGTTGGGAGCGCATCACACGGACAGGGTGGTCTATGCCTGTACAACGCCGAATAGAGTGATATAGTCGAACTATTTCGATGATACGAGAGGGGGGGCTCCATGCAGACAAGATATGAACCAGAAAGATGCAATACCGGCGGCGAGTATGACAAAAAGCACAGACGGCGCAGCCGCAGGGATCGCTTGACCATGCTCCGGTTGGTTGCCTGTCTTTTTCTCCTGGGGGGCGTTGGACTACTCAAGGCCTTCTTTCCCGGTGCGGCGGCGACAGTGGGGGCCACGGTGCTCCCCATGATCGAACACGAAATAGACTACCGGGGTTCCATCGCCGCCATCGGGGAGACCATCGCGGGAGAGGGCACCATCGTGGAGGCATTGGAGGAACTATACATCCGCGCCTTTGGCGGCATGACGCCGGAGCCAATGGAACCGGTGGAGCCGCTGATGGAGCCTTTTGCTCTACCGGAATACACACCGGAGGAGACGATCAATATCCCCATTGAGTTGGTCATCCCCATGCCCACGGCTCCGCCCCAGTTTCTGCCCCACCCGGCACCGGAGCCGGAGCAGGGGGCAGAGGCCGGATTGGAAGAGACCAGATCAGAGGAGGAGAGGCCGGAGGCCGTGGCGGCATTTTTAGCCCATCAGGCGACTTTCGACCACGCCATTCCCGCCGGTGTGATCTATACCTATGTTCCGCTGGGCTTGGAATATATCGTCCCTGTAACGGGGCCTGTATCGTCTGGATTTGGCTTTCGGCGGCACCCCATAGAGGGTACGATCCGTTTCCATTTCGGAACAGACGTCGCCGTCGATACGGGTACGCCTATAGGGGCCTTCGCCGCTGGGCAAGTGATCGCGGCGAGATATAGCAACAGCTTTGGTCTGTATATTCTCGTCGACCACGGGGAAGGCATTCAGACCCGCTATGCCCACTGTAGCGTCCTATACGTACAGGCGGGAGATTGGGTGGAGAAGGGCCAGATCATAGGCCGGGTTGGGTATACAGGCAGCGCCACAGGGCCGCACCTCCATTTTGAACTCATACGGGACGGCATGTTTCTAAATCCGGAGCTCTATGTGGTGTTTGTGTAAGGGGGTGTGCAGTTGCGGATTGGCCTGATTGAATTTACCGGCGGGTTTGTGGTCATGGTGGCGCTGGTGTATCTGTTTGACAGCGCCGGTGTCGTACCGCTCGTGTTATTGGCGGCTACCGCCCACGAATTGGGACATTTTGCCGCCATCCGCGCCATGGGGGGCAAGGTGTTGCGATTCCATTTGGGGTTGGTGGGGCTTCGCATCGATTACGAGGGTACGAGGGTCGGCTATCCGGGAGAGATTGCCATCGCCTTGGCGGGGCCGATTGCCAGTTTTGGTTTGGCCTACGGGGCGTCTCTTTGGGGACAGATGACGGGCAGCGAGACGGCCTTTTTTCTGGCGGGGATCAGCTTGGGGGCCTGTCTGTTTAATATGCTGCCGATCTATCAGTTAGACGGGGGGCGGGCGCTGTATTGTCTGTTGGCCTGGGGGGGAGAGCTGGTCTGGGCCCAGCGGGTGATCTGTGTATTAAGCTGTGTGACTATTTTTGTACTCCTCTTGGCCGGAGCGGCCCTGTTTCTCTGGTCGGATTGGAATTTTACCCTCCTGACCGCCGCCATCTGGCTTCTGATCAGCTATTGTAAAAGTGGCGGGAATACGATAAAATATGCGGTATCCGAATACTGACCAAAGAAATGGGATACTTCATGGATAAACAACTACAGAGAATCCTGCCCCGTGTACAAAAGCCCGCCCGGTATGTGGGCGGGGAAGTGGGCCAGGTGGTAAAGCGGGCGGAGGACGTCCGAATCCGTCTGGGGCTCTGCTTTCCCGACACCTATGAGATCGCCATGAGCAACCTGGGCCTCCACATCCTCTACGGCGTCTTCAACGAGATGGACTACGTCTGGTGTGAGCGGGTCTTCGCCCCCTGGGGCGACATGGCGGCGGAGATGCGGGGGGCAAATATCCCCCTCTACGGCCTGGAGAGCGGCGATTCGGCGGGGGAGTTTGATATGCTGGGCTTCTCCCTGGGCTATGAGATGGCCTATACCACCGTGCTGGATATGTTGGATCAGATGGGCCTGCCCATCCGATCTGCAGATCGGACAGGCCTTGCGCCGTTGGTCTTTGCCGGGGGGAGTGCGGCCTATAATCCGGAACCCATGGCGGACTTTATCGACCTCTTTGTCTTAGGCGAGGGGGAAGAGGTGGGGCCGGAGTTGATCGCGCTCTACGATCAGGCCAAATCTGACGGCCGCACCAAAGCTCAATTCTTGCGCCAGGCGGCGGGAATTCCCGGCGTGTATGTGCCACGCCTCTACGACGTATCTTATCATCCCGACGGGATGATTGCCGGGATCACGCCCCAATCTGGCGCACCGGAGCGGGTATCCAAGCGGATTGTTGCCGATTTGGACAAGTCTCACTTCCCCGTGGCGGGGATTGTACCCAGTACGGAGATCGTCCATGACCGGGTGGTGTTAGAGGTCTTTCGCGGGTGTATCCGGGGTTGTCGCTTCTGTCAGGCGGGGTATACCTGCCGCCCCATGCGGGAGAAGGCGGCGGCTGCCTTGATTGAACAGGGGATCGCGGCCCTGGGCAACACGGGATACCAGGAGATCACCCTCTCCAGCTTGAGCACCAGCGATTACAGCGATCTCGGTGCGCTCTGTGACGGGCTGCTGGATTGGTGCGCGTCGCGGCATATCAGCCTGTCATTGCCCAGTCTCCGGGCGGACAACTTCTCTATGGAGATCATGGAGCGGGTGCAGAAAGTGCGAAAGAGCGGGCTCACCTTCGCTCCGGAGGCCGGGAGCCAGCGGTTGCGGGACGTGATCAATAAAAATGTCACGGAGGAGGCGCTCCTGGAGAGCCTGCAAGTGGCATTCGCCGGGGGGTGGAGCGGCGTAAAACTCTATTTTATGCTGGGTCTCCCCACGGAGTCGGACGAGGACGTGATCGCCATTGCAGAACTTGTCCAGAAAGTCCAATGGACGTGGAAGAAACACGCAGTGAACAAAAATCGTGGCCTACGGCTCACGGTGAGCACGTCCTGTTTTGTGCCGAAGCCCCACACGGCTTTCCAGTGGGAGGCCCAGGACACGATGGAAGAATACAGCCGCAAGGTGGCCATTCTGCGGGAGCATATCCCCCGCGGGATCAGCTACAACTGGCACGAGCCGGAGACCAGTTTCATCGAGGCGGCCCTGTCCCGGGGAGATCGGCGGCTGGGTACGGTGATCGAGGCCGCCTGGCGGAGCGGCGCACGGTTGGATGCCTGGAGTGATTATTTCTCCTTTGACCGCTGGATGGCGGTCTTTGCCGACTGCGGCATTGACCCTGCCTTCTACGCCAGATCCAGGGGCGGAGGTGAGGTTCTGCCTTGGTCGCATTTGGACGTGGGCGTATCGGAGGAATTTCTCCGGCGGGAGCGGGCGGCGGCCTATGCCGAGAGCCTGACCCCGGACTGCCGATCAGATTGCGCCGCCTGCGGGGCAAATCTGATGGCGAAGGGGGGCGTGTGTAATGCCTAGACACAGACTGCGCTTTGCAAAGACAGGCAAGGCGGTGTATTTATCTCACCTAGATCTCATGCGCACCATGCAGCGGGCATTTCTGCGGACAGGTGTCACAATCCGCCACACAGAGGGCTTCAACCCCCACGCCTATATCTCCGTGGCCCTGCCTCTATCTGTCGGGGTGGAGAGCCGCTGTGAGTTGCTGGATTTTGAACGCCTGGACGGCCCGTCACTGGATCGCCTGCCGGAACTCTTGACGGCCCAACTGCCCGAGGGGATCGAGGTGATCTCCGCCTATGAGGCCGAGACCAAGGTAAAAGACATCGCGTGGCTGTCCATCGCCGGAACGTTAGAATACGACGCCCAGCCAAATACGGCGGAATTGGCGCAGAGGCTGACGGCGTTTTTTGCCCAGCCAGAACTTTCGGTCAAAAAGCGGACGAAAAAGAAAGAGGAGACGGAATTGAATATCGCTCCCCTGCTCCGGCAGATCACATTCGTCCCCGACGGCGACCATAAGATAAAACTGGAGGCCGTCGTGGCGGCCCAGAATCCACCCCTTGGTCCGGGGCTACTCCTGGATGCCATCAGCCAAAAAGCGCCTGATCTGGCCCCCGATTTTACAGTGTTTTCGCGGCTGGAAGCTTATGATCGGGAGATGCGGGTGTTTTTGTAAAAAGAAGACAATGCTTGGGGGTTTTTGAGAAAAAGAGAAAATTTTGTTGCAAAGGTTGTATAGAATGGGATATAATACATACCATAAATACTAGTGAGGGCTAGTAAAAAATTAGGGAGGGTTAAGGCATGAAATCGAGACAGGAAATTAAAGCGTTGGCCAAGGAGGCCATGCGGGAACAGCGGGGTACAAGTATTCTGCTTGTCGTCATGATATTGGTATGGTCAGTCATTATAAGCATTGTGTCTTTTCTTTTGACGGATCGGGCACCTTTATTGAGCTCACTGATTAGTTTTGCTTTCTCGTTCTTTGTAATCGTGTGGGGCATTAATACCTATGGTGCATTTGTAAAGGTTTATCAAAGAGAGCAGACGAGTGTAGGTGAAGTCGCCTCCAATCTTAAAGTGAATACGCTTCGCAAAATAGGCGGTACGTATTGGATAGCGCTCTGGCTTACGCTTTGGACAATGCTACTTGTCATTCCTGGCATTATTAAAGGGCTTGCGTATTATTTCGCACCAAATATTTTGGCAGATCGTCCCGAGGTCACTGCCCGTCAGGCGCTCAAGCTCTCTATGCGTATGACCCAAGGCCATAAGGGTAGAATATTTGTGTTCATCTTGAGCTGGATCGGCTGGTTCATACTCTCTGGCTTGACATTTGGCATCTTATATATTGTCTACGTTGGGCCGTACTGGTATGCCGCAGATGCCGGGTACTATGTAGAACTGCGCGACAACGCCATTGCAGAGGGCAGAGTCACACGGGAAGAGTTGGGGATGGAAGAGCAAGCGTAAACTCCATTCCATTTAACGGAAAATAAAAAAATAAGCGGCTATCAAACAAGGAGCTTTTTGATAGCCGCCTATTTAAAGATTGGGGAGTTAAAGTATGAAATCGAGACGAGAAATCAAAGCGTTGGCCAAGGAGGCCATCCGGGAACAACGGGGGACAGCGATACTGCTTGCCTTTATGGTCGCTCTGCTCACTGTGATTTCGGTGGGGCTGGACGAATTAGCCAACTGGGCGATAGGCGCGTGGGCCTACTGGATTGTGTATACGATAGGTCTGTTGTTCCTGTATGTGTTTGGGGTCAACATGGCCGGAGAATACATCAAGATTTTTAAGCGCGAGTTGGCCGATGTGGGGGCGTTATTCACGGGCCTCAAGGTCAACTTTTTCCGCAAACTCGGCGGTATGCTCTGGATGTCACTCTGGCTGATGATTTGGGCGCTGCCTTGGGTCGTTGTATACAGCGTTCTATTCGCTTTGTTCTTAGAGGGCATCATAGGGGATGGAGCGTTTATTGGGCTCAACCTCCTGACGCTTCCTCTGCTGATTCCTTCCACTATTAAGGGCCTTTCCTATTACATGATGACCTATATCCTGGCAAGCGCCTTTGAGGTCAAGGCCCTCGAATCCATGAGACTCTCGAAGCGTATAACGAAAGGGCACAAAGGCAAACTCTTCGTCCTGGGGCTCAGTTTTATTGGCTGGGTGCTCCTAGCTAGCTTGCCAGCCGGTATTTTCGCCGGTATTGCCGAAGCTAGTATCATCCTGGGTGGCGGCGCGATTCCGGGCCTTGTACTCCAAGTGATAGGGTATTTGCTGTCGGGTCTGATCTACATCCTTTTCCTCGGCCCCTATATGTCCACGACCTACGCCGGGTACTACGTAGAACTGCGCGACAAAGCCATTGAAGAATACAAAATCACACGGGAAGAGTTGGGGATGGAAGAAGAACTGGCACCAGAAGAGCCGGGGCCGGTAGAGAAAGCGTAGAATCGTTCGGATACTTTAGGGCGGGGGTTCATCCCCCGCCTTTGCTTGAGATACTGCCTCGTAATGTACGATTATCTGCAATGGGACGGGCGAACAGTGTTCCGCCCCTGCAAGGGCAGCTTTCATAGGGGCGCACATTGTGCGCCCGTGTTGTACTGCGGATTGCCTTCAAAAATACGGAAACGGGAGCAGTTTCCTGTTCCCGTTTCCGTATATGATAAGAGGATAAATGAAAAAGATGATAGTAAAATCTACCTATGGCTCACATAATACCGGATAGATATTACGAAAAAAGGGGAAAAATGTTACAAAAGTATTAAGTTTCAAATCTTTTTGCTTAACATAATCAATCTAGTACAAAAGGGAAATAGCCAAGTTCCAACGGGATATTTTCCCCTGGAGGGAAAGCTGCGAGAATAAAGGGCGCGCTTTGGGCGGGGGCGAGCTCTGTCGGTGTGCGATAGGTGGCGGCGGATTTTTCAAAGTGCGCCAGAAGCGCCTGGACTCCTTGGGTTAATAGGGGGGGCGGGAGCAAAATTTCCCGGATGAAAAGTTCCTCTCCCCGGATTTCCGCCACGGCACAGCCTGATTGACCGTTCATGTCCAGTCGGTATAATCCCCCGCCACAGACCTGGGCGGTCAGGGCGACATATTGCAGGAATGAATCGGCGTACTCCGTGGAAAAAGGCGGGAGATACTGGTTGCGAATTGCGAGATACGTTGAAAAATTGGTTGACATAACTTGTGCGCCAGGTGTCGAAAAAGCACGATTTTCTAACGTTGCGCGCCCCTGGGCGACTGCCCCGCTGGTGCCATAGCCCAGGCGGGCGTAATAGGGAAACAGGCTGGCCTCGGCGGGGCGCAGGATATTACAGCGAAATCCGTGATCGAACCCTCCGGCAATGGCCGTCCGGATCACCTGGGTGCCAATCCCCCGTCCCTGATAGTCCGGCAGGGTGGCGAAGGCGTAGAGATACGCCGTGGGGAGGCGGCGCCCGTCGGGCAGTGGCGAGATGCCGGCGTCCACCAGATACACAGCGGAACGGATCTGATCCCCCTCGGCCCATACTGTGGTGATCTCCGGGCGGTAGAGGGCGGATAAGAACCGGGCGATATCCGCCTCCCTGTCCCCAAAAACGGTCTGCCACAGGTGGGTCAGGGCGATCTCATCCCCCGGGCGGGCGGAGCGGATCACGGGTTTCTCCGGACGGCGGTGTATTTCTCCAGCATCAGATCCGGATAGTAGCTGCGTTTGGCTTTTTGCAGGCTCTCAATACCCATATCTTCCTCCCGGTTGATGTATCGGATGTGGGGATGCGTCTCATGAATATATCGGGCAAATTCCCGGTTGATCAGGGGATAGGCCCCTTGGATATGGGAAAAGGCCTTTTCAAAGTGAATGATATAGGTATCAGAGTTCAACTGTTCGCCGATAGTGAAGGCGATGACGCGATTCTCCAAACGCAGAAGCCCGCCCTCTAATCCCAGGGCGTCAAAATTGTCAAAGGTCTTGCGCAGGGCGTCGATTTCGTTATAGAAGCTGACTTGATTTTGGTGCTGGTGACTCCACTCACAACTCATGAGGGCGCACGCCGGGAGTGTTCTCACTGTGATTGGCTCAAAACTCCAGACGGGATTGTTTTCCAGGAATCGGTTGATGTGATTGCGCTTGGCGTGAAGCTTTTTCCCCGCTAAGGTGACCAGTTTCTCTATCTCGTATACGTAGTCAAAAGAGTCCGGGGCCAGGGCGAAGTCAAACTGGCCGGGAAAGGCGGCCTCTAACTCTCCACGGTGTTTCTCCAGAATGCCCCGGATTTCCAGTGGGACGCCGTAAGCGGCGGCGTCCTGGGTCAAGGCCTCGATGACAGGCGTGAGATCGCCCTGACCTACGGGGAAGGCGTAAAAGGGGACGTTGTCGGACATGAGCTTAAATGCCAGCCGATCTCCCAGAGGGGCGACTTGCTGCCGAAATCGGTCGTCCCAGATGAGGATATTGGTGAAGCAAAAATCGGCGCTGGGGGCATTTTCCAGGCGGAGGATGCGATCAATCCACTGCTTGTCCTCCAGGCGGGCGGGGGCAAGGGGGATGGCGGGTTGTTTACACTGCGTCAAGCAGGAATTTTGAGATTGCATAAAATAAAATCGCCTTTCTCTGTGAGGGGGCTGTAGTAAACCGGGTCGTCAAGGGCGCCGACCCCTACGTGATATTGCAGGGGTCGGCCTTTGGACGTCCCGGCTTTATTGTTTTGCTACAACGTCCTTTTAATATGTGTTGGTGCAAATTTCTCTGATCTCTCTCTGGAGGCTTTTCAAATCCTCAAAGGTCTCCGGGCGCTTCCGGGGATCCCGGAGGAGGGCGGCGGGGTGAAAAAGGGCCATCATCCGCACCCCGTCCCGGTCAAACCACTGCCCGTGATCCCGGGTGATTTTAAAGTCGGAGCCGATCATATACATGGCGGCAATCCGCCCCAGGCAGACGATAATCTTCGGCTGGATGATGGCCAGTTGCTGATCCAGCCAGGGGGTACAGGCTTCCTGCTCCGCCGGGAGGGGGTCACGGTTCCCCGGCGGACGGCACTTGACGATGTTGGCAATAAAGGAGTTTGTCCGATCCAGGTCGATGATGGCCATCATATCGTCTAGGAGTTTCCCGGCCCGGCCCACAAAGGGCTCGCCCTGTAAATCCTCCTGCTGACCGGGACCCTCGCCGACAAAGAGCACTTCTGCGTCCTGGCGGCCCACGCCAAAGACTACATTGGTGCGGGTTTCAGACAGGGTACAGCGCTTACAGGCCAGACAGGATTCTTGTAGTGTGTTCCAATCCATGATGCGGTCAATCCTTTTTCTTTGGTGATGAACCTAAGTATACCACAAAAGTACACGATTGTATAATGGCCCGCCTCTACTCACGATACATAGTAAAAATCACAACTTCAGGCCTTGCAAATACCCTTGGCACTGTATAGTAGACACCTATGCCGCTGCTTGTGAATACAGGGACTCCGTCTGCCGAGTAGGAGAACCCATAGGCGAAGTGGATTCCGTAATCTGTTATGCTGCCACGGATCAAATACAGTGGGAAGCCGAAAAAGGTGATTTGCCCGCCGTGGGTGTGGCCTGAGAGGATCAAATCAATTTCATCGGTAGACTGTGCCATCGCAACGTCCGGGTTGTGTGACAGGAGCAAGACAAAATCGTCTGCATACGCCCCTGCAACGGCCTGTTCTATGTCCGGACGCCTGCGCCACAGATCATGGACACCGGCCAGATAAAACCCATCCTGTATGCGTATACCGCTATTGTCCAGCGGCGTGATGCCGTACTGTTCTTTTGCGGTGAAGAGCCGTCTATAGTCATCGTGATTCCCCTCTACGCCGAAAATGCCGTCTGTTGCGCCTATTTGCGCAATTTCCCTCACAGTTCCCTGATAATGCGCATTGTGCATGGAAAAGTCTCCGCCCAATAACAGCAAATCCAGATTTCTTTCGTTTAGCGCCTCGGCTAGGTTTCTCATATCTTCGTCTGTTATGATGTGCATGTCCGTCATAAATGCGATGCGATAGCCGTCTAGCTGGGGAGGCCAGTTTTCAGAGCGAAACGCAAGCTCTACATAGCGAATTGTCCCGCCTATTGTAAAGGCGTGTGCAATATGCGCCACAGGAATGAGCGCAACTACGATGCCAATCGCCGCTGCAAGCCGAAATTTTCTGCTTTTTGCCCTATGCTTGACAAGGCACAAACCAAACAGCGCCCCAATTCCGCCGAATGCCAGGGTGAAAAAGAGCAAGATTCCTGCACCTATACGCCGGTTGCTTTTTATGGTGAGTCGCCTGTCTATCACGTAGAGGAAGAGTGTAAAAGTATTTATCAGTACGAAAAGGAGGGAGAGGAACTCTATTATGCCGAAACGGAGAATCCAGTTGATGATAAACTGCAAGTGTTGTTACCGCCTTTCACTCACTCGTCTTGCACATAACAATCCAGCCTTTCTGATAGCGCGCCGGAGTGCAGTTCAAAGAGATGATTATCATAATCATAAAAATAAATCGAGCGCCCCTCACCCTCCAGCCGTGTGCGTCCCTGAATGATCTCTGCGCCGACTTCTTTGATCCGTGCAACGAACCCATCAAAGTCGCTGTCTGGGATTGTAAACGCAATGTGATTATATGTGCGCTCTGACAGGGGTTCCCCCTGGTTTAATGCAATCCACAGATCATGGATGAGAAAATATTTCGCAGTTGCGCTGGAATAAATCTCTTTTGCTCCAAAAATCTGTTCTAAAAAGACCGTTGTCCGCTGTAAGTCTTTGACAATGAAAGTGATGTGGCTGATACCGGCAATCATGGGGGTTAGCTCCGTCTATGCGGCCTAGTGTTTAACTATACGTTACCTTGTTTTTAACGCTGCCGACTCTACTAAATGTTTCAAAACTTCAGCAATTTTAGCTGTATCATCGGACGATTCAACAGCGAAATGCACAAACCCATAGTCTTCATCGTAAATCATTATAAGCGGCAAATCATTATAAACGCAAGCGAACTCAGTGGTCCAAATCCTCGGGATGCTTGAACTTTTCAGCATATTGTTTTCTTTGAATAGATCAATAAAGAAGCGGATTTCAGCAAAGAGACCAACTTCATGCTGGAAATATTTAGATGGAATATATTCACGCAGTTTGAATGACAATTCAAAAACGTGAGGCATATCTTTAAAATAATTGATTTTTACCATATTCCCACCAATACAGTCACGAACTATAGAGCAGATATATCACGGACGGGACGAAATCCCCGGCCACCCGCCACCATTCTACCACAACCCCGCCCAAACTTACAAATGCAACTTGCCCGCCCCTTCATCCTGTGATAAAATACAATCCGCAGAAAAGTTTGACGAAATAAGGGGGCTTTCCCATGAGATTCACCAAGATGCATGGTCTCGGTAACGATTACGTCTATGTGAACTGTTTCGAGGAGGAGATTGCCGACCGATCCGCTCTGGCGATACAAGTCGCCGACCGCCACCTTGGGATCGGCAGCGATGGCCTCATCTGTATCGGCCCCAGTGTGCGGGCGGATTTTACAATGGATATGTACAACGCCGACGGTTCCCGGAGCCAGATGTGCGGCAACGGGGTCCGGTGCGTGGGGAAGTACGTATACGACAACGGCCTGACAGAGAAGACCACCGTCACCGTGGAGTCCGGCGGGGAGATCAAGATTTTGCAACTGGACGTGCAGGACTGGAAAGTCCAATCCGTCCGGGTCAATCTGGGCAGGCCGATCCTCCGCCCTGATCTGATCCCCATTGACGCCGGGGGAGAGCTCTTTGTCGATCAGCCTATCACGGTGCTGGGGCAGCGATATGAGGTCACCTGCGTGTCCATGGGGAACCCCCATGCCGTGGTATTTGTACAACACTTGGATCGAGTGGATCTCCCGGTGCTGGGCCCCGCTTTTGAGCACCATCCGCTGTTTCCGGAGCGGGTCAACACGGAGTTTGTCCAGGTGCTGGATCGCCAGACCCTGAAGATGCGGGTCTGGGAGCGGGGCTCCGGCGAGACCCTGGCCTGCGGTACGGGGGCGGCGGCCAGCGCCGTGGCGGCGATCTTAAACGGCCTGTGTGACAACGTGGTTACCGTCCAGCTATTAGGCGGTGACTTGGAGATCGAATGGGATCGGGACGATACGGGATTCGTCTATCAAACCGGCCCCGCCGTCACGGTATTTACCGGGGAATATTATGGATAGGGTAGAGGCCATGTCCTATTTTGTATACGTTCTGCGCTGTGCCGATGACACATTGTACACCGGTTGGACGACAGATATAGAGGGGCGATTGACGGCTCATAACAGGGGGATAGGCGCAAAATACACCCGATCCCGTCGCCCCGTAGAACTGGTCCACAGCGAGAGTCTGCCGGACAAGCAATCCGCCATGCGGCGCGAGTGGGCAATCAAGCAGATGTCCCGTGCCAAGAAGTTGGCGTTGATTGCGGGGAACCCGTAGGGAACGCCGCCCTCGGCGTTCCGTGTTTCAATTTTCAACGCATACCATGCTGCCGACAAAAACAAACAACGGCGCGCCCTACAGTGTGCCATATCCCAGCCACCAACAACAAGGAGAACACCATGCCATACGTGACCGCAATCGGTGCCGCCATCGCTGACCTGACGGCAAAATCGGCGAGTGTCATTATTCCCCGGGACTCGAATCCCGGTAAAGTGACCCAATCAGCCGGTGGAGTCGGGCGCAATGTGGCGGAGAATTTGGCCCGGCTGGGCGCAGATGTCAAACTGGTTGCGGCCCTGGGCGGTGATATGTTTGGCAAGTCGCTCTTGGACAGTTGTGAGTCCGTGGGCATTGATATGGCCCTTGCGGCCATTGACCCGGCGGCGGCCAGTGCCACGTATATTGCCATCCTGGACGCAGATGGGGAGATGCACGTGGCCGTGGTGGACGATGCCTGCACTCTCTCTAAGGCGCACATTTTGCGGCACGAGACCGTCATCCGGGAGTCACAGATCATCCTGCTGGATACGAATCTCGACGAGGCGTTGATCACCGACATACTGGATCGTTTTCCTGAAAATGATATCTATATCGACCCCATCTCTGTGACGAAATCCCGGCGGATTGCCAAGAGTTTGGGGCGCTTTCACACGGTCAAGATGAACGAGCTGGAGGCCGCCGCCTTAATGGGGGCGGAGATTACCGGTGAGGCCGGACTGCGGCAGGCCGGTATGCACTTCATGGCACTGGGGATTCAGCGTGTCGTCATCTCCCTGGGGGCGCGCGGGTTGTACTACTGCACACCCACGGGGGAACTGCGGCTGGAATCCGCGCCCCTCACCCCGAAAAACGCTACCGGAGCGGGAGATGCCATGATGGCAGGTCTCATCTACTGCGATCTGCACCGTAAATCGACGGCCTATACTGGGGCGTTTGCCCAGGCCATGGCCCGTACCGCCCTAATGAGCGAGTCCGCCGTTAGTGCTGCGATCAACGTGGCCACAATAGAGCGAGAGATGGGAGAATTTTAGCATGAACAACTATTTAAAAATCAGCAATGAGGTACAGGCGGCCCTGGCCGAGGGGCGGCCTGTGGTGGCCCTGGAATCTACGATCATTTCCCACGGGTTTCCGTATCCGCAAAATCTCGAATGCGCGCGGCGGTGTGAGCAGATCATCCGGGAGGCGGGCGCTGTCCCCGCTACCATCGCCATTATTGACGGCTGGATCAAAGTTGGACTCACGGAGGGGGAACTTGTCCGCTTGGCCGAGACCCGGGAGATGGCCAAGTGTTCCCGGCGGGATGTGGCGGCGATTCTATCCCGTGGCGGCAGCGGGGCGACCACTGTGGCGGGGACCATGCTCTTTGCCGCCATGGCGGGTATCCGCGTCTTTGCCACAGGCGGCATCGGTGGGGTACATCGTGGCGCCCAGCAGACCTTTGACATCTCCGCCGACTTGGAGGAATTGGCCCAGACCCCGGTGGCCGTCGTCTCCGCCGGCGTGAAGTCGATTTTGGACATCCCTCTCACCCGGGAGTATCTGGAGACGGCGGGCGTACCCGTCATTGGCTATGATACGGACGAGTTTCCCAACTTCTACACCCGGACGAGCGGCATACGTGTGGATTACAACCTAGAAACCACCCGGGAGATAGCCAAACTGATCCACACCTCCCATGTGCTCGGGTTACGAGGGGGGATTTTAATCTGTAACCCCATTCCGCCGGAATATGCCCTCGACCCCGCCTATATAGACGAAAAAATTGAGGCCGCCATCGCCGAGGCCCAGGCACAGGGCATCAGCGGGAAGGCCACGACGCCGTTTTTGCTCGGCAAGTTGTACGAGATCACCGGCGGCAAAAGCATCGAGGCCAACCGTGCGCTGGTATTCAACAACGCAAAAGTCGCCGCCGGAATCGCAGTGGACTTGGCGGGATGGAACAAAATTACCTCTTTCTCGTCTTAGTCAAATAAGTTAGACAAAGAGAAGGGGATATCTTGCTATGAAAAAGAGAGTGCTGTTTTGTCTCTCCATATTGTTACTCGCGCTATTGACGGCCTGTGGCGGCGGTGCCAGGGACGAGGTCGGGATGGCGGAACCGGCAATGGCGCCGGAGATGGCAGCTCCGATCCTTGCCGAAGAGGCGGAGTTCGATGATGCCTGGACGTATGGCACGGAAGTGATCGGGGAAACAGGCGTGGGACTTGGGGCCTCCGTCCCCATAGAGCGGCTCATCTATCGTGCGCACACCGAGGTGCAGACCACGGAGTTCGATCAAGCCGTGGATCAAGTCCACGGGCTTCTGGCCAGGCACCAGGGGTTCGTCGAACAGGTCAACATCACGGGCAGAGACTATCACGCCAGACACCACGACCTCTTTGCATGGCGAACCGCACAATTTACCCTCCGCGTACCCACTGCGAGCCATGATGTCATGTTGCGGGAGCTAGACGACCTGGGGGCTACGATCTACTTATTTATGGAGGTGGAGAACGTATCCGCCCAATACGCGGATATTACCTCCCGCCTAAACGCTTTGCGGGTACAGGAGGAGCGGATTATGGCCCTCTTAGAAGTGGCCGACAACATGGTGGATATCCTGGAATTGGAGCGGCGGCTCAGTGAGCTCATCTTGGATATTGAACGCCTGACCTCCAACAGGCTTCATCTGGATCAGCAGGTCGCTTTTAGCACCGTCTATTTGCGTCTGGTCGAGGTGCATGAACTCACACCGCCGCCGGTGGACCCGTCCTTTGGGCAACAGATCGGCAATGTGTTTGCCCTTCAACTGCGGGGTATGGTGCAATTTTTCAGAGATGTTGTACTTACGGTAATCATGCTGTTCCCCTGGCTTGTGCTCGTGGCCGTTGCCACGCTTCCGCTGGTTCTGCTCTGGCGGCGGTCTTGGCGGCGGAAGAAGCGGAAACTGGAAGAGGGGGAGTAAACCCAGCGGTGTGATGTGGGGAATGGTGGTGATTGCTCCTGACAAGTTGGGTGAAAAGCAAAAAATAACCATCTTGTACACGATACAGGGTGGTTATTTTGTCGTTGAATTATTATAGTCGGTTGCTATAAGGAACAAATGGTGATATAATACATGC
The DNA here is from genome assembly GCA_009780435.1 of Oscillospiraceae bacterium. Lineage (GTDB taxonomy): Bacteria > Bacillota > Clostridia > Oscillospirales > Oscillospiraceae > WRAB01. Next base: position 28,236 of record WRAB01000017.1, on the reverse strand, counting down.
ATCACCCACAATGAAAGCTGGGGTATGAACCAATGCCAAGATCGACGTATGATAAGCAATTAATTCTTAAGCATTTATTTATGGAAAAAACCAATAATGGTACTCAAAATATTGGTGCAGACATCTCTTTTACATTAGCTGAACTAAGAAGTGCTTTTGAGTCTCTTGCTATGGGAAGGCCGACATCAGTATCTAATTTTGTTTTGGATTTGACCCGTAAAGATAAGGGCATTAACAGGAGATTGCCACAGGAGGTTATTGAGTATGGCTATGATCTCCGCAAGAAAACAGGCAGAGATCCTGATTCAAAGGAAAGCTACTGTGGCACCTTTGTGTATCTTGGTAGAGGCGAGAATGGAGAGGTGTTAGAACTCCATGATTGGTTGCATTGGAAAACACCAGATAAAACTATTACAGTTGCCAATGTGACCCCCACAGCAATTCTTCCTTATCTTTCGAATGATGAAGGTTCGATTTTTAGTATAATTGATTACTGTGATATACTGTCGCATGCGGTTTTTGAGGAGCCTCAAAAAATTTTTAGAGTGCAAAATCCTATGAAGTGGCAGCCAAATGAGATTGACGGATTCTATCTTTCAAGCATAAATGAAAGGGTAACAGTTTATCCCGTTGAAACAAAGGCGTCCAGCACAGATGATGATATTAATTTAGTGCAAATGAATGGCCAATATGAAACGTTTGTAACAAAAATGCAGAATCAGCAGATGGCACCGGCATCCATTAGACCGCTGGCAATAAAAATGCAAGGCGGAGGACTCAATGTAGCGGTGTTGGAGAAAAATGCAATGTATCACCCAATAACAAATAAAGCGGCACCGTATTTTATCATTTGTAATATAGTCAGAATTGAATTCAACCCCAGAATTCCATCATGGGAATAATTGTGGAGGGATATCGTGCCTTTTTCTTATAACCCACCGACAAGATCAACTTGCTCAGTTTGTGAGCAGTTGGAGCGTATTGATAACCGGGAGCCTGTCATTAAGACGATAAACGGCAAAGCGTCCGACGCAAATGGCTATCCTTTTCATGGTTGGTATAATTTTGTGCTCGGATTTACACCAACGTTTCCTGAGTACATACTTAAAACAATGGAAATTACGGCGGACGATATCGTACTGGATCCGTTTAACGGATCTGGGACGACACAACTTGTCTGTAAGCTTCAAGGTATTCAGTCAATCGGCGTGGATGCGAACGATTTTATGGTTTACGCCGCAAATGAAAAACTTAACTGGAATCATGATGCTTTTTTGCTCGAACGTGCTCTCAATATAATCATAGAGGAATACGAACGGCAAGCAGCGCGTATCAACTTCAATGACACTGCCATAGTCAAAGAAATCGCCATGTCGTTGCGCCCAGAAATGCTTGATAAGAGATATATGTCAGATAAGCCGCTGATCAAAATTTTTACATTGAAGCAAGCGATTGAGGACGCGTTGGAAGCAGACGGCGTGAAATCCTTTTTTTCATTCGCTCTGGCGTCGATTTTAGTATCTGTTTCCAATATTAAATACGGTCCTGGTTTTGGAATTGGAAAGCTGAAAGAAGATGTAGACGTTCCAAAACTATACCGTGAAAAAATTGATAAGATGATATCAGATTTAAAATCAGTGACGCGGCAACAGGTCGATACCGAGTCAACAACAATAATGGGAGATGCGAGAAGGCTGTCTGAATTTATAGATGAGGAAACAATCTCCTTGATCGTTACTTCACCTCCATATCCGGGAGATCACGAATATACAAAGCATTCTCGTATCGAGTTGATTTTCAGCGGAATGGCGACAGATTTGGTTTCTTTCAGAAAAATAAAAAAGAGGATGCTTCGGGCCTCAACCACCAATATTTACAAAGACGATAATGACTGTGCCGCAGTGATCAACTTAGAGAGTATTATTGAAGTGACAAAACAAATTGACGAACGGCTTAAAAATGATGGGGCAACAAGTGGATTTGAAAAGCTATACACAAAGTTAGTATGGGAGTATTTTGGCGGCATGTCAAAGACATTCGATGAATGCTTGAAAATTTTACGCCCTGGAGGGAAAATTGCTCTATTAGTGAGTGATTCACATGCCTTTAAAATGGTCCATATCCAGACCGCACAGATTCTTAGCCAAATTGGTCAAATGGCAGGTTTTGTTAATCCGGAAATTGATTTATGGCAAATGAAAAATTCCACTTCGCATAAATATAGATTGCGAGAGAATATTTTGATTATGCAGAAACCATTTTGATATCAACTGTACACAAAAAACAGCACGCCGCCTGTGGCGTGCTGTATCATGTAAGACGCGATGTTCTACGCCTCCGCCAACAGAGCCAAAATCTTCCCATAGACCTCCTCCGCCTGTTTGGAGAACCGTGCCGTCATGGCGGTGGCGTGGGGTTCGGTTGCGGTGTAGAGCTCCATGGACAGCACTTCCCCCAGCCCGTCGTCCAGGGAGAGGTGGACAGTGAATCCGCCGTTTTCTCTAGGGGTGACCTCCGCTTTGACTAGAGCGTTTCGCTGTTGGATCCGGGATAGGGCGGCGGCTTTTTCTTCTGCCATGCGGCGGACGGTGTAGGGGATGCTGTTTTCGGTGATTTGCCCGTTTTTTATGCCTTTTTCCGTAATGTGGAACAGGCCGTTTTCCGCCCGGATGTGGTCTGTCTTTTGCAGCTCCGCCACGCACTCGGAGAAGTCGAAGTAGCTGATACCATCATCGCAGAGGACAAGCTCTGTCAAGGTGTCTAAATCAACGGCGGACCCCAGTCTGTTTAAGACAAAGAGGGTCAATATTTTAATATCCAGCTTGTCGTGGATGAATCCGAAGCGTTTCATTGTGTCGACCTCCCAGGGGGGATTTGTGCGATTATTGTACATTATAGTACAATTTTGCGATCCGGTAAAGTGGTTGACATGAAACCATGAAAAATGCTAAACTATCCGAGTACGCTACAAGAAACTCGATGAGGAGATCAACCATGCATAGAAAACGATTTGGGATCATTGCGCTGGCAGTTCTTTTGATCCTATTGTTGGCCGCCTGCGGCGGCGGAGCGGAAGAGCCGGAGCCGGAACCGGAACCCACGCCAGAGCCTGAGGCCCCTGTGGTGGAGATCCCGGCGCCCACGCCGCCGCCGGAGCCAGAGACCCCCAGGAATCCGCTCACAGGTGAGCCGATGGATGAGGACATCGTCAACCAGCGGCCCTGGGCCGTGATCTTGGACAACGTGCGAAAAGCCATGCCCCACGACGGGATCAGATATGCGGACATCCTTTACGAAGCGCCTGTAGAGGGCGGTTTTACCCGTGTGCTGGCCGTGTTCCAAGATATTACCGATGTGGGGGAGATCGGGCCTGTCCGTAGCGGCAGACACTATTTCCTGGATATTGTCCAGGGACACGACGCCATCTTTGTCCACGGCGGGGGCAGTCCCCAGGCATACGCGGCGATCCGTGACCGGGGCATATCCAATATTGACGGGGTGAATGGCAGCGGGAACGAATTTTTCCGGGATCCAGATCGGCGGCGCACTGCCGGGCTGGAGCACAGTCTCATGACGTCAAGTGATCTGCTGTTGCAATTCGTCGGGAACTACAATTTCAGCACAGAGCGCACGGCGGGATTCACGCCGGGGCTCATGTTTGCCGAGGACGGGCGGCCGGCGGACGGCCAGCGGGCAGATACGGTGCAGGTGTCTTTCTCCATCCACAAGATGAACGTGTTTGAATTTGATCCCCAGACTGGGCTGTATCGAATCAGCCAGCGTGACGAACAACCGCTTATAGACGGGGTTACGGAAGAGCAGATCCAAGTGGCCAACGTCCTGGTGTTGTTTGCCGGGTTTAGCGTGATGGACGACGTGGGACGACTTTCAGTGGATTTCAGCGCGGGGGGTACGGGCTATTACATCAACGGCGGTCAAGCCGTGGCGATCCACTGGGGCAAACCGGCCTATGGCGCACCGTTCATCTATACTCTGGAAGATGGCCGACCCCTGGAACTTGGGATCGGAAAGAGTTATATCAATATCGTCAATACGACGACGGGTGAGGTTCAGTTTGGCTAGGAGAATGTGAGAGTCACCTTGTGCACAAAATAAAAAACTCCCTGCGCCGATTTTTTCAGCGCAGGGAATTTGCTTGTATATGCTACAACGGTTTTTATTCCTGCTCAGCCTGGGCGTCACCGCCGCCGAGTTTCGGAGAGTTTGCGGCGATAACGAACGGTATATAGATGATAAGTCCAACTGCGACGTTTACAAGGGACAGGATAATGGAGCGCCAGTCACCTGCTGTTGCAAGGAAACCGCTGATGCCAACTGGCATGACCCAAGTGATGGGGACAACTACGGGATCCACCCATCCGAGCATGGTTGCGGCGTAGGCAATGGTCGCCATTGCAACGGGTGCTAGGACGAAGGGGACGAGCAACAGTGGATTCAGCACGACAGGGAGACCGAACATGACGGGTTCATTGATATTAAATACGCCTGGGCCGATGCCCAATTTACCGACCATCTTGTAGTCGGAACGCTTTGAGAAAACTAGAATTGCGACCAATAACAGCAGTGTAGCGCCGGAGCCGCCGGGCCATACAAATGCGTCAAAGGAGCCGGCCACCCACTGGAAGGGGATTTCAGCGCCCATCTCAAAGGCGTTGGCGTTTTCTATTCCGGCAGCGCCGTAGAGGGGTTGCAGAATCGCCTGCATAATATTTGCGCCGTGTAACCCAAAGAACCAGAAGAGGTGTACGAGAAGTACAATCACAAGGACAGCGCCATAGCCCTGTGACAGACCCATCAGCGGTGCTTGGATGGTTTCAATAATCCATTCAATGAGGGATTCTCCGCCGGTGAAAAATCCGAATAAGTAGTAGACAAGTGCTGCCACATAGAGGGCGACTGCACCCGGAATGATGGCAGCGAATGCTTTAGAAACCGCTGGCGGTACGGATTCAGGCATTTTGATGGTGATATTCCACTGCATAAATTTACAGAATATAATGACAGAGAGAAATCCTATGAGTAAGACGGTGAACAGTCCTCTTGCGCCGAAGTGTGCGGCGAAATTGAAGAAACCCCAACCCGCTTCCTCTCCAATGGTTGCCACGGCGGGCAGGCCCATGATAAATGCCGAGAGGGAGACCAGAGCGCCCGACAGGGGATCGACATCATAGGCTTTTGCGATGTTGTAGCCGAGAGACAGGGCAAATAAGATGGCGAAAATGGCGAGAGATCCCTGCCAGACATGGCCGTTCATCCCGATGAGCCAGGCGAAGGTTGCGGTAACCCCGTTGCCTGCACCCCACCACTCGTTCGGGAGGTCACGCAGAAATACGTTCAAGAGCACGGCGAATGAGCCCGCCATAGTTACCGGCATCAGGCCGATGAAAGCGTCCCTGATTGCCACCAGGTGTTTTTGTGAACCAATTTTTGCAGCTATAGGTACGATAGAGCGTTCCAGAAAGCCTACTAATCCGTTCATTGCTACTCCTCCAATTACAAAATATATTTTAAAGGATTGCACCCTTTAAAACCAACTTGGATTCCCGTGTCTATGTTTCATCTGTATCGTCTTTCGTTTTGGAACGTTCTCTCTTGCGGCCTTTGAAGAAAAGGAATCCGCCGAGGACAATCAGGGTGACGGCGATGCCCATGGTCACGAAATTGTACTCCAAGCTCTCCGGATTGACCGAAAAGATAAAGACCAAAAGACCGATGCTGCATAAAAACAATCCATTTTTAATCATGCGCTGTCTCCTGTGCTGTGCGTACAAGTTATTCTGCCGCAATGGATTGGAAATAGAGGATAGCTCCCCAGGGTGTGGATTTGATTAGCTCCCTTGCTTTCCGTGCGGCCTCTCTACTGTCGCCGGTCACTTCAAAGAACAGTCGAATCCCACCTTTTTCTTTGAAACGAAACGTAAAATCCCCGCCGTTGTAGCCGGTGAGCAGTTCCGTGATCTCATTTTGCTGCATGGGGCTTGAAACTATAATCATATGGATACTCCTTGTGAAAAATAGAATACCTGCAGACAAAAGCAATGTATAAGGATGAAAAAGTCATTCAATATCTTCCTATTTTTGTGCATGTTGTGTATGTTTTTAATATAAACATATAGCGCCGATTTTTCAATTGAGCAAACTTTTAATTGTGCTGGTATAATTTGCGATTTGTTTGATTTGATATATTGCCCCCTTGTGCTATACTAAATTTGCAGATATAAATTGGCTTTATTCGCCCGTTTTTAAATCTAAGATCACTTCATAAATGGTGTGTAATACTTCTTTTAGGTGCTCTAGGGATACTTTCGCAATACTGATCCGCACACTGTTGTCGAAATTGTCGCTGTTATAAAACGCCCGCTCGTTGGAGGCGATATAGATATTTTTCTGGTGCAACTTGCTGACGACTGTGTCAACATTCATATCGGGGTGGAGTTTTAATGTAAAATAATATCCCGACTTTGCGCCGATGAGAGAGACGTATCGGGGATCCCATGCAGACGTGACGCCCCTCGCCAGTTTCAGCTTCTCGTGGATGGAGTGGCTGATCTGGGCGTAGTGTTTTTCAAACAGAGAACTTCGCAGATAGGCCTCGTAAGTCGCCTGTGAGATCAGATCGGGCATGTGGTAGGAATAGTAGTAGGACTGCTGTGAGATGGTGTCAAAGGTCTCTTGGAATTCATCGGGAATCACAGCGATGGCGATCCGCAGCATGGGGAGCACTTTGCTGAAGCTTCTCAAATAGATACAGTGTTTCTGATAAGAGAAGAAGTGGATCGGTACATATTTCGGCAGTTTATGGGTGCCGCCAAAATAGTCGTCCTCCACAATGTATACGTCATATTTCAGCGCCAGTTCCATGATGGTCTTTCTCTGATGGTGGGAGAGGATCGTCCCCAGTGGGTTGTGATTGCGGGGGATCACAAAGAAAAACTTGATGTCTCCGTGCTTGAAATAGGCCTCCAACTGCTTTAAATCTATACCGGTCTCATCTCTGCGGATGGTCAGCACGTTTACATCGATGGACTTTAAAAAGGATACATAGTGTTTCGAGGTGGGTTCCTCGATGAGAACCGTCTTCTTTCCGTTGGGAAAGGGGTATAGGGTGAGAAAGGTCAGCACGGGCGTGATCCCTTGAATTAAGTGAATATTTCTTGTTTTTGCATAGACGCCTTCTCGCGCCAAGTAGTCGGGCAAAAGCGCATTTAAGGACGGGACGCCGCTCAAGGTGACGTCGATGGAATACTTGGAATATAATTCTGCGGCGAGATGCAGGCAGTGGCTGACATCAAAGGTTGAAAAAGAACCGATAGTGGGATTGCCGCTGTCCAGGAGAAATCCTTTGGGGTGGTCGTCTTCCCGCATGAGATTATCCGCCACATAGTATCCGCTCTGGGGTTTGGAGAAAATGATCCGCTGGGTGCGAAGTTGCTCGAATGCTTTGATGACAGTCCCCTTGCTGCACTGATAGTGTCTGCTGATGGCAATTAACGAGGGCAGCCGTTCGCCCTGTTTGATCTTTTTGTTGATGATATCCCGCTTTAAATCCTGGCATATTTGTTCGTAGATTTTCATGGTATCGCGCCCCCATTTCGCTTTTGCCCATAGTATACAACAAAAACTGTACCTGTACAATTTTTTCATATGTGTTTTTCCGCCTTCGGCGGGGAAACACACAGAAAATAACCAAAAGGAGGCGTTGTGATGAAGCGGTATTTAGGCATTGATATCGGCGGCACCCACGTCAAATACGGCGTATACAGCGAGACGGGTGAATCGTTGTCCGCCGGCGGAGAGCTACCCAGCGTCCGGGACGATTTTGATAAAATCCTCTCGATTTTGACCGAGATCATCAGCGAGTTCCCGGACATTGACGGGATTGGCCTAAGCGTCCCCGGCGGGGTGGATAAACACACCGGGATCATCAGCGCAGGCGGCGCCTGTGTCGCCCTGGATCAGAAAGACTTGCGGGGCATATTGCGCGAGCGGTTTCAACGCCCCGTCAGTATTGAAAATGACGCCAACTGTGCCATCCTGGCGGAGTTATGGCTGGGGAATGGGCGAGACTGTGAAACTTTTATCTGCGTGACCATTGGCACAGGGATTGGCGGGGGATTGGTCATTGACGGAAAATTACATGCGGGTTCTCATAGCTTTGCCGGAGAGTTTGGCTGTATGATCATGGATACCGCCGCCGACGGATACGTGACCTTGAGCGATACGGGCGCTACGTCAATCCTCTTAGCGCAAATCAAGGAGCGGACGGCATCCGGGATCACAACGGGGAAAGCGCTGTTTGAGGCCTTGGATCAGGCCGAGGTCAAGGCCGTGTATGACAACTGGGTCAGGGAGTTGGCCAAAGGGATATACAATGTCGCGGTGGGCATTGATCCGGATAAGATATTGATCGGCGGCGGGATCAGCGCACAGCCCCGGTTGATTGCAGATATCAACACCGTCTTGGCGGATATGAAACAATACGACTTTCAATGGACAGCGGCGCCCTGTCTGTTCGGTAACGATGCCGGCAAGATCGGGGCGATTTATAAATTGATCACAACGGAAGGAAATGCGATATGAAAACAGGACTGAAAATTGTCACCATCGGCGGTGGGAGCAGTTATACGCCGGAGTTGGTGGAGGGCTTTATCAATCGGTACGACAAACTGCCAATTACAGAGCTGTGGCTGGTGGATATTGAAGCGGGCAGAGAGAAATTAGAAATTGTCAGCAAATTGGCCCAGAGAATGGTAGAGCAGGCGAATCTCCCAATTAAAATTATACCGTCTCTCAATCGGCGGGAGGCCCTAAAAGGCGCCGATTTTGTGACGACCCAACTGCGGGCGGGCCAATTGGAGGCTCGGATCAAAGACGAGCGGATTTCCATTGAGCACGGCATGTTGGGGCAGGAGACCAACGGTGCCGGGGGGATGTTTAAGGCCTTTCGCACCATTCCGGTCATTTTGGACATTGTGAAAGACATGGAGGAACTGTGTCCCGACGCCTGGTTGATCAACTTTACAAATCCCGTGGGGATCATCACAGAGACCATTGTGCGGCATACGAACTTCAAAAAATCCATCGGGTTGTGTAACGTCCCCATTGGGATGCTAAACGGATTTGCCAAGGTGATGGATGTGGATCTGTCCAGACTGCGTATGGAGATCCAAGGGGTCAACCACCATATCTTTGCGACGGATATTTTCTTGGACGGCGCAAGCGTGTTTGAGAAAGTCATCGACGGCTATATTGAGAACGCAAAAAATGAATCCATGCGGAATATTGACGCCATCGAATATTCAGCGGATTTGATCAGAGGGCTCCAGGCCATTCCCTGTCCCTACCACAACTACTTCTTCTTCACGGAAGATCAACTGAATAAGCAGTTGAAAGAATACGAGAGAGGGGAAGTTCGGGGAGAAGTGATCAAAGGGGTTGAGGCGGAGTTGTTTGCACTGTATCAGGACGAGGCCTTAAAAGAAAAGCCAAAACAGTTGGAGAAAAGAGGCGGCGCCCTCTACTCCGATGCGGCGTGTAATCTTATCAGTTCTCTGTATAATGATACGTGCGATATCCAGTACGTAAACATTAAAAATAACGGCACAAGTACGAGCTTGCCAGACGACAGCGTACTGGAGGCCGCCTGCGTCATTACGAAAGACGGCCCCAAACCCATTGCACTGGGTGAATTTAAGATGCAGATCAACGGCAGCATCCAAGTGATCAAGTCCTTTGAGCGGCTGGTTGCGGAGGCCGCAGTGAACGGGGATCGCACCGCCGCCATTGCAGCCTTGAATATTAATCCCCTCTGCCCCAGTGATAAACGGGCAAATCAAGTTTTTGATGCGCTCTTGGAGGCGCATAAAGAGCATCTGCCGCAGTTTTAAGCGGCCAAGAAAGGCGGGGCTTCTATGAAACTGGACGTGGAACTAAACTGCACAGCTGACGAGTTTTTTTCTCTGCTGCGCACCTCTGTTATGCACGATATCAAGGCGGCGACCAATGCGGAGATTTCTGCGGAACAAATCGTCAGCGGCTATACCTATCAGAAGCAATTGGCCACGAAGCTGGGGCGAAAAGCGGGCACTATCGTAACCCTTACGAAGATTGATCCGCCCTATTGCTACGAGGCGGCTTTTGCATCGGACAAAGGCGTGAACACCATTGCCTATGAGATCGAGGCGCTGGATGGGGACCGTATTTGTGTCACCTACAGTGAGGGCTTTGTTGCCGCAAATACCTTTGCCGAACTCAACTTTAAGTTGATGAATTTTTTCTATAAAAAGACTAACGAAAAACGAGTGTTATATATGCTAAATCTCATGGAACAGCATATACAAGCAGAGCGGAATCAATCGCTTGGCTCCCTCGCCGAAGGCGGGGAGAGAGCCGGGTGAATCAATAAATTTAATCAAGGAGATGACGTTGTGAAAGTGCTATTTATCTGCTGTGCCGGGATGTCCACAAGCTTACTGGTGGAAAAAGTGATCAAAGTTGCAAAGGAGCGGAACGTGGAGCTGGATCTCGCAGCCATGGGCGAGGCCGAGGCCAGATCCCAACTGAAAGATGCCGATGTGATCCTGCTGGGTCCCCAAGTGCGCTATCTGGAGCGCTCCATGGGCAAAGAATTAGCGGGGACTGACGTGAAATTAGGCGTCGTCGATATGCTGGCCTATGGCCGGATGGATGGCGCAAAGGTGTTGGATCAGATACTGCAACTTGCCCAAGGATAGGGTAAATCAGGAAGGATGTGGAGATCGAATGGACACAAATATGGAGCTTCTGATCATGAATTTGATCGTTGACGCGGGCAGTGCAAAAAGCTACGCCATGGAGGGGATCCAACTGGCGAAAGAGGGGAAACTCCAGGAGGCCAAAGCGTCCCTGGAGCAGGCGAATGAGGCGCTCTCCAAGGCCCACCGGGTGCAGACGGATTTGATCCAGCAGGAGGCCAGGGGCAACCGCACGGAGATGAACCTGTTCATGGTCCACGCCCAGGATCACATTATGACGGCCATGCTGGCCCGGGATTTGGCGGGAGAAATTGTAGAACTCTACGAGAGGTTGTCAAAATGAGGGTCGTATTTAACGCCGACGACTTTGGGTTCTCCAAGGGTGTCAACTACGGCATTTTGGAGGCCTATGAAAAGGGGCCTGTCCGCTCGGTGACCATGATGGCCAACATGCCGGGCTTTGGCCATGGGATTCAATTGGCCCGTGAAAATCCCGGCCTGAAAGTGGGCGTCCATCTCGTCTTGACAGCGGGGTATAGTTTGGGCGGCCCCTATGGCACCATCACAGATGATGCGGGGAAATTTTTGCCCGCCGCGGAACTGTCCCGGCGTGTGGAGGCCCGGGAGATCTGCTTGGACGAGGTGGAGACGGAGTATGATGCGCAGATTCAGAAAATCATGCACACGGGCATCTGGCCGACCCATTTTGACGGACACCATCACGCGCACAGTCTACCTGGGATTGTAGACGTGTTTTTAAAACTGGCAAAACAATACGGGGTGGCGGTACGGATCCACGACAAATCCCTGCTCTCCGGTGAGTATGCGGACATCAAGACGACGGCGGCCTTTAGCCAGGACTTCTATGGCGCCGGTGTCAGCCTTGCACATTTAAAGCGGATTCTTTCCGACAATGGGGACGAGTTGGAGATCATGTGTCACCCGGCCTATGTGGATCCCTGGCTGTGGCAGACCGCCTCCTATAACACCCAGCGGGTCGATGAGCTGGCGATACTGACCAGTGAGGAACTCCGTGTGTTTATGGATGAGAAGGGGATTGTACCCTGCTCTTTTGCGGATATATCCAACCAATAAATAAAAGGGAGACGATACTATGTTGACGAAAACCATTGCCATTCAAAATCCATCCGGATTACACATGCGCCCGGCGGGTCTCTTTGTCAAGACTGTGACGCCGTTTCAATCCGAGGTGCTCTTTGGCATCCGGGGCGGGGAATACAACGCCAAAAGTATGATCAGTGTGCTCAGCGCCATGGTGAAATCCGGCGACGAGATTGAACTCCGGATTAGCGGCACAGATGAGCAGGCCTGTATGGATGCCGTCGTGTCGGCCATTGAGAGCGGGCTGGGGGAGTAGGATGGATCAACACACGGTTTTAACGGGGATTGGCATCTCCGGCGGTATCGGTATCGGGCGGGTTGTGGTATTGCCGGAGTTTGATTTTGATACATCCAAGCAGAAGGCCGATCCGGAGGAGGCGTCACGCTTTTTGAACGCCGTAGCGGCCCTATCCGCCGCCATCGGGCAAAAACAAGAGACTGCCGGCGCCGAGCAGGCGGAGATTTTGGAGAGCCATATGATGCTCCTCGGTGATCCCAGTATTTCGGCAGAGGCACAACGGATAATCGAGGCCGAGAACTGCAACAGCGAATACGCAGTCGATCAGGTGTTTGAAACGTATGCCGCACTGTTTTTGGCCAGCGGCGATGAACTCTTTGCGGCCAGGGCAGCAGATTTACGGGACATTAAAAACAATCTCCTATTGATCTTAGATGGTAAAGCCCTCTTTGATGTAGAGAGCCTTCCGCCCGGCTCGGTGCTCGTGGCGCGGGAGGTGACCACCACCGTGGCGGCGGGAATCAATCCGGACAATGTGTGTGCTCTCGTCACCCGGGAGGGGGGCGCCACTTCTCACACGGCGATTATTGCCCGCTCTCTCGGTTTGCCTGGAGTTGCGGGCGTTTCCCGGATCGAGGCGGGAAGTCAGGTGATTGTAGACGGAAATCGAGGTAAGGTGATCCTCAATCCGACCTCTAAAGTGTTGGAGACCTACCGTGGGCTGCAAGAGGAACAAAAAGCCCGAAAACAGACGCTGGAGGCCTACCGGGGATTGGAGAGCGTCACCACGGACGGCAAATCCATGGTGCTGTTTGCCAATATTGGGCTGGTGACTGATATTGCACACGCCGTGGCCGCCGATGCGGAGGGCATCGGGCTGTTTCGCACGGAGTTTTTATACATGAACCGCTCAACTGCGCCCTCGGAGGAGGAGCAGTTCACCGCATATAAACAGGTGGCCACGGCATTTGCTGAAAAGCCGGTGATCGTCCGCACATTGGACGTGGGCGGCGACAAGGAGATTGCGTATCTGGGGATTGAAAAAGAGGAGAATCCGTTTCTGGGCTGGCGGGCGATCCGGTTTTGCCTAGAGCGGCAAGGGCTGTTTCACACCCAACTCCGGGCCATTTTGCGGGCGTCGGCTTTTGGACGTGTGAAGATTATGCTGCCCATGATCTCCTGCGCGTCGGAGTTAAAGCGGGCGAAAGCGCTTATCGAAGAGGTAAAACGTGAACTTTCGGCTGGGGGAATCCTGTTGAATCAACAGATCGAAGTTGGGATTATGATCGAAACCCCGGCGGCGGTGCTGATGGTGGATTATTTTGCCCAAGAGGCCGATTTCTTCAGCATCGGCACCAACGATCTCACACAGTACATTATGGCGGTAGATCGTGGGAATCAAAATGTGGCGCAGCTCTGCTCTGTCTATCAGCCCGCTATGCTGCGGGCGATCTATCAAGTGGCCCAGGCGGCCAACCGCCACGGGATCGAGTGCGGTATCTGTGGCGAGGCCGGGGCCGATCCGCTTTTGACCCGGTTTTTCATCGGGTGTGGGGTCCATGAGCTCAGTATGACGAGTAATGCAATCTTGGGAATCAGAGAGCGTGTACGTAGCGGGCGTTATGAGGTGGCAAAGGAGAGAGTTGCCGCAGGGATTCATACGCTACGGGATGTGGAACAGGCAGCTGCGTTTTTGCAGTCTATTTAATACAGAGAGAAAACACCGCCCGGATGCATTGGAAAACGCATCCGGGCGGTGTTTTATGTTTGATACGAATCACGTCGCCCTAGACGACGCAGACCTCTAAGTCTTTTTGCTTGATCTGCAGGCGCTCGATAAAGTTTTTACTGGCGCCGTTGTCGGTGATGATGGTGTGGGCGTCTTGGAGGTCGGCGAACTGGGTGAAGGTGACTTGCTCGAACTTTTGGGAATCCAAGAGAAAAATGACCCTGGACGCGGCGGTAATCATGGCTTTTTTCACGCTGGCCTGATCCATGGAAGGTGTGGTGAACCCCTTCTCTACAGACAGGCCGTTTCCGGCCATAAAAGCCTTGTCCACATGGAGATCGGAGACCTGGGCGAGGGCTGCGAGGCCCGTGGTGCTGTGGAAATTCCGTCGGAGCATCCCGCCTAGCAGAAAAATGGCGGCGCTCGTGTTTTCCTCTAAAAACAGCGCGATCTTCACGTCGTTGGTCACGATGGTGAGGCCGGTTTTTGTGGTCAAGAGTTTGGCCAGCTCCATGGTGGTTGTGCCCGTATCCAGCAGGATTGTGTCGCCGTCTTCGATAAGGGTTTCCGCGTAGGCGGCGATCCGGCGCTTTTCCTCGATCCGTGCGGCCTCTTTATCCCGGCTCGTGGGTTCAAAGACCGCCTTGCTGACGGGGATTGCGCCCCCGTGAGTGCGTCTGAGCCTGCCCGCCCGATCCAGATCTCGCAGATCGTTTCGGATGGTGGCGGGGGAGACGTCAAAGTGTTCACAGAGTTCTGGTAAGAGCAACTTTGACCGCTCGCCCAACAGGCGGACGATCTCATCTCTGCGCTCTTCCGCGAACAGGGGCTGTCTGTTCAAGTGCGATTCCTCCATTCGGCTGGTGTCGGACGCCCGGCGTTGAACCGTCTGAACTGCTTTCCCTAAAGAGAAAACTGCTCCATCTCGTGCCGCAATTCCGCCGGATCCGGCGAGTATCCATTGCGGAGATAATGGCCGCTGGTGGCGTTTGCGACTAGTAGGCGCTCCGCCAGGGTGAGTGCGCCCTGTTGTGCGCTCGCCGCCACGTAGCCGCCGTTGAAATTGTCGCCTGCGCCGGTGGTGAGCACCGGGTTTTTGCAATGCCGCTGCAGGACGACTGCTGTCCCCTCGGAGGCGGAGGCGGCCACTGCGAAATAGGGGGTGTGGACAATGAGCGCATCCAGTCCTGTCTGCTGCCGGACATATTCGATGTCCTGGTCCGCGGCTTCTGGATTTTTCCAGTCAAATTCTCTGCCCATATAGGAGAATAGGATCCCGGCCTCGTGCTCGTTGAGGCTTAGGGTCATGGGGAATTTGCTGTTTAGCCCCGCCAACAGTTGTAGTGTATCCAAGAGCGCCTGTTTGTCACGTTTGCGGATATCTGCGAAATCGAAGAACATCCGGGTACCCGGCGTGAGGACGGATTCGCATAATTTTGCAACCATATCGTCAAAATGATCCAACAGGGACCAATAGCCGAACCCGACAATATCTGCGCCCTGGAATGCCGCACGGAGCTCATCCGGGGAGAGTGCGCCGGTCAGTTGTGTCCAAGTTAAGTTTGCGATTTCCTCTGAATAGGGCAGCAGTAGTTTACCGTCTGCAAATTCAAATATGGGACAGACCCCGGTGTTGCCCACGGAGAACACGTTGCATGTATCACTGAATATCTGGTATACGGGGTCAATGCTGTCCTTGCCGAACATGCCCACAAGGGTGAGATCAATGCCCAGGTTATCGACAGCTTCTCCTGTGTGGGCAGTAAAACCGCCGTGGGAGCGGCGTTTCCGGATCACCTCGTTGCCGTAGCCGCCGGCGCCCACATCGTATACAGATTTTGCGAAATCCTGCATCTTCTCGTACAGCACATACTCCGTTGGGCTTGTCCGCACGGAGATCACTTGCCAAACTTCATCCACAAACCCGTCTATGCCCAATGTGACCTTGCCCTTTGGCGCTTCAAAATACTGAGAAATGCGATCGAGATTAATTTCTTTCATTTAAATGTGCTCCCTTCGGTTTTGAGTCGAGTTTGGATTTTAAAATACAATGGCCTGCTTTAGGCCGACAGTATTCGCTGCATTTTCAAATGCTTTTTCGATTTCCTGTATGGGGAACTTGTGGGAGACCAGGGGATCCACGTCCACAAGGCCGGTGGCGATGAAGTGGAGGGTTTTTCTGTAGTGGCAATGGGAGGCCCGTGTTGTCCCGGTGACACTGAGCTGTTTGTAGTGGATGATATTTGTATCCAACTCCACATGCTCTTTGCCTTTTGGGAGGCCGCCGAAGAAATTCACTCTGCCGTCGAGCCCGGCCAGGGCGAAAGAGGCCCGTTGGGCCGGCGCCGCGCTACACGCGGTAATGACCACGTCGGCACCGTTGCCGTCTGTCTCCTCCATGACCCGCTCCAGCAGGTTATCTTTTACGGTGATGAGAGAGGGGTCTAATGCGGCGCACTCGGCCAGCCGCGCATCCGAGAGGTCGTTGAGGATTACCTTCGCGGCCCCCGCCATCTTGGCCAGTTCTGCGTGCATGAGTCCGATGGCACCCGCGCCGATGATGACAACGGTTTCGCCGGGGTTTACACCGTAGCGCTCGAAGGCGTTATAGACACAGGAAAACGCCTCGTTTCCGGCGGCGGCCTCAAAACTCACATTGTCCGCCAAGGGTGTGACGTTGCCGAGTTGAACTGCTTTTGCGGGAATTCGGACAAACTCAGCAAAGCCGCCGTCCATATGGACGCCAATGGCTGTGAGTTGTTTGCAGTGGTGGCTTTTTCCGGCGGTACAGAGATCACATACGCCGCAGCCGATGTTAGGGGCGACGGCCACCCGTTGTCCCACATGGTATTCTATCACACGGGCGCCCACTTTTTCAATCACCCCGGCAAATTCGTGGCAGAGCACCAGCGGATTGTTCTCATCGACGCCGGCGGCGCCGTTTTGCAGCATACGCAGATCGGTGCCGCAGATATTCGCCGCCTTGACCCGCAGGAGAATTTCCTCGTCGCCGATCTCCGGCACGGGCATCTCTTCGACCCGCAGATCATTTTTTCCGTATAGGCGTGCAGCTAGCATGGTCATAGTGGTCAACTCCTTCTATCCCGCCCGGCTGACTGCGGGGCGGGAATATATTTTTTGATGCTGTTACATCGTATCCAGGTGGATGATCTTCTTCTCTATGATAGAGCGATTTCCCGCGGCTACTACTTTAACCGCCATCTCGCCGTCGTGGCCTGTGACTTTTGGTGTCGTGCCGTTGCGGATACAGTCGATAAACGCTACGTCCTCGGCCAGATACGCGTCTTTAAAGAGCTTCGTCCAGCTGCTCACCAGGGGATAGCTCCCGTGCTTGGAATCGGCGGTGCAGGTGAGCACGGCGTTGTCGTTGATGCGCCCGATGTACACGCACCCCTTTGTGCCTAACACCTCGACTCTGGAATCGTAGGCGTAGCCCACACCTTGGGCGCCGTCAATCATGCCCTGCATCCCGTTTTCAAAACTGGCGGCGACGATGACATTGTCGTAGAAGTCGGGATACTCCTGTTTTGCCTCCGGAGAGCGGTAGTTGCCGCCGATGGCGTAGACGGTGGAAAATTCACTGCCGGTGAACCAGCGGAGGGTGTCGATATCATGGCTGTTGACCTCCGCCAGGGGGCCGTTTGACTTTTGGATGTCATACATCCAGGGTTGGGGGATACTGGGGCCTCGGGTATTGGAGCGCACCATGACCACGTCGCCGATTGCGCCGGAATCCACGATCTCCTTGGCCTGGATAAAACCCGCGTCGAACCGGCGCATGAATCCGATCTGGAGGGCGACTTTGTGGTTGGCGGCAGCTTCGCTCATCTTGCGGCACTCCTCCACGGTCATGGCCATGGGTTTTTCGCAGAGGATGTGTTTCCCGGCGGCGGCGGCGTCTACGGCGATATCCACGTGGAACTTGGTGGGGGTGACGATGACCACCGCGTCGATAGATTTGTCCGCAAGGGCCTGCCTGTAGTCTGTATAATAGGTGTCGATCCCCAACTGGGCACACGCGGTTTTCGCAGTCTCCTCTATGGGGTCGACCATGGCGACAAGCTTTGCCCCCGGTACATTTTTGACGAAATTGACTGCGTGAATCATGCCGGCCCTGCCGGAACCAATGACGCAAACTCCGATGTTACTCATACTGCAACTCCTGTTACTATTTATTACGCTTTTGCTGATAGCGTTTATTGACTTATATTATTATATATTATCGTTCTCAAGCTGTAAATAGTCATAAGGCCCAGAACGAAACTTATATTTTGTGCATATAGCCTAAAAAATTTATTTTTTCTTGTAAGTTTGGACATTGACAGGAATAGAACGAGAAGACTATAATAAATGCTACAGAATATGAGAAAGGAAGGAAGCAAAAAATGAAAAGGATCGTAGCAATCTTATTGGCCCTGGTATTGGTAATCGGTCTGGCGGCAGCCTGCACACCACAGGCGGAGACCCCGGCAGAGCCGACCCCAGCACCCCCGGCGGCAGAGGCCCCGCCAGCAGCAGTAGACCCAGGCGAGGGCGAAGAAGAGGAAGAGCGCATCACCATTCGTATCGGTTGGACACCCCCCGATGTGACCGGCGTATTTGCAACGGTGACCCAGTTCATGGAATTGGCAGTGGCAGATGCGGCACAACACGGCATTGACATTGAAGTCGTGGAGCGTCCGCCGACGGATCACACCGGCGTGGCGGAGCAGGTTGCGGTTATTGAGAACTTTATCCTGCAAGGCGTTGACGTGATCATCGTCGCCCCCACAGATGTGGACGGCGTCACCCCCGCCCTCCGGGAAGTGAATGCGGCAGGCATCCCTCTGATCATGGTGAACATGATGAGTGAGATCCCGGGTGTTGAAGTTGCAAGCTTCGTGGGCTTTGACAACGTGATCGCAGCGACTGTTACGGGCTGGTCCATGGTCAACGCCCTGGGCGGCCCCGGCCCACTGCCTCAAGCAGAGGACGGCCCCATGCAAGTTCCCATGGAGACTTTCCTGGATCTGGCCTGGTGGGAAGATCTATACAACGGCTTTGACAAAGAATCAGTCTCCGGTCGGGTGGCTATTATCGAAGGCATCTCCGGCGACTACTTCGCCAACGCACGGAACACAGGTTTCTTGAACGTCATTGACCAATTCCCCAACATTGAAGTGTTGACAATCCTCCCCGGCGACTGGAACAGAGCGGTCTCCGTTGAGGCGGCGGAGAATATTCTCCATATGTACGACGATCTCGACGCCATCTTCGCCCCCAGCTCTGAGATGGGCTTCGGCGCACGGATTGCAATTGAGAACGCCGGCAGAGAAGAAGTCCTGGTTCTCACCCACGGCGGCACTTTGGAGAGCGGCGATTGGATCCGTGACGGCAGACTGCTGGTTGACACGTGGCACGGCTTCCCCGACTGGGGCTGGTACGGCATGAAATTCGGCGTGATGGCGGCTCTGGGCCAAGAAGTGCCGGCTGTCTATGACATCCGTCCGAGAACCCAGTGGATCGGCAACGCGGATATGTTCTTCCCCGATGTGCAACTCACACCGATTCCCTGGCAGCAGATTCTGGACAATCGCTAATATCTTTTCTTGTAACACCTGACATTAGGCGATACATGGGTGGATTCCGCTGTGTGACATCCACAG
Source organism: Oscillospiraceae bacterium (assembly GCA_009780435.1). Classification (GTDB taxonomy): domain Bacteria; phylum Bacillota; class Clostridia; order Oscillospirales; family Oscillospiraceae; genus WRAB01. The sequence goes on along the minus strand of WRAB01000017.1, from coordinate 8,727 downwards.
CGGAATCCGCTTCATAGGTTGCATAAAGGAAGGGGAGGTCTCTTTGGACAACTACATGTTGGAAATGAAGAACATAACAAAGGGTTTTTACGGCACAGTTGTGTTGAAGGACGTCAATTTTGGCGTGAAACCCGGAGAAGTGCATATCCTGCTCGGTGAAAACGGGGCGGGGAAATCCACCCTGATGAAGATTTTATCAGGGGTACACCGCCCGGATGGCGGTGAGATTTGGATCAACGGCGAAAATTGTGCCATACGGGAACCTGCACATTCCCTCAAACTAGGGGTTGGCATGGTGTATCAGGAACTTTCCCTCGCCCCCAATTTAAGTGTGCTGGAAAACATTTGGCTGGGGGCACTTCCGGCCAAAGGTAAATTTTTTGTGGATTGGAAAAAGGCGAAAGCCGATACGGAAGAGATTTTCCAGAAGCTCGATATCGCTGTGGATGTGACAAAGCGGGTCTCTCACTACGATTTGGGGCTACAGCAACTGGTTGAGATTTTCCGGGTTATCTCCCAAAATGCAAAACTCATTATTCTTGACGAACCAACCTCCTCTTTGTCAGAGATGGAGGTCAAAAAACTGTTTGAGACCATCAACTTGCTTCGGAGCCAAGGCGTTTCTTTCGTTTACATCACCCACAAATTGGACGAGGTATTTGAAATCGGAGACCGGGTCACCGTGCTCCGGGACGGTGAAGTGATTGATCAGACAGTAGAGGATATCAATACCGTCACAAAAGACGATCTGATCCGCATGATGGTGGGCAGAACTCTGGAAGAACAGTATCCCAAAGAACCCGCCGTCACAGAAGAGATCATGCTAGAGGTCTCTGATCTGTCGGACGGAGAAACCTTCCACGATGTATCGTTTCAGATCAAAAAGGGCGAAGTCTTAGGCGTGGCCGGTCTTGTGGGTGCCGGAAACAGCGAACTGGCAGAAGCGATCTTCGGGTTGCGTAAGATCAAAAGTGGCTCCATCCGCTTAAACGGCAGCGACTATACGGCAAAAGATCCCGTGCGGGCCATTCGGCGGAACATGGGGATGATTACCAAGGACAGAAAAGACGGGCTGATTCAGCACATGCCGCTCTACACCAATATCAGTGTGGCACAACAAGAGGGGATGAGCCAAGTCGGGTTTCGGCTACGGAAAAAGGAAAAGACCCAGGCCCGGGAATATATTGAGAAATTACAGATCGAGACAACGTCGGAAAATAAGCTTGTGCGCAACTTGAGCGGCGGCAACCAGCAAAAGGTCGCGGTGGCGAAATGGATTTGCAATGGCTCTACCCTGTTTATCATGGACGACCCCACCAGAGGCGTCGATGTGGGTGCGAAAGTGGAGATATATAAGCTAATCAACGAATTGACGGCGCGGGGCGACGGGGTCTTGATGATCTCATCGGACATGCCGGAACTCCTGGGTATTGCAGACACCATTATGGTCATGAAAAAAGGGCGTGTCTCTGGGATTTTGCCTGCCAAGGGCTGCACACAGGAACTTATCTTTGAAAAAGCAGCGGGGAGTGAGTAGCGTGAAAATTCACGCCACTCTTTAGAAATGTGCCAATTGTTCCCCCTTTGGGGAACCACAATTGATGTACAAAAAGTCCATTCCTTCTTTATGGTCTTTTTGTGTCGAAAGCGTTAGCGAAAGGAATGGACTTTAACATGAGCAACGAAAAAAGAGCGGTATCCATCGGGCATCTGATCCAGAGGTTTAGCCCCATATTCATACTGTTGCTATTGATTCTCGTTATGAGCTTGGTAAACGAGCACTTTTTCCAGTTCGCCAATATGATTAACATTATCCGCCAGACCGCCTTTTTGGGCGTTGTGGCAATGGGGATGACCCTGGTCATCTTAACAGCGGGCATTGATCTCTCCGTTGGTTCTCTCATGGCGATCAGTGCGTGTGTTATGGGTGTCGCCGCCACGGAGTGGGGTGTGCCGCCGGCCTTGGCGATCCTTTTGGGAATCCTGGCCGGAACGGTGATGGGAATTTTAAACGGCGTCATCATAACCAAGGGGAAGATACAGCCCTTTATTGGAACTCTGGGCATGATGGTCATGGCAAGGGGTCTGGTACTTCTGATTACAGGCGGCCTCGCCGTCCGTGATATCCCCGAATCCATGCTGGTGATTGGCAGCCAGCGCCTGTGGGGGGTTCCCTACAGCGCCTTTGTGTTCATGGTAATTGCCATTATTGCGTGGATTTTATTAAACAAGACTACATTGGGCCGCAATGTGATGGCCGTGGGCGGCAACGCCGAGGCCTCCAGGACTTCGGGTATCCGGGTAGATCGGACAAAAATCATTGTATACGGACTCTGTGGCTTTGCCGCCGCTATTGCGGGTTTCCTCTATATGGGACGTGTAAACTCTGTCCCCCCGCTCATGGCGACGGGGATGGAACTACAGGCCATCACGGCCGTGGCTCTGGGCGGTACCAGCTTGGCCGGCGGAAACGGGAGCATTGTTGGCACCATAATCGGCGTCTTGACTATCGGTGTATTAAATAACGGTCTGCAGTTGATGGAATTTTCACCGGCCTGGCAACAGGTGATTCTGGGCGGTATGATCATCGCCGTCGTGATTTTCGACTCGTGGAGAAAGCGGAAATTTGACTAATCTTTGGTGAATCAGAGGGGAAATATCCTTATGGGAGAATTACGTTTAAACGGAAAAGTTGCCGCCATCACCGGCGGCGCCTCCGGGATCGGCAAGGAGGTCGCACTGTTATTTCAACGCCATGGCGCATGTGTGGCTCTACTGGATCGGGATTTGGAGAAGCTAAACCAGGCCAAAGAGGAAATCGGCGGAGGGGTAGAAGTATTCTGCGTCGATATCACCGACGAGGCCGATGTACAGGCGGCCTTCTCAAAGATCAAAACGGCCTTCGGCAAGGTTGACATTCTAGTCAACTGCGCCGGGATTTTTGCACCGGGGACGGTCACAGAGACGGACTTCGTCCAGTGGAAACGGATTCTTGCAGTCAACTTGGATGGGGCTTTTCTGTGTAGCAAATACGCGGCGGCGGCTATGCTTGGGGCAAAAAGCGGGGGCGCTATCATCAACATCGCCTCTGAGGCGGGGCTTGCGGCCATTGCGGGCCAGACGGCCTACAATGTCTCTAAGGCGGCTATGATCTCTCTGTCCCAGTGTATGGCTGTGGACTACGCCCTGGATAGTATCCGGGTCAACTGCGTCTGTCCGGGACGGGTGCTGACGCCGCTGGTGCAGCACATCATCGACACCGCCGAGAACCCGGCGGAGACCTTGCGGGAATTGAGTTCTGACCGCCCGGTGATGCGGATGGGGAATCCCCGGGATATCGCATATGCGTGCCTCCACTTTGCCGACGACAGTATGCCCTATGCCACGGGCGCTGTGTTGTCAGTAGACGGCGGGTATACGGCCCGGTAAATAAGGGGGCTTGCCCCCCAGAAGATATATCGAAAAAACAGTACTCTGTCCGTTTTAGATGGATTTCTGCCTGTGCAAAACCGCTCGGATGCGTTTTCAACGTATCTGGGCGGTTTTTTCACACAACAGCGGCCTCTGCATACACTGGATTGATAACAATACGTTCAAGGAGGTTATATAAGATGCCTGATCGTGTTCTGCCCGGTCCGGTGCGAGATAACGACTGCATTAAAGAGGCCGTCTGCATTCATACACGGAAGATATTCGACTCCTGCAAGGACAAAGACTGCATTGAAGATCTGCGGTTTTACCCCACGGCGGAGTCACAGCGGTACATAGAAGGGGCTGTCAGCGTGCGGGCTAAATCGGCCCAGCTGCTCTACGTCACCACAGACGTGGAGGAGATCACCTTCAACCGGGGGTTTTACACAGTAGACCTCCGCTACTACTATAAGATACGAGGTGAGGCATTTGCCCTCATCAACAAAAGCGCCCCCATCACGGGTCTGGCCGTATTTGACAAGCGGGTGATCCTGTTCGGCAGTGAGGGCAACGCTAAAATCTTCACCTCAGACACCGTGGTTGGCGGCTTAGATGAGCACTCTCTGGCCAAGACAAATCTCCCCACCGCCGTGGTGGAGGCAGTTGACCCCATTATCCTGGGGATGAAGGTCGTAGATGTCCGCGACAATCTCTGCGATTGCAGTGAGGTGACAGAGGTCCCCGGTTGTATCCGCGACGCCTTCGGCTGTGAACTCATGATGGGCGGGGACAGCCGTCGGGTATACGTCACCCTGGGCCAGTTTTCCATCGTCCGCCTGGAGCGGGATTCTCAGCTGCTCATGCCGGCCTATGACTACTGTCTGCCGGAGAAGGAGTGTGTCGGTTCCGGAGATGACGATCCCTGCGCTCTATTTTCCAAGATCAGCTTTCCCGTGGATGAATTTTTCCCGCCGGATACCATTGAGGTGTCAGACAACTACCGTGAGGCGAAAGCGACGCTCTACCGGTAGCGCCTCAAGGGATTCAGACCAAAAATGGGCTCCGATTTCGTCGAAATGCAGGGCCCATTTTTGACGTATAAAGAAGATTTTGATTGACATTACAATGCCCATACATTAAAATGGAGAGGATTTCATCCAAAGGTCAAACAGGTGCCGAGGACAAGCCCTGTCAAAGCAGTACAAAGCGCTTGTTCAAACAGTGTATAGGATGTAGTCTCTACATCTATATATAAACATTTATGCTTTAAGGAGGAACTGTACGAAATGAAAAAGTTTTTAGCACTACTTCTAGCAGCCCTGCTGGTATTCACTCTGGCTGCATGCCAGGGGGGGACACCTGCCGCCCCAGAGGCACCCCCGGCCCCAGAGGCGACTCCGACCCCAGAGGCGCCGGAACCCGATCCAGAACCCGAGCCAGAAGAAGGTTTCGCAGCGAGCGATATCCACATTGCTCTGGTCGCCCACTCACCGGACTCCATTTTGGATGACGGTTCGTTCAATGAAGGCGCATGGCAGGGCATCCAACGGTTCCTTTCCACCCATGGACTCTCCGCTGACCATGCACGCTTCTTCCAGCCACATTCCGCAGATGACGTAGCGCGTGTTGACCTGGTCGCTGATGCTATCGCCGCCGGTGCCAACATTGTCGTATTGCCGGGCTTCCACTTCATTGGAGCTTCCGCTGAAATGCAAGAAATGTTCCCAGATGTGAAATTTGTTCTGCTAGACGCCACGCCAGCTGGCGGGCCGGCGGCCAACACGGCGGCAATCCACTATGCAGAAGAGCAGGCAGGTTTCCTGGCAGGGTATGCCGCAGTTATGGAAGGCTATAGAAGCTTAGGTTTCATGGGCGGTATTGCAGTACCTGCAGTTGTGCGCTTTGGCCACGGCTTCCTCCAAGGTGCAGAACATGCTGCCGAGTCTCTAGAATTAGAGGCAGGCGAAGTGACTGTCCTCTATTACTACGTGGGCGGCTTTGCCCCCAGCCCTGAAGTTGCAACCACGGCATCGGCTTGGTTTGTCGACGGCGTAGAAGTTATCTTTGCGGCAGCAGGTGGCGCAGGCGGCTCCGTTATGAGCGGTGCAGAGGCCTCGGGCGGCTCTGTCATCGGCGTTGACGTCGACCAGTCCGGTGACAGCGATGTGGTTATCACCTCCGCCATGAAAGCCCTTGACGTATCCGTTTATGACATGCTCACCGACTTCTTAGAAGGCACATTCCGCGGCGGCAGAGAGCTCATGTTTGACGCATCCGTGAACGGGATTGGCCTGCCCATGAACACGTCCCGCTTCCAAGAATTCACCCAGGCGCAATACGATGCAATCTTTGCCCTCTTGACCAACGGCTCTATTGTCGTTTCCAATGTTGTAACCGAGACGGTTTCAGAGGCGAACCTTCCCCTCTCTCTCGTTGAAGTGACAGAATTGAACTAACCCGGAGCGAAAAAGGAGCGCATTTTTGCGCTCCTTTTTTCCATATTCACGTTTTCGCACCTCCCCCGCCAATAGCGGGGGAGGTGCAAGTGGGAGCAATAATAAATTAGTGAAAGTGGCGAGGCTTATGTATATCATTGAAATGCGTAACATTACCAAGGAGTTCCCAGGGATTATCGCAAACGATGACATTACGCTGCAACTGAAAAAAGGCGAAATCCACGCTTTGTTAGGGGAAAATGGTGCGGGTAAATCCACGCTGATGAGTGTGCTGTTTGGCCTGTATAAGCCGGAAAAAGGCAGTATTTATGCAGAGGGCAAAGAGGTACATATCACCGGCCCCGGAGATGCCAACGCACTGGGGATCGGTATGGTGCACCAGCACTTTAAGTTGGTTCACAACTTTACCGTGTTAGAAAATATTATCCTTGGGGATGAGACCACCAAGCACGGTGTGCTCCAAATGAGAGACGCCAGAGAGAAGGTTTTGGCTCTCTCAAAGAAATATGGTTTTGAAATTGACATAGACAGCGAAGTGCGCCATATTACCGTGGGGATGCAGCAGCGGGTAGAAATCTTGAAAATGTTGTACCGTGACAATGAGATCCTCATTTTCGACGAGCCCACCGCTGTATTGACGCCCCAAGAGATAGAGGCGCTCATGCAGACCATGCGTGACATGGCCGCAGAAGGGAAGTCTATTTTATTTATAACCCATAAACTGGATGAGATCAAACAAGTCGCCGACAGATGCTCCGTGCTCAGAAAAGGCAAGATGATCGGCACAGTAGAGGTGGCCGAGACATCCAAAGAAGAGATGAGCGAAATGATGGTTGGCCGCAAAGTTGTGTTGAGCTTGGAAAAAAGCGAGGCCCAAATTGGAGACACCGTCCTGGAAGTGAAAGGCCTGACGAAAAGGGGCAAAGGCGAAAAAAATCTGCTCACCGACGTCTCCTTTGAGGCAAAAGCCGGGGAAATCTTATGCGTAGCAGGGATTGAAGGGAACGGACAGACAGATTTGGTCAATGTCCTCACAGGCCTTACACCCATAGAGTCCGGGCAGATCGTATTGGACGGACAAGACATCTCCAGAGAAAAGATACGCAAGCGGGGCGAGTCTGGCATGGCCCATATCCCGGAGGACAGGCATAAGCACGGCCTAGTGCTCGACTACTCCCTTGCGTATAATCTGATCTTGCAAAAATACTATACCAAGGCATTTCAGCGCAACGGCTTTTTGCGGATGGATAAAATAAAAGACTTTGCCAAAACACTCATCGAGCGCTTTGACATACGCTGTAGCCAAGGGCCGAGCACCATTACCCGCACCATGTCCGGCGGCAACCAACAAAAGGTGATCGTCGCCAGAGAAATTGACCGGGACGCCAAGTTGCTGGTCGCAGTACAGCCCACCCGGGGTCTAGATGTAGGGGCAATTGAATACATCCATCAACAGCTATTGGCCGAGCGGGATGCGGGCAAGGCGATCTTGCTCATCTCTCTGGAGCTGGAAGAAGTTATGAACATATCTGACCGGATTTTAGTCATGTACGAGGGGGAAATTGTGGCGGATGTAGACCCGAAACAAGTTACGTTTCAGGAGCTGGGGCTCTATATGTCCGGTGCGAAGAGAATGGCGGAAGAAGGTGAAGCGGTATGAAGCGGGATGGTTTAATCAATGGGTTATCTTCCATTTTAGTCATTATTGCAGGCCTTGCAATCGGATTCATCATATTGTTAATCAGCAATGCCACTCAGGCGGTTGATGCGTTTATGACCCTACTTACGTTTGGCGCAAGTTCTATGCGGAATGCAGGAGATGTGCTCTTATTTGCCACACCCATTATTATGACGGGTCTCTCTGTGGCCTTTGCGTATAAGACGGGCCTGTTTAATATCGGCGCCACGGGCCAGTTTACTTTTGGGGCCTTTGTCGCAATCTACATCGGGGTAGAATTTACATTTTTACATCCGGCGATTCGGATTATAACCGCCATTGTCGCCGCCGCTATAGCGGGGGCCCTGTGGGGGGCAATACCGGGCCTGTTAAAAGCGTACCGCAATGTACATGAAGTCATCTCCTGTATTATGACGAACTATATCGGCATGTTTTTAGTGAATCACATGATCAGAACGCATCTGTTTGACCAGGGGCGAGCGACGACACTGCCCCTGCCAGACGATTCTAACTTGCCGTCTCTGGGGATGGAACATATTTTTTCAGAGACGGTGGGCAACTTGACTAGGTCTTCTAATGTGAACATAGGTATTCTCATCGCCATAGCAACTGCCATCCTAGTCTACGTCATTTTAGAAAAAACCACCTTTGGATATGGGCTGAAGGCCTGCGGCTTTAATCGAGACGCAGCGAAATATGCCGGGATCAACGAAAAGAGCAAGATCGTCTCCTCTATGATGTTCTGTGGCGCCCTTGCCGGCGTCGGCGGCGCTTTAAACTTTATGAACGGCACGGGCCTGTCTCTCAGCGCGGTGGATATGCTCCAGATGGAAGGGTTTACAGGGATCGCCGTCGCATTTCTCGGATTAAATCACCCCATGGGCATAGTATTCTCCGGCACATTGGTCTCCTATTTAACGCTGGGCGGCGCACGGATGCAAGTGCACGGGTTCTCCAGTGAATTTGTAGACATCGTAATATCTGTGATTATTTATTTCTGTGCCTTTGTGTTTTTGGTGAAATCCTTCCTCGGAAGCAGGCGGAGCAAGTCTGACGCAGAACCGGACGCAGAACCGGACGCAGAACCGGACGCAGAACCGGACGCAGAACCGGACGCAGAACCGGACGCAGAACCGGACGCAGAACCGGACGCGGAACGAGATACTTTAGAAGCAATTATAG